>JAISVZ010000054.1 GCA_031271295.1 Clostridiales bacterium | reverse complement strand
AATATACCTCGTTCGTTAAAACGCGCCTAACCGAACTTGCGCTCCATAAGCCGTCGTTGCCTTTGGGGTTCTTCAGGTTCTGCCCCCGCTGGTTTTTGTACTTTGTTGGGTTTGGCACGGCAAGAACATTCAGCTTTTTAACAATGGAACTAAGGCTCATGTAATCTTTTGTGTACCATTTAAAAATATCCCTTACAACCTTCGCCGCGTCCGGGTCCGTAACCAAAAGGTCGCTGTTGTTTTCGTGTTTGTCGTACCCGTAAGGAGCGAACGCCCCTATAAATTCCCCTAAAGCGCGTTTCGAATCAAATTTGCTGCGGATTTTAATCGAGGTGTCGTAGGCAAACTGCTCGTTTGTTATTCCCTGAATTTTAACTCCCAAATTCATCGCGGACTGCGGCAGAAGATAGCTGTCCACATATTGCAGAGTTGTGGATATAAAACGTATGTCGTGCAAAGGGAAATATTCCTCAAGATAATATGTTTGATCCGAAATATTCCTGAACCCGCGCGATAAATCCGTTATTAAAAGGCAGTTGTATTCTCCGTCCTCAAGCAGGCGGATAACCTCTCTAAACCCTGTCCTTTTCGTATCCGTCCCGGTTTTGCCGTCGTCGCAAACTATTTTGTATTCGGAAATTTGCTCTCCGCGCTCCTTCATATTTTTAACGTACAATTCCAAATATTTTATCTGGTTTTCGATGCTTTTGCTTTTCTCCTCCTCCGCTTTTCCGGTATCCTCGTCGGATAGCCTCACATACGCGATAACAGACCAGTCCTTTGGTTTTAATAAATTTTCAGCCATTTGTTTCACCCCTTTTTTTGCATATTGTAATTTTCGCCGGGAGAAAAAAATAAACTGAAAATTCAGGTTTTAAATACGCAAAACGAAGTGGTTTTTTTGTTGCCTGTGTCGCAAATACCGCTGTATTTTTCAATTTAATTGAGTTGGTTTTAATACAGAATTTTAATTTATGTTTTAATTTCAATCATTCCGGTTTATAATACAAAAAAATATAAATCCGGAGGTCTTAAAATGGAAAACCGTTGGTCTTTAAACGAACTTTACGAATCTTTCGACAGCGAAGGGTACAAAGCGGATTTTGAAACCTACAAAAACCTTATTACTGAAATAACCGTATTTGCCGCCGATAATTTTAAGGAAATAACGGACGCCGCCAAAAAGTTAGAAGGTTATTTCAAGCTGTATTTGGAAGTTTCAAAGTACGCGGAAACCCTTTTATCATATTCGTATCTTATCCTTGCGGTGGATGTAATGAACGAAACCGCCGCGAAACAGCTTGATATTTTAGAGGAACTTTCTACCGCGTTAACCGAACCGGACGTTGCGGCGCTCAATTTTATCGCCAAAATCGACGATTTGGACAAAACAGTGGCGTCGTCCGCGTTTCTTTCGGAGCACGAATTTGTGATAAACGAAATGAAGGAACAAACCAAACATTTACTTAGCCCCGCCGAGGAACTTGTTATTGCCAAAATGGAAACCACCGGTTCCGGCGCGTGGGAAAAACTGCGCGATCAGGTAACCGCGACGCTCGGTGTGGATATTACCGTAAACGGCGAGGCAAAAACCGAACCTTTAACCGTTATCCGCAATTACGCGCACTCCGCGGACGGCGAACTTCGCAAAAACGCGTATGAAAGCGAACTTAAGGCGTATGAAAAAATAGACAAACCGGTTGCCGCGTGCCTTAACGCAATAAAGGGCGAGGTTTTAACAATTTCAAAAATGCGAAGGTATGAATCCCCTCTGGATATGACGCTTAAAAACGCGAGGATGGACAGGGAAACCTTGGAGAGCCTGCTTAGCGCCATAAAAAAATACCTCCCCGTTTTCAGAAAGTATTTAAAGCATAAGGCAAAACTCTTGGGCAAGGATAGCCTGCCATTTTATGATTTGTTCGCTCCTGTTGGCAAGGCGGATATGAAATACACCTACAGCGAAGCGAAGGATTTTGTTTATGAAAATTTCAGCTCGTTTTCCAAACGCCTTGGGGATTTCGCGAAACGCGCGTTCGACAATAAATGGATAGACGTTTACCCGCGCGAGGGGAAAACCGGCGGCGCGTTTTGCTCCAGCATACACCCTATTAATGAAAGCAGAATAATGCTAAACTTCGGCGGAACTTTTTCCGACGTAACAACAATTGCGCACGAACTTGGGCACGGCTACCATAACGAATGCCTTAACGGTTTAAGTTACCTTAATTGCCATTACACAATGCCTATTGCCGAAACCGCCTCCACCTTCTGCGAAACAATTGTAATTAATTCCGCGTTAAAGGGCGCTTCAAAGGAAGAGGCAACCGCAATAATAGACGCGGATTTAACCGACGCAACCCAGGTAATAGTTGATATTTACAGCAGGTTTTTATTTGAATCCAAGGTTTTTGAACAGCGCGCTAACGGCTCCGCTTCGGTAAACGAACTTAAAGAAATAATGCTGTGGGCGCAAAGGGAAGCCTACGGCGACGGCTTGGACGAGAATTTGCTGCATCCTTACGCGTGGGCGCCAAAATCCCACTATTATTACGCGCACAGCAATTTTTACAACTTTCCCTACGCCTACGGGTTGTTGTTTTCGAAAGGGCTTTACGCAAAATATTTAAACGAAGGCGCTTCCTTTACAAAAGATTACGACAATTTGTTAGCGGCAACCGGACGCGACACCCTGCGCGGCGTTGGGCTAAAAGCCGGTATTGACGTTAGGGAGGAAAGTTTTTGGGTTAGCTCGCTTAAATTGATTGAGGAGGAAATTGAACGGTTTACGCTGCTGTGAAATTATTCCCTAAACTTCGGCGGCAACCACAATTTTGCCGCCGAAGTTTCCTAAACGCAGTTCTTGCGTATTGTGCAGCCACTCCAGCGTTATATTATATTCGAAGGGGAAATACAGCGGTAATGCTGAAAGCTCCGGCACCTCATAATACGCTTTTTTATTTAACGCGAGCAAAACCATTAGCATAACCTTTACGGTATCGCTATCGGTTATTTGGAACTTGCGTATTTTGTAGGTTCCTGTTTTTACACTTTCTATCGCGCCAAAACTCTTCAGTGTTTGAAGTATTTTATCAATTGAATGATAAAGTGTGCTTCGTTCTCCCCACATTGACAGAAGTTTTTCCTTTATCCACGACGTTGTAAACGTATCTTGCACAATGCTTATTTTGCCTATTAAATCGCACATATCGTAAAAAACCGGGTATGATAGCGCAATCATTGCCCAGTTAACCGCAAGCTTGTTGGTTTCATTGCCTTTAAACGCGGTTACGGCGGCGCTGTATATGTTAGATGAAGCGGCGGAAGAATGCAGCCAAATTCTTAATAATATTCCGCGCGTTTTTCCTAAATTTGTTGAGCTTTTAATTTCAAACGCTAAGAACTCGCTGAGTTTTTTTATTATCTCCCGTTCATTTTCTGATTGCGATACAATTTCAAAGGTTTTATCAAGCCATTCCCGCTTAATAGGTCTTGATAAGCCAATCATTTTAGACATTTGTGTTCCTCCATCCAATTCGTATAAACGGCACTATTACCTCGTCTAACGACATTCCGCCGTGCGCCATAACTTTTTCGCCTTTATTGTCAAAGGATTTTCCGCTGTTGCAAACGAAGTAACGGTAATCCTTGTTTAAGTAAAACCCTTGGTATTCGCTTGTATTTTCCGCAAGCAAGGTATTTACCTCGGCAAAATCTTTTAACACCGCCATTCTTTTTGAAGACGTCTGCATTTCAACTCCGCTTCTAAAACTGCCAACACCCGCGCAAAGCGTATTGCCATGGTCTGAGGTTATGTAAGTTGCAAACCCGGCAGTAATAAGCCTATTTATAAGCGATTGCAGTTTTCCGCTTTTGCCGAGTAAATTCATATCTGCTAACATACCGGCTCTGCCCTGCCGCTGACCGTGAACAATATCGTCCGCTTCGTTTATTATTATTGCGGCAAACCTTGTAAGCGGGCCGGTTGGCGCGTCGTAACCGCGTAAATATTCAATTTGGCTCCCGCTTATTCCGTAGGATTCTATACATGCCTTAAATTCCCTTTCTTCATTTGCCAAAGAAAAAGGTTTTGAAAGCTCTCGCGGAAACTTGCCGGATAGAAGGCTTTGGCGCGAAATTGGCGTTGTTGTTGGAATTATGGCGTACGAACAGCCAAAATCATATTGAAATTCATCCAAATAATACGAAATCGCCTTAAAATCGAACAGCGACATACCGTCCATTACTATAAGCGCGGACTTTGCGTTTTTATCCGCCATTATAACCGGAATTGCTTTTGTAATTATCGGCGGGAACTTGCCGCTAACCTCGGTAGATAACCGTCCGTAACCGTCGTTAATGAAGTTTTGAAACAGCGAATCCGCAAATGTCATGTCAAAAGTTAATTCTCTTAACGCCGCATAATATTCTACTGACGCTTTTTTCTGAGCAATACGAATCCAATCCAAATACGACAATGCGTTTTCGCAATCCTCTTTTAGCTTGATAAGCGCATTTTCGCAGTATTTTCTAATTATTTGCTCCGAAAAAACAGTTGATTTAATAAAGTCGTTGGTTTGGCTTTTGTGCGAATAATCCGCGTAAGACGAATTGGCGGCAAAACTTATTATATCCCAATCCTTTAAATATTTGCTTACGGCGTTTAAATTAAATTCCGGAAAAATTGTTGAAGCGCTAAGTGTCACCTCGTAAAAAGCGCGGCGTATATCAAAGGGAACATAAGAGGCGGCAAGCACTATTACAGCGATTTTATCAAGGCTGTTTTTTATTTTTTCCTCAAACACAATTCTAAACTCTTGAGCACTTAAATATTCGTATACCGTATATCCGTTTTTATTAAGCAAGCTTTTTATTTCTGTAATTTCGCAAATACCCTCTTGCGCAAACACAAGAAGCTTATTTTCGTTGCTTTTAAAAAGAAGCTTACTAAGGCTATAGTCAAGCATTGTTAGTCTCCATTCGGATAATAATTTCCGGATGAAAATCCGGGAATATTGCTTTACTTGCGTTATACTTATTTTCGGCGTCCGCTTTTTCTTTTTCTAAAACGGCAAGCCTGTGTTTTTTTATGTTTTCAATACCAATTTGCTGCGCCGCTTCTATACGGATTTTTAAGGCGTACATATATTTTCGGTAAGTTTCGGCACTTCTTTTTTCGTGTTCTTCCTTTAGCGCAATAAATGATTCGTATGCGAAACTGCGGGATTCTTCCTCTAACCGTTCGTAATCGGCGGGCGATATTTCGTAAGTTCCCGCCACAAACAATACGCTTGTTTCCCGCAGTATTTCGTCCCAAATTCTGCTTCCCGCAAGCGGGCGAAGAATAAAATCGTCGTTTATGAAAACGGGAATGTAACGCCTATTCTGTTCGCCGTTTGATACGGACAGCTCCCAAAGCATAAAAAACCCGGATTCGTTCGGGAAATTTTCTATTTTTAGAACAGGTAAGAGCGAATCCGGCGTAAATTCAATTTCGCGGCTTAAGTGCGAAATAATAAGCTGGTCGTTTAAATTGTAATTTTGTGCGGCGGCTATGGGGTTATTGACGCATAAGTTGTAATTTAAAACCATTAACCGCAAGGATGAATCCAAATCAAAATTATTTTCGGTTCCAACAAGTGTGCTTAAGTTTTTTTCGTCGCTTATAAGCTCCTTTATTCTTAGGGTATTATCTACCTGTTTCTTAAAATCGTCCTCCACTGCCGAAGCCGCGTATTTTGTTGAACTTTTAGGGTCCCGAATGGAGCGCATATAGGCTTCGGTATAGTTTACCTCCGCCTGTTCGCCATCAAGTATATCGGAATATTTATCTACGCCGAGTTCGCTTAAAATTGCGGAGAGTTTTTCCTCCAAAACCTCCCGCACGCGGGCTTCAACGGTATCCGTCAGGATAAAATTGTACGCGGTTACATCGCGTGTTTGCCCTATGCGGTCTACCCGGCCTATTCGCTGTTCAATTTTCATAGGGTTCCACGGCAGGTCGTAATTAATTACACAGTTGGAAAATTGCAGGTTTAAGCCCTCTCCGCCCGCGTCGGTGGAAACTAAAATGTCGTTTATATTTTGAAATTCACTTAAAACTTCGCCGCGCTGCTCAATACCCATGCTTCCGTTTAGAACCGAAACCTTATAACCGCGGCTTGTTAAAAGGTTTGCCAAATAAAGCTGTGTTGCAACAAATTCCGTAAAAACAATTACCTTTTGCCCGGCTTCCTGCGCGTATATGCCATCTATTATTTGAATTAAAGGCTCCGCCTTAACATCAAGATATTGGTACTCGGCTTGCTGCGCCAAAGCTACCATAGCGGATAATTCGGCAATTTCATCTTTCGTATCCGGCGATATTGCCTCTATCGCCTCATCCATATTCATTTCCGGCTCAGACAGCGCAAACTCTTCCTCACTCATTGGTTTAAGCTTGGTGTTTTGCGCTTCAAGCACGCTGATTCGGCGCTGCATACTCTCCCTTATGGCGCTTGTGCTGCTTGATACAAGGCGTTGCATCATAATTAAAAGGAATACAAACCACATGTTTTTTCCGCGGTTTCTCATTGCTTTGTTGTAACTTTTTGAAACATATTTTGTTACTAATAAATAAAGCTCCTTTTGAAGCGAATGGCGCGTATCCCACGTAAGGTTTACCGCTTTTGTGGTGCGGTTTTTGAAAAGCCTGTTTCCGTTATTGTCTATAGCGTCGCGTTTTTCCGTTCGGATAACATACGGCGCAACTTGCTGTTTAACAACGGCATTGAAATTTGGGAAAGCGTCTTTATCCAAAAGCCTTATTAGACGCAAAAACGGTTCGGTTTTTCCGTTATGCGGCGTTGCGGTTAAAAGCAGCAAATACGGGCTTGCCGAAGAAAGCAAACTGCCAAGTTTATAACGCGCAACCTCGCCGGAACTTCCCGCAACGCGGTGCGCCTCGTCTATAATTATTAAATCCCACCCGCTGTTAATTATGGAATGAATTCTTTCCTCGTTATACTTTTCTATTCGTTCCTGTGTCCACCCGGCACGCCGTTCCAATGGTTTTATTGAATCCATGGGCGATATAATTTGGTCAAAACCGCCGTAAATATTATCCGATTCCGTAATTTTTCGAATTGTTGCGTATTCGTCCGGCAAAATTACATGAAATGTTTCGCCGAATTTTTCCCGCATTTCATGGTTCCACTGGGTAACAAGCCCGGTTGGGCAAACAACCAAAACGCGCTTAACAAGCCCCCGTGCTTTAAGCTCCTTAACAATAAGCCCCGCTTCAATTGTTTTACCCAAACCAACCTCATCCGCAAGTATGTAGCGTATATTATTTGAGCTAATTGCCCGCTCCAAAACATAACGCTGGTGCGGAAGCGGAATAACGCCGCCGGGCAGCTTAGACAAAACTCCGCCGGATATTTCGTTTTTTATTTTTGAAAGAAGTGAAATATAGCGGATATAAGCGGCATCGAAGGCGGTATTTTTTGGCGCGGCAGAGGCAGAACCCGCCGGAAGCTTGTAAACCATACCGTCGGATGGGCGGTATACCTTGTAGGACGCTATGCCCCAAACCTCGTATGCGCAAAGTATTTGTACGCGTTCGTTGCTTTGGGTATCGTGGGCGTAATCGCCGGGGTTAAACATAGTTAATCCCTCCATATTATTGTTCAACAAAGCGATAGCCGTTGATAATTGCATTTCCTATATTTATCGTAACTGTTTCAAATGTTGATGACTTAGGTGGTTTATCTATAACAATCACTAAACTGTATCTCGGACGCGTTACGGCTACATAATATTTTTCTGGATTATTTAATGGCACATCTGAAAGAAAATCTATAAGAGGCTTATTTGGATATATAAGAACCCTATCAAATGTCATTCCCTTACATTGCCCGAAGTTTAATGAGATAACATCCCCAACATCAGTTCTTTTGTCATATTTCAAGATCGTTGGTGTGAAATAACTGCAATACTTTTGAATATCGCTACGGTCGATAAGAAACACTCCATCATGCTCAGTTCTTTCTGTCATGCCTGTTTTAATATTTTTGCTATTTGGATAAACCCTATTAGCAAATGCACAAATATTACTACCAAACCGTCTACTTACCATGCTTTCTTCGATTTTTGCAAGATTGCTCTTTTCAACTTCAGCACAAAAATCCCATAATTTTTTTCCTGAATATTTTTTATTTGTTCTTGTATTATGTGTCGCATAAGTCGCCTGCTTATTGTCGCCAACACAAACAACAGAAATTGATGAGTGAAATAATGCCTTCATAATTTTTAAATCATAGCCAGCCATATCCTGAACTTCATCTATATAAATGTGAGAATACATTCCTTCTAAACGGTTAACAACCTCTCCATTGCTATGTTCAATCAAATACATAGCCAACTCACTTGCGTAATCTTTCATTATGTACATATCAGGATTAAAATACCTCCTTTTTTCGCCGATTTTTCCAAAATTCACTTTTTTGCCTTTATCAGAAAAATCAAATGATTTAACCGTGTTGATGTCGACAATAAAAGACTGATATGGCTTAATCAATTCAACTAAAAGAAATTGAAACCATGAGCGTAGTATGATACTGTTACTCAAAACACCAAGGTTTTGTTCACAAATATACGAAGCAATAGTTTCAATACCTTTAATCGTAAAGGTTGTCATCAGAATTTTTTTATGGTCTGTGGCATTGGATAAATTAGTTAAGGCTTCGTTACATATCCCCCATGTCTTGCCAGAACCTACTGCACTCATTCGAATGGCATTTTTCAATAACATCATTAATATACCTCGGATATTTTATATTTTCTTCACTGTCAAACACACGTAAAGCCCACTCCACCTTGTTGTTCAACATATAATCAGTAACTTGATTAGCATTTTTATTCTTTAACAAACCTTTCTTAGAGATAGATTTCAAAAATTCTTCTGATAATGCACCATCTACAAGATTAGCTGCAACAAAACTTAACTCAATCGTATTCAAGTTCTCGTCACTCTCATAATAAAAATGTAAAATAGTGTTGTTGATATAACCGGAATACTTGTCTGTTATGTTTTTTTTAATGCATCCGTCATTATCGGTAACAATTGCAATGTGCTTCTTCATAAGGAGGGCAATGTCACAATATCGCTTAAATGCCAGAGCATTAACAGTAATGATATCTATGCCATCTGTAGCAGGAAGCTTTTTATATTTATCAAGGTACGCCCTTTGTATTAGTAACTCTTCTGTTGGACCCTCAACAAGAATTACTTTATCGGCAAGAACTAAGCGAAGAGTGTCGTAACCGGGAAGTTTTTTGAAATACTTAATTGTCTCATCCTTTATATCCGTAAAAGCAAAAACTGAACCTTTACTCACTAATAATAATTTACTTAAGTCAAGTTTGTTAGCAATATAGCTACTATGGGTTGAAATAAAAATCTGTTTGCCCTTTGAATCAGTGACTCGTTGGATCAGTTTTGCCATATTCGCAAATGAAAGGTTGTTTTCTGGTTCTTCCATAAGTACCACGTTCACTTGTTCTGCAGAATTTTTAATTGCTAATTCAACCTTTATTGTGTTTTGGCTGCCAAAACCGATGTTTTCAAATGGCGTTTTATCAACAATTACAGACATTTGACGTTTCCACTCATCAACTTCATCCTCTTTTAAATCAATAGCCAATATTCTATCTTTTATATGCACATTTTCCTTTATTCCTTCGTTTAGTTTTTGAACTAACTCATTTGTGTGAAAGTCATTACGAGTTTTCCTATACGCCGCACTGAGGTCAATCTGTTCCTGCGGTGAAAGATATGTGGTAATATTTTCAGAAACAAAACGGTCTACAATATATGAGTAATCTTTTCTTGTTGTATCAATAAATACAGCTTTTATCGGACAAAAACGGTATGATACTATTTCGCCATTAAAATATTTACAATTCACTTCATAAAACTCTATTGGAATATCAAAAATTTCTCTGTTTTTAAGCATAGTTTTATATGTATTTTCGTATTCTGAATTAAACTCTATTGCAATACGTATTCCCAGAAGATTATCAACAAGAGAATTGTTTCTACCTCGAAAATTTGAATAAATTTCATCATTCTTGCAATATGCCTCAAAAAAAATTTTAGGAAGCGATTTAGCAGGCTTTCTTTTATCCAAAGTAGCTCTATATTCATTTCTCACGTCATCATTAAACATATTCGCTTTAAGTTGTCTATCTAATGTATAGCCATTCAACTTACCTGATGTTAATATCGCTATAACTTCAAGTAATGTGCTTTTTCCTGAATCATTATCTCCAACAAAAATATTCATATCTTGATTCACCTTGAAATCAGCATGTTTTATTAACCGGTAATTTTCAACAATAATCCGTTCTATAATCATATTTAATCCCTCCCGCTACTTAAATCCACGTACATCAATAATTTATCATCCTCGGCAATAACACTTTCCGGCAAACGCTCCGCTGTTTCCATAATCAGCTTGTATTTTTGCTCCGCCCATAGCTTTGAAAACCCTGCGCGTATGGCTTCGGTGCGGAATGTTTTAATTTTGCCCTTAACGGAAAGGTAACTTTCAAATTCTTTTAAGAGTTTCTTTTCGCGCAGTTTCGCTATGTCGGAAGCTTTGGTTATGTCTGGGATATACCATTTGCCGGTATCGTCTTGCAGGAAGCTTTCTTCAAGCATTACGGAGAGTTCCGGGATAATTTCAAACCTATCCACAGTTTTAACTTCCTGCATAAACTTAGGCTGAAGCTCTGCGTAGGTTAGCGGCGCATCTCCCAACTGCCGGTACAACCACGCAATAGCTGCTTTTTCGTTTGTAACCGGTTGCAAGAATTCGGCTAAATCAACTTCGTTTTCTATGCGGGCATTGTCGTATTCGTTTACTTGGTCGCAAAGAAAATACATACTATCGCGTTTTAAGAAATGTTCGTCCAATCCTATATAAAACTCGCTCGAATCCAACGGAACCGGAATGCCGTTCATAATGTGGTAAGCCACCATACGGTCAAACAACAGAAATGCTTGCCGTTCCGAGATTATTTCGATTTTACCGTTTTTGATGATAACCACAGATAAATTTTCAATGTGCTGACGGACAAACGTCCACGCTGTATCTTCGCTACCCGCTTTAGCAATAAACTCAAGCTTAAAGCTGTCTTTTGGTTTGTAGGCGGAGATAACGAGGTCTTTGTCAACAGAATTTTGTGTAGAGTATTGCTTCATTGTCTGTTGTTTCTTGTCCAACACTCTTACATCTGCAATAATGAAACCCGACCGAGATATTGCATTTTGCAATATGTTCCAAACTTTATTTTTTGAATTGTGAAATTCAATGGTAATCCATCGGTTGGGCTTTAACACTCTGTATGCATCCTTCAGAACATTACTCATTATTTTTGCATAAAACTCATCGTCCTTCTTTGCCATTTCGTTAATTATGGCTTCGCTCTTTGTGTTAGTTGAGATACTAAGCCAACTTTCCCAAATAATATTTAAGTCGGAATACATTATATTACCACCGAACGGCGGGTCAATAAAAATGTAGTCAATACTATTTGATGGAAGTAAACTTGATTCTGATGACATACAAGTTACAATGCTTTCTTTATTAGCTATTATTTTTTTGAGTTTATTGATTTTCCCCTTTAAAGCGTACCAAGGAGAAACTTCGGAACGTACTGCGGCAATATAAAGCGTACCTTTTAAATAACGATTTACTTGTGAAAAAGAACTGCTAAAATACCTATTTGTCTTTGTAAAGCCGACCGATACTGATTGAAGCCAAAAGCGTAACAAATTACGGCAATCCTCTGGGGATTTATTAACAGCCTCCCACAATTTTGAAAATGCAACTAAACTGCGCTTGAAATAAAACTTATGGATATAATCCACAAAATGAGAAGACCGGGGCTGATTCGTGTTAAACCCAACAGGAACAGCAGTTATAGGGTAAAACTCTGTTATCTTATACCTTTCTACTTTCTCAAAAATTTCGAAATCTTCCTCGTCTGGTTTTTTTTCAAACTTTTCTCCGCCATATGAATAGTTGATTAAAACAGGTATCTCTTTTACTGTTTTAGAGATATCTCCTAAAACTTCATCAAAAACAAGCTCTTCAACTCTTGGAAAACTTGTCGAATTATCTTCGTAATTACAAGCACTACAGCGAATTTTTCGCCCAATCTTATGTCCTGTTTCAGAATCAATACCTATATTATAAAAAATGTGTTCTTCTCCGCAACTGGGGCAGATTAAAACATCACTCCACACAACATAATTTATACGACCATAATCATCTGCGCTTTGTGTATGACGAGTTTTATACATCCAGCTAATACTTTCCTCTAACTGCGCCAATATTTCTGAGGCAACAGAAGCAGCTTTATTTATGTCAAGCGTAGTGTTATATCCAGATGAAATAAGCGAGGCTGCAACAGAAATATCTGAAAGCACACAACTTCTTTTCCCAACATCATATTTTAAAGCAGATGAAGGCCCAAGCTGATCAACATATTGAGAATTGTTCGCCATTGCACAAGCAACACCAGTCATACCACTACCAGCAAAAGCGTCATATATTACATCTCCAGGCTTTGTATAGTGTAGTATATAGTTCAATATTGCTTTTGGGGGTACCTTTGTGTGATAAGTGTGAATATTGTATATTTCATCGTTTTTACCTTCGCTAACATCGGCGGCGAACGGTTCGCGGTGGTAATTATCCGTAGCCTCATCGTATGGCGTACCATTTTCGCGAATAAAATCCTCAATAAAAGGATTCGGGCAGGCGGTATAATACGGCGCGTCCGAGAGCGCTATAATGTCCTCATCTTTTGCGATAGGAAACCCCTCTATGTGCCTAACCTTATCTATATCCGCTTTGGTAAGTTTTCGCTTTTCCATTTTTGCCTCCTCGTATTATGAACGATAAACCCTATTTGCATGGCGATTAGTCCTAAAAGCGGACAAATAGCCTCCTAATATTAACGTACAATAATCCGCAGCCTTGTTTTATCCTTACCCTTAGACTGCGCCGCTATAAATTCGTCTATCCTCGCCTTAAACGTTTCCGTATCGCAAGGGCCTAAAGCCGATAGCCTATCCACCAGCGCCGCCCCGTCAACCGTTACCGCGTCAAATCCTTGCAGCAGCGCGGTTACGGCGTTTACAAAGAATGTATCCACGTTCTCCGGCAAGGTTTTTTCGGCCACAAATTTATCTATAACTTTTTGTTGCTCCGCTTTTAAAAACGGCTTTTGCTCCAACACAAGCGGGTCTGTTATGGTGTTATAAAGCGTTTTTGTCCATTCTTCAAGCAAATTGTCAAGCCTATCTTCAATTTTATCAACCGCTCCTTTAACAAGCGGGTCTGCTTCGCCTAACCGGTATAGGCATTTAGTGCAGTAGTGATTTTTCTTGAGCATTTCGGGCGTAAGTTCCATGCACGCCTTTAACGCGGCAAGGTCGTCGCCTATGCTCTTAAATTTGCCGGCGGTTAATATTTTAATTTCCGCCAACTTTTTCAAACTCGCGTATTTTGACGAGCTTATAAGTTTTTCTTTGGCATTTGCGCCTTTAAAGTCCAATCTGCGTTTTTTGTGTTCCTCAAAATAAATATTAATATAAGCTTCCCTTACAACGGAAAGCTCTTCGGAAAGTTCGATGGCCGCGGTTTCGCCGTAAACGCCCTCCGCAATGCTATCGCGTATTCTTCTGAAAGTATCCTTAGCGTTTTGAACCTGCTCTTTTAAACTTGGAACAGATTCAATAGCTGTAATATAGCTTACAATTCCCATACTTTCGCTGCGGAACGTATCGTATTCCATCACGGTTTTAACCGCGTTTATATCGCTTCCGAGCTTTTCCACTTCATCCATTGAATAATTAAAGTTGTTAAGCTTCGCAACGGTGTTAAAGCGGCTGGCAAAATTTCCGAGTTTATCCAAAACGTTTTTGCCCGAATCTTTATACTTCATAGAAGCGGACGCGAAAATAAGCTTTTCGTCCCACAGCGAAAAATCGCCGTCCAATTTTGATTTTGCTTTTACGGCTAAATAAGCAACATCCTGCGTTTTTGCTATTAGCGCCGCCACGCCCGCCTCTCTGCTTTGCTCGTTTCGAATTAAACCTTCCTGTAATTCCAATATTTCAAAGAGGCGAACAAGCTCTCCAAGCTGTAAATCCTTAGGTTTTGCTATGTGTCTAAACTCGCTTAAATCGGTAGAGTAAATTTTGGGAACAAAATCAAGGTTTGAGGCTGTTAATTCAACTCCGTTTTTAAGCGTAATTACCGCCCGCCCCGTATAAACAAGCCCAAGCAGAACAACGGGCAGCAAGGCGTGGCTTATTTTAAACTGCTTGTCCACATAATCGCCGAAAACAGATTCGTAAATATCGCTGAAGTTAAGCACAACGCCCGCCGGCACACTGTCAAGTTTTTTTGCGTAATACTGCGCGTAAATTGAGTTTTTAACGCTTATGTTTTCTCCGCTTAAAAGCCCAAAACTATCCAGCACGGAGTTTCCAAGCTGTTCTTTTCTGCCCGCAAAACGGTCGAACGCCTTTCTTATTACCTCCGGCTGGTTTTGGGAGGTTATTGTTGTTTTAAAAATAGGAAACTCCGGATATTTTTCCGCAAAATAACCTTCAAGCGAAAGTGAGGCAACCAAATCAACCGTTTCCTTAAACGGAGTATCCGGTTTGTATCTGCCCCTCATTACTTCAAGGAACTGCTTTTTCACACCCATGTAAACGGTATCAAACACAGTGTTCTTATTTTCGCTTAAAAATTTGGACAGCCGCTTTTTGAAACCGTCCGCTTTGCTTTGATAAACGGCTTTATTTTTTTCTTCAGCAAGGTCGCGCATAACACAAGACGCGGCATAAAGCTTTAAATTGTTTTTAAACTCCTCGCTGCCTTTAAATATGAAGAAAACCTCGTCGTCTTTTATGCTTTTACTCTCGCCGTATTCTGCATTTGCGTAAGGCGGAATGAAATGAAGGTAATAATCTTCCGGCGGTTCCGCAGTAGGCATTTCTTCCGGTATTCCAAAAAACAAATAACCGCGCCGGTAAATATGGTGCGAATCCCAATTCAGAGTGTGGTCGTAAAGCTTAGAAATCCCCTTATAATTCTCCCGTTTTTCCCATTCCAAGCAAAACAGGATAATGTCATAATAATAATTATTTAAGCTGTTTTCAGAAAGTGTTGCGGCTCTTTGGGTTATCTTCTCGTCGTAATCCACATCTTTTTTTAAATCAAGGTAATACTGGCCGTTATCCGCGTCGCGGTCTATAAACTGGCCGCTTACCGTTGTCATAATATCTTTTAAAACAACTTGAACCAAGGTTTGCAGCGTATCGGAGCTTTGGTCCGGAAGGTTTGGCAAATACAAACATAAGTCGTCGCGCAGGTTTTCGCTTGTTAAACCCGCCCTAATTTGAATATCCCCCGTGGTAAGCCTATGTACAGACAACGCGTATATTATTTTTGCCGCCAAGTCTTTATACTGCTTTTTGGGGAACGAACGCGCAATAATATCTTCAAGCTGACCGCTTTTTTCAACAACTTCCTTGATATTTGCGTCGGTTCGGTAAGAAAAGTTGTTTTTGATAAAAACCCAATAGCTGTCGAACGACAATATGCCGGGCGCGTTTTGCGGCAGCTCGTCGTTTAAAATTTCGCTTATTATTTTGGAGATATTTGCGAGGATATGACGGTTTTCAATTATGTAAATTTTATTGAAAACCTCTATATACGAAGGATGAATCGGAAACAGGTTAACATATTCGTCGATACGCTCGGACATATTTGAGTACAGGCTGCAATATTTTTGCAGGTGGTCGCGGATTATGGCTTTTTGCTCGTCGGTTTTTTTAAGTATTCGCTCCGATACCACGTAGGCGGTATCCTCTTTGCGAATAATAACCTGCTCGAAGCGGTCGCGGACGCGGTTTAAAATTTGCGACACAAACGAAAAGGCGGGGTTATCGAAAAGTTTTTCCTGAACGCCAAAAATAACTCTAAAACGCGTTTGCTTAACAACTTCGCCAAGTTCGCGCATAAAGCCAAGGTCTAACCTAACGGAATGGTCGTCTTTGCCGCCAAGGAAATCCAAAAATTCATCCACCACAAGCAAGTATCCTTTATCCGGGTACTTTGTGCCGAAAATTCGCATCATTTCAATTAATGTTTCTTTGTTGTTTGTTATGGTGTTGGAGGCGGGATAAGTGAAGGATAACCCCCGTGCGTTAAAGTCCTGCTGAATTTTGGAAAAAATAATTTCACGAAGAGGTGTTGTAACCGCGCCTATTTCTATGCGGACAACTTCAAAACGCCCGGCAATTTTTTTTGCGTCTTCGGCGAATGTTTGGTTTTGCAGATGGGGAATTACAGAAGAATCAAAAGCAACGGCGGATATTACAGACATTAAGTGAGATTTACCCGTTCCGTAGTTACCAACAAGCAGTACGCCCTTGTTATCAACCACATCGTCTAAATTAAGCTGAGAGAGCATATTGCTTTTAATCTGCTCCGCCATACTCTGCGACATTACATAACTTTTAACACGTTTTACCGCCTCGGCGGTATCATTGGCGGCGGTAAGCTGAATTACGCTTTCGATTGGGTCAAAATTAATAAGGTTGGAATACTTCATTATTTGCCGTCCTCCTTTGGATGCTGGGTTGGTAGCGCGGCGATCTTCCCGCGCGACCAGCCACTTTATATTACAAAGGTAATATTATAATCGTTTATTTCATATTTTCTGTAATCGTCATATCCCGCTTCGGCGAATGTTAAACTTTCCTTGTTTATACCGCCGCACCACTTAACAATTAATTTATGGTGCCGCGATATCCCAACAAAGAGTTTAAGCACGTCCAGTTTATAACAAGGGTCGAAAAGTATTTCAAAATCGGTTAAGTAAAGCGCTTCACCTTTCGGTAACAGGCTAAGTATTATACCTGTAATGTCGGTTATTGCCTCGGTTGCCGGTTTGGAAATCAGCTTTTTTGCAAGCGGCAAGTTAAGGCTTACCTTGCGAAACTGCGCCTTTGTAATAGCGCTATCAAAATCCGCCCGGTTAACGCACAAAACCACCGGCGGCGGCAGAGCAAGCATTTTGCTTGCCGTAAGCGTGCGGTTGTTTATAATATTGCCCATACAAAACCTCCTGCTATGGACGCTATGCCGGCAGCGCGGCAAACTTCCGCGCGGCAAGCTTTTATACGCAAGCGCGGCGAAGCAAAGATTTTCCGCGTTGCCGGCATTTAATATGGTTTTTGTTTTCTTAGACCGCTTTCCTTTTTTAGTTTAACATTATAGCCTGTATTGGATGGTTTGTCAGCTACTAAAACGAAGCGGTTATTTTTATTACATTTAGAACTTTTCGGCTGCGAAGCCTTACGTTTCTTCGGTGAGCGGAGAAACGTAAACGTCCTGTGCGCATTCTAAGCATCTTCCTGAAATCTGCGTTGAAAGGCCACTCTCACCATGATATAATGTGAACGTTAGCGGATTCCTTTGTTTATTGAAAACCGCGCCGTAACGGCGCGGTTTTTCTCAAAAATTTAAATATTTCAGGTGAAAAAATGAAAAATACAAAAATTCTATTTGTCTGCCTCGGTAACATTTGCCGTTCGCCTATGGCGGAGGCAATTTTGCGCAATAAAGCGGAAGAAGCCGGTATGGCATCCTGTATAACTGCGGATTCCGCCGGGTGCGAGAGTTACAATGTCGGCAATATCCCGCACAGAGGCACACGCAAGGTTTTGGATAACCTCGGCATTTCGTATGAGGGAATTATTGCGCGGAAAATTAAAGCCTCCGATATGGACGATTTCGATTTGATAATAGCAATGGACGAAGAAAATATGCGCGATATTAACCGTATTTCAATGGGGCAAAACATGAAAAAGGTTTGCCTTTTTTCAAAATTTCTGAAAAACGGCAAACCCAAAAATATTCCCGACCCTTGGTATAGCAATAATTTTGACGAAACCTACGCGCTTATTAACGAAGGCTGCGCCAATATTCTTGAATACCTGAAGGCAAATTTTTAACCGCTATTTTGTAAACACAAACGATGCCAAATCGAACAGCTTTCTGCCTTTAAACATATCCTTAAACCAACCTCCGGCGCAAGATGAAACTACGAAATATACGGCATGGCGTCCGGTAATGCTTTTAATATTCGCCGAATAGACGCCGTCGTTTGTGTCGATTTCGCAAAAACCCAAGTGTTCTCCGTTTTGCCAATCGTCCGCGTAGATATCCATTTTGGATTTCGTGCCGCAACCGGTTACGTTAAAACTTATATCCATTGTTTTGCTTGAAAAATCCTGCCCGAAATCAAAATATTTGTAGCCTATAACGCAGCCGTCGGTAATATTCGTTATGATTCTTGTAAAAACATTTTTCTCGGTTATTAGCGCGCCTCCCGTTAAAACACACGCGATATCGGCGGGCGTAATTTGGTACGGCGAAAGGCTTTCGGCAAAGCCGAGCGATGTCATCTCCACCTGCGGAATTGTTCCGTCCGGCAGAATTTCAATTTTTTCAACGCATCCCCTGCGCGACATTATTGTTCCGTTTGTCATGCGGTGGTAAAATATATACCACTGCCCGTTAATTTGGCAAATGGAGCCGTGGTTGTTGCCGCCGGGGTAATTAACCGCGTTATCAATTATAATACCGCCGAATTCATACGGACCCATCGGCGATTTGCTCGTGGCGTAAACCAAACGGCTTCCCGGCACGGGCGAATATATCATGTAGTAAGTATCGCCCACTTTGCGCGGCGAACACGCCTCAAAAAAGCTGAACGGCGCTTCCTTCGGTATAATATCGCCCAAATAACTGCCGTCTATAATTTCGTACATATTGTCCGGGTTTAGTTTTGCCGCAAACGAACTTTGATATCCGCAGTAAATATAAACCTGCCCGTCACAATCCACCAAAACTCCCGGGTCTATAAACCAGCCGTTACCGCAAAAATCCTCGCCGTAACCCTCCGGAATGTTGTATTTATATTTCGATATAAGCTTAAAGGGCCCCTCCGGTTTGTCCGATACCGCAACACAGCCTTTTGCGCCCATTATGTAGGCGTAAAGATAATACTTGCCGTCCTTTTCCACAACGTCCGGCGCGTATAAGTCGTTGTTGTTTGTCCAATCCGTATCGGATTCGTGATCCTTATCCGCTTTTGTGTGAAAGATATCGCCGTGGCACACAAAGTTCGATAAATCGTCAAGGCTTGCCGACCATACCTTTAACTTAAAATCGCAAAACTTATCCGAAGCGGCGTTATCGTGCGAACCGTATACATAAATGCGGTTGCCGAAAACCCTCGGCTCGCCGTCCGGTATGTATTCCCAGCCCGGTAAATATGGATTTGCCATGTAAATTCTCCTCCTTAACGCGGGTAAACTACCGCGCTTTTTATTTTGTTTTTCATTTCCGTACCCTCAAGTATTTCCAAAAGCTCAAAACCAAAATCCGCCGCCGTTCCCATACCGCGCGATGTTGTAATGTTGCCGTCGGTAACCGCGTTTTCCGTTAAAACATCCGCTCCTTCTAAATACTTCTCGTAACCCGGATAACATACCGCTTTTTTGCCCTTTAGCAAACCCAGCCTGCCGAGAATGGAAGGAGCCGCGCATATCGCGCCAATTTTTACCCCGCTTTTCGCGGCTTCGCGGATAAGGCGCAAAAAATCCTCGCGCAGCATATAGCTTTCCGTACCCGGACCGCCGGGCAGTACCAGCATGTCGTAAGATGCTACGCTTATTTCCTCAAAAAGCTTGTCGCAAATAAGCTTAATCCCGTGCGAACCCGTTACCGTTTTGTTCCCCGTAAGCGATACCGTATCCGCCGTAACATTTCCTCTGCGCAAAATGTCCGTTGGTGTTACCGCCTCCGCTTCTTCAAAATCTTCCACAAAAAATATTGCCGCTTTGCTCATGTTTTGCCTCCGTTCTTATATTCTAATTCTCCCCGTCCCTTGGCAGCACGGGCAAATTTGAGTTAGGAAACTTTCTATCGGTTCGTATGTTTTTTTGCGGGTTAAAAGAAAAACACCCATTTCCGTTACGCACGCCACACTTACCGGCATACGATCGCTTTTAACCGCCGCCTTTAAGTGCTCCTCTAACCTTTTAAGCTCTTGCTTATCTTCGCAGTTTATAAAATCTATCATTATCATTCCGGATAAATTTCTCAGGCGTATTTGCCGCGCAATTTCGTCCGCGGCTTCAAAATTTGTTTTGTTTACGGTTTTGCCGTGGCTTTTCCCCGATATAAACTTTCCGGAGTTTACATCTATTACAACGCACGCTTCGGTTTGCTCAATATATAAATATCCGCCGGATTTAAGCCACACCTTTTTGTTAAGCGCCTTTTCAATTTGACCTTGCACTCCGTACTTATCGAAAATATTTTCCTCGGCCTCGGCGCTGTAAAGCGTAAGTTTCGATGTCATATCCCCGTATACGCTACGCAAATATTCGCGCAGGGAATTTTCCATGCCGCTGATTATAATTTCCTCGGTATCTTTGGTAAGCATTTTATCCGCCGCTTTAGCAAGCAGGCTTTCTTCCCCGTACAAAAGGCTCGGCGCTTTGCGGCATAAACCCTGCTCGGTTATTACTTTTGCGTTTTCAATTAACTTTTTTAAAGCGTCCGTAAGTTCATCTTCGCCGCAGTTTTCCGCCTCCGTTCGTATTATAGCCGCGTATCCCTCCGGCAAAAGGGAAATGGCAATTGCTTTAAGCCGCTCTTTTTCTCCATCAGATGTTATTTTCTGCGATACTCCAACCGTGCGCGATGAGGAGTTTGCAATAAGCACAAAATATTTATTGGTAAAATTGAGCTGTGTGGTTACGCACGCTCCTTTGTTTTCGGTTTCGTCTTTAACTACTTGAACGAGTATATCACATCCCGCGCTTATTTTCAGCTTTCCTTCGCCGCCGTCTTGCAAATATTTTTCCTTTGCGTCGTTTAAATTAAAAAACGCGTCCTTTTGCGCGCCGATATCCAAAAACACAAAACGCGCGGGCAGAATGTTTTTCACCTTTGCCGCGTAAATATTGCCCACGCGTGATTCGCTGTCCTTGCGCCAAACGGAAATTTCGGTAACGGTGTTATCCGCAATCCGCGCAAGCCGTATAAATTTTTCCCCGTTATCTATTATAAGCTGCTTCATTATTCGTTCTCCTCAAAAAAATTATTTTCACATTGAATTTTTAGAATATCTATTTTGCGCGTTTTATTTTTCCATTAGTTTACTAAAATTGACATACGTAATATTACGTGTTAAAATCTTTTCGGAGGTAAGGGAATGACCGCAAAAGAATTAAAGCGAAAACTGGTAAGCAACGGTTGGATAATAACGCGGGGAGGCAGCCATGAAATGGCAACCCATCCCGATAAGCCCGGCGTAAAAATTCCAATTCACAGGCATACCGGCGACATCCCTACCGGAACCCTTAATAAAATTTTAAAAGATACAGGGCTAAAGTAACCTATCCGGAACACTATTAAAGCGAGGTGCAAAGTATGAAATATGTTTATCCGGCTATTCTTTATTCCGACGATGATAAAATTGGCGTTACCGTACCGGACTTACCCGGCTGCCACACCTATGGCGACGATAAAGCGGACGCGCTTCTTATGGCGAAAGACGCGGTGGAAATGTGGCTGTGGGATGCGGAAAACAGCGCCGAGAAAATACCGCCCGCATCAGAGATGCTAACTCCAAACTCCGGCGAAACTCTCACATTAATTGCCGCCGATACCAACGAATACAGGAAAGCGCACGACACGAGGTCAATAAAAAAGACTTTGTCAATTCCGCTATGGCTCAACCATCTTGCCGAAAAGGCCAATGCGCCGTTTTCGCAAATACTCCAACAAGGATTGAAAGAGTATCTGAAAGTATCCGATTAATAATTGCAAGCATCGGATACCCTTGAAATGCAAAAGGTAAATCAGTGCGGAAAAACTATTGCTCATACTAATTCCAATTTAAAAATTTGAAGCCAAGCCCCCAAAATCGCCGTGATTTTCGGCGTTTTTGGGGCACCAGTTTCAAACTTTTTAAACAGAATTAGTATCAGTTTGAAAAATACTTACCAAATTTCCCCGGTTATCCGCCTTATATAACTCGCTTCTTATATAATTTATTTTATACGGAAAATAAAGCGCTCCTTGGTTTTCATAAATGTGTTTTACAAGCAGCTCCGGCCTGAGGTTTCGCATACTGCCCTGCGCGATAAGTACCCTTAGTTCCTTTTCGCCCTGCGCTTTAACATCGTATATTAACGGGCGAATATCCGTTTTTGCCGGCTCTTCGGCGTTTGCCCGTTCGCTGTGTTTTGCGGAGTTTTTTTTAATTTTCTCCGGTTTTTCCGCTAATATTTTTTCGCTTTGCAAAATTTCCTCCGCTATTTTCGGCAGGTTAAATTTTTCGTTTATTTCAATAAAATATTGCGCGGCGCAAATTGCTCCGGACGGTTTTTCATTATCCGGCATTTTTCGCGCGTTTAAGCACTTAAGACCGTATGGCATAACAGCGTTTAATTTTTCCAAAATCCGCTCCGCCCCGGTTTCGGTTTTCATTTCAAAAACCGCGTATTCGGACAAACCCTCCGAGCCAACGGTTAACGGAAGCACTACGGACGCAAGTATATGCGGGTTAAAACCCTTCGAATAGTCTATATCTATGCCGGAAAGCTTTATACACCTGTGCAAAAGCCGCAACAAATCCAAATGCCCGATATATTTCAAATTTCCCCGTTTTTCAAACCTTATCAAATATCTGATTCTCATTTTCGCTCCTTTGCTGCGCTATCGGCAATTAATCCCGCAGTTTGCGCAAGCCTCGCGGCAATTTGGCGTAAGCTCTTCTTTATACGCCTTTTCCCGTTCGCGAAGTAAAAACTCCCGCGTTACTCCGATATCTATATGATCCCACGGGAGTATTTCGTCCGGTTTTTTCTCCCTTGTGTACACATCGGGGTTAATTCCCGTTTCCTCGAACGCCCTTTCCCATGTTTTGCGGCTGAAGTATTCACCCCAGGCGTCGAAACGCGCGCCAAGCTCCCACGCTTTTATAATAACCTTCGCCGCGCGCCTGTCCCCTCGTGCCAGCACGCCTTCAATTACGGCGGTATAAGCGTCGTGATAACTGTATTTAATTTGTTTTCTTGTAATCATATTCTTAACCGATTTCTGCTTTTCGGCAAATTCTTCGAAGGAATTTTGCCTCTCCCACTGAAACGGCGTATGTGCTTTTGGCACGAAACACGCGCTGCTTATGCTAATGGTTAACCCCGCGCCGCGTTTTTCCTTCGGCAAAGTATAAAACTGCGATACGATTTTTTCCGCAAGTTCGGCTATCCCTTGTAAATCCTCTCCGGTTTCCGTTGGAAGCCCCACCATAAAATACATTTTAAGCCTGCTTATTCCCGAATTAAACGCCATTAACGCGCCGGATAATATGTCATCCTCGGTAATTCCTTTGTTTATTACGTTGCGAAGCCTTTGGCTACCCGCTTCCGGCGCAAATGTAAGAGAGGATTTTCGCACCGACTGCACTCTTTCCATAAGCTCCAGCGTAAAAGCGTCCACACGCAGCGACGGCAGGGATAGATTTACTTTATCCTTCGTAAAATTTTCAACAAGGGCAAGCGAGAGTTCCTTAAAGCAGGTATAATCGCTCGTGCTTAAGGAAACAAGGGATATTTCGTCGTGCCCTGTGTTTGAAATCAGTTTTTTTGCCTGCTTGAGCAGAGTTTCGGGCATGCGTTCGCGCACGGGGCGGTAAATAAACCCGGCATGGCAAAACCGGCACCCTCTTATGCAGCCCCTGAAAACCTCAAGAGTTACCCTCTCGTGTACGGTTTCAATTAACGCAACAAGCTGAACCTCCGGGAAAAAAGACGAATCCAAATCCTCCACAACAACCCTTCGGATAATTTCCGGAACTTCCGGCGTATTAGGCGCGAAGCTTTTAATAGAGCCGTTTTCATTATAGGAAACATCATAAAAAACCGGGACGTAAATTCCCGGTTTTTTTGCCAATTCAAACAAAACCTCCGCTTTTGATTTTTTTTCGGCGCGATATTGTTTCAAGGTATCAATAACGCCGCCAAGCTGAACTTCACCTTCGCCCAAATAGAAAAAATCGAAAATTTCAGCAAGAGGTTCGGGGTTTAACGCGCACGGCCCGCCCGCGCAAATAAGCGGAAAGTTTTCGCCCCTATCCTTACTCAAAATGGGGATACCCGCCAAGTTAAGCATATTTACAATATTCGTAAAGCTCATTTCATATTGCAACGTAAAACCCAAAATATCAAAATCGGCCGCCGCGGATGCGGTTTCCACCGAAAAAAGCGCGAAATTTTCCTCCCGCATAATCCGTTCCATATCCGTCCACGGAGCAAAAAAACGTTCGCAGTAAACATCGGGGCGATTATTAAGGAAGAAATACAAAATCTGCATACCCAAATGGCTCATGCCCACCTCGTAAACATCCGGAAAGCAAAACCCAAAACGAAAAATTCCGGCATTTAGTTCTTTGCGTACCATATTTATTTCCCCGCCGGTGTATCTTGCGGGTTTTTCAACTCTTTTCAGTATTTCGTCGGTTAATGTCATTAATGCGTTTCCTCACTCGTCTATAAATTTAAACGTTTTGTTTTTCCGGTCGCTCCCCGCGTGGGAGTTTGGGAAAATGTTACGCGCGTTTTTCAAAAACTCCGAAGGGTTAAGCATAGCTGGCGAAAAATGCGTAAGCCAAAGCTCCGAAACCTCGGCGTCCTTTGCTATTTTTGCCGCCTCCGAATATATCATGTGGCGGTGGCTTGCGGCTTTTTCAAGCTTTTCGTTATCGCCGTATAAACCCTCGCAAACAAAAAGATCTGAATGGCGCACAAAATCCGCAAGGCCATCCACCGGGCGGGTATCCGTACAGTAGGAAATTTTGAGCCCCCGGCGCTGCGTACCCAAAACCATTGATGGCGTAAAGGTTTTACCCTCATATTTAACATCCTGCCCCTTTTGCAAAACGTTCCAATACTTTAACGGGATTTCAAGTTCCTTAGCACGCTCGGCATCGAACCTGCCCGGGCGCGAAAGCTCCGCGCTGTACGCAAAACAAGCCATTCTGTGTTTCAAAGGAAAGGCGGATATATCAAAGCCCGCCGCCTTAATATTTTGAGTTACACCCGGAGTAAACTCAAGCTCCTTGAAAATTATTTCAAACGGCAATTCCGGAACAATAACAAGCAGGGAACTTGCCACATCGCAAAGCCCCGGCGGGCCTATAATTGTAAGAGCATCCTCCCTGTTCGAATTGGCTATTGTAAGAATTAAACCCGCAAGCCCCGATATATGATCTGCGTGAAAATGTGTTATGCAAATTACATCTATATTTTTAAAACCCCACCCAAGAATTCTGTGTGATACCTGCGTTCCCTCTCCGCAGTCTATCAAAAGCAGTTTGCCGTCCAGCCTTAATGCAAATGATGCCAAAAACCTGTTTGGCATAGGCATCATGCCGCCCGTGCCTAAAAGCGCCGCGTCTAACATTTTAATCACTCGTTCTTTTTTAAAATTTGCGTTATTACCTTAACCTATACCAACGCACACAGCTCACGCATCAATAAAATTTGCGGTAAATATCCGCGTGTGCGCGAATATATAAAGCTCCTGTGAAGTATACAAAAAAAAACAAAAGCGGGCAAATTTATTTTGCAAAGCTTTTGCTTTTAAAGTGGCTTATTAATAAAAATGCCCAGAGACAGAATTGAACTGCCGACACGAGGATTTTCAGTCCTCTGCTCTACCGACTGAGCTATCTGGGCGGAAATTAATTTTCATCTTTCGGCATTTTATAAAATATCAAATTGAATGTCAAGCATTTTATTTTACTGCTTACCGACCGGCAAGTTGTAAAATGAATTGCCCAAGGAAACAAAAAAGACCCAAAATGAATCAAACCAGTTACAATGGAGTTGAGAGACAACAAAGTGACAGGGAGGAAACAAAATGGGTCAAGGACA
>JAISVZ010000172.1 GCA_031271295.1 Clostridiales bacterium | reverse complement strand
ATACTTATGAAGGTTATCAAGATGTAATCTTGTGTTTGTTTGTAGATAAATAGTGGATTATGAGGCTTTTTATCTTTATCTGCTATGTGTATGTGCTAATTATGTTGGGAGTTTAGGTTGCATACGCCGTGCTAAACCGCATTTTGTACAACGTTTAAAATTATGTTCAATATCAACAACAAAAAAGCGGATTTTACAACCTCGGTTTATAAACCCAAAGCCGAAATCCGCTTTTCTTAACTGTTTAACGCCGCTATTCTAAACTTCTCCGCTATCTCTTCCAAATCCTCGTTCTCAAAAAAATAATATCTGCCGTACTGAATAATTCTTGTTAACCCGCGTTCGTTTAAAAAATCTATAAAAATGTTTTCCTCCGAAATAATACCTTTACTCCTTAGCAAAACCGCAACTTCATACGCGTTTAACCCTTCCGGGATATCCACCGCTATTCTGCCGTTTTCATCCGTAATAACTTCCCCGGACGCAAGTGCGCTTAACCCTTCGCCGCTTCCGCCATCATCGCCGTTTCCGTCCGCGTTCTCATTATTTGCCGCAAAACCTCCGCCGGTATTTACGGCTTCCCCTTCATCTGCGCCGTCGTCCCGGTTAAACCCGGTTCCCATAGAAGTTTCACCTGCATCATCGCCCACGCTGCCCGCCTCGCTATCGTTCTCACCTAAGCCGGAAACCACACTTAAAGCCGCGCCGCTTTCGCTTTCATCCGTAACATCATTCGTTAAACCGCCGCTCTGCGCTTCGCCGTTTTTCCCGCCTTGCGCAAAAACCATTCCTAAATCCGATGCAAGTTCAATTATTTCTTCCTCGCTCGGCTCCGCCTCCTGCGCGGAAACCATTCCAAGGCGCGTTGCCAAATCTATTATTTCCTCTTCGGTGGGCTCCGCTTCAATTGCGGAAACCATACCAAGCTGCTGCGCGCGCTGCATAATTTCCGCGTCCGTTGCGTTTTTTGCCGCGTCATTTTCCCAGTTGTTTGCCTTAACCTGATATCCGTAAATAAAATAAAATATAACCGAAACGATTAAAAGCCCGAACCCCAGCCCGAACATAAAACTTTTCATTTTCATGATCTCATCCTATTCCGGCTTGAAAGCTCAAGAATTAACTTAACCTCTCCCTGCCCCATATTCAGGTTTTTAGATATTTCGGATACCGATAATCCCTTTACGTGCAAACTTATAACCTCGTCGTACTTCGGGTTAATACTCATTATAGGCGCATCGTCGCCGCCGTCCTGCTTAATTTCTTCCTCACTGCGGCGGTCTTTTTTTCCCGCACCGCCCGATAACGCTCCAAAATCCGAATCTTTGCGTTTTTTTCCTTTATTCGAACTATGCTCTGTTAAACCGCGCTTTTCCTCGTCCGCTTCATAAGAATTAACCGGCATATCCGCACCAAAGGAACGAATTTCGGTGCCGGAATACATACGTTTAAGGTCGTTATGCTTTTCGTCAATTAAATTGTAAACAAAAAGCAGTTCCTTATGTTTGTTATCAATATCCGTCATTACCGATTCCGCAAATTTATTCAAGTCGTCAATAACCTTTTCCGCTTCGTCAACGGAAGAGTCTATTGCTTTTATTGTATTTCCCGCTTCGAAATAATCACCCGCGCCGGAATCATTTTCGCTTCCAAAGCGCATAACGGCAAATATCATCATAGCAATACCCGCCGCGGCGCAAATAAGCAGCAAAACCTGTATCAAATCCATAAATGTGCCCCTTATTATACTGTGACATCAAACATACTTATACCTTCTTGTTTAGCCGCGCTTTTTGCGGGTTTTTCGCCGGAGCTTTTGCCGCTTTTTTTTCTGCGCTCGTATTTATTCTGACCGCTGCCATCCTTTTCAATATCCGCCTGTTCCGCCTTGTTAGATTGTATTACCTGATGCGTTTCAGCTTCCGCGTGTTTTTGCATTACCTGAGAAAACTGCTGGTGCGCAACCTCCGGCCTTCTCGCCTCCCCCTGTTCCGTCCTGTTCGTATCCACTGTTTTGTGAACTAAAAGCTGTAAATCTACCGGTCTTATAGCCATAAAATCACCTCTTTCTAATTACGACGCCGAAACCTCATCCAACGATATACTTTTAATACGCCCCCCGATATTTAATATTTTACACGCCTTTTGGCGTTCCAATATATACGTTTGAGCGTTAGTTATTACAACCTTTACGCCTGCGTGTATTACCTTGTTAACGTGTATGTAAACCTCCTCCGGGTTTTCCATAGATGTTAGCGCGGCAATTTGGTTTTGCAGTTCCTCAATTCTGTTTTCGTAATACTGCTTTGTATATTCCTTGTTGGTTTGGATTAGATCCATTTCTTCGGGACGTTTGCTTCTCTTTGCCTGCTGGGAAAGAATGTTTTCCTTTTGTAAAAGCTTGTTGTATTCCTCCTGAGCTTCTTCCATTTGGTTTAAAAGCCCTTTGTAACGCTCGAAATCGTCGGGTTCAAAACCCAGCTCAATTTCGGTTGAGGCGGATAAATTAGCGCCTATAACATCGGCAATAATCTGGTTTTTGGCCGAAACGCTTCCGCCCAAAAGAAGCCCCTTCTTTCCGGAAAGCTCCACACTTCCGCCGCATTTAACCCTTGAGTATACGATAAAATCCGTATAGATATCGCCGCCCGCATACACGGTGCACTGGTCAATATACTTGGCGTGAATGTTGCCCCGCGCTTTTATTGAGGCCTTCTCCACACCCTGTGCGCCGCCGGTTAAAACTATATCGCCCCCGGCAATTAGCTCTCCGCCTTCCAAAACACCGTGCACTTCTATGCTTCCCTCTGCCTTTACGGTAAAACCCGTTAAAACATTTCCGTTAATTGAAACCGAACCCACAAAATCCACATTTCCAACGGAATTGTCCACATCCTTGCTTATTTGAAGCACCGGGAAAATTTCTACCTTGTTTTCGTTAACAACAATCTGCCCGCTTAAGCCCGCGAATAACTTCGAACCATCTTCCGAAAGCCGCGTGTTTTTGGTTTTGGGTATAGAAGGAGCGGGTTTGCACACCTTATGCGCTATAGTTTTTCCAAGCACGTTCATTCCGTCCACACCCGGAATAGCGGGTATTTGCTCCAATAACAAGGTACCTTCTTTTACGATGTCTATAATATCAAGCTGTTTAAAATCCACTGTGCCGTCGTCTAAGTGTTTTGGCCTGAAATTTTTTTCCTTCAAAGTAAAATGACGCTGGATATAACCGTTTATCCCGTCTATAGGTTCAAGCCCCTTGGCTATAACAAACGGCATATTGTATACTCTTTTACTGAAAATATCCCTTAGGTTTTCTTCTTCAAACCCGTACTCTATTTTTTGCTCGCGCAGAATATTTTTAAAATCCTCAAATTCCATGAGATCGCTGCTGTTAAGAGGTTCTATAAAAGTAACCGAGGCGGACATTCGGTTTGCCTCAACTGTTACCCTCGCGCTTTCCTTCTTAACCAAAACATCGGTATTGCGGGAAATCAAAGTTTCAAAAAACAGGTCGTCACTTTTGAAAATAGAATTTACCGCAACGAAATCTATATCCTTAATAAAGTTGGATTCAACAACGCTAAGTACATCGCCGCGCGTAACCTTTTCCCCCTCGGCGCGGTTTATTAGCAAATAAACTCCGTCTTCCTTTATTTTAAGCGAAACGTTCTTTGGACTACCCATAACTAATCGCCTCCGCTTTAGTTTATTTTTTAAGGCAAATATAACAATGACTTAAATCTCCCAAGCTTCACGCTAAGCTTCGATACCGCCTTGGAATGAATTTGAGATATACGCGATTCCGACACTCCCATAATATGGCTTATCTCCTTAAGTGTGAGTTCTTCGTAATAATACAGTGTAACTACCTTTTTCTCTTTTTCTGAAAGCTTATCTATAGCGTCCGCAAGCATTTGCTTAACTTCAGTGCTTTCATATTTAGTTTCCGGGTTCTCCATGTGGTCTGGGTTTTTGTCAAAAAAATTGGATTCGTGGTTTGCGTCTAAATAATCGTCCAGCGAAATTAAGGAAACAACCGACGATTTTTTAAGCAAATCCCTTGTTTCCTCCACCGTTATGGAAAGCTTTACCGAAAGTTCCTCATCGGTAGGCGCACGCCCCAATTCCGATTCAAGCTCATGATACACCAAATCCAGCTCTTTGTTCTTTTTGCGCAACGTTCTTGGCACCCAATCCATTTTTCTGATGCTGTCTATTATTGCTCCCCGTACACGCAAAGAAGCGTATGTTTCAAACTTTACGCCCTTTTCGTACTTAAACTTGTCTATAGCGTCAATAAGGCCAAAAATACCGTAACTTATTAAATCGTCATATTCAACATGCTGGTTTAAATGAATGCTTAAACGCCCCGCCACATATTTTACAAGCGGCGAGTAATGCAATATCAGCTTATCTCTAAGTGACGTTTCCTTTTTTAAGGAGTATTCCTGCCATATTTTATCAATGTTGTCCACCGGTAATATAACCCCCTCGGGCATTTATAATGCTTAGCCCCTCAGAAATCGTCTGAATCAAAATCGTCGTCGGAAGCGGCGCTAACGGTATCTTCTTTAGCCGCTCCTTCCTCAATTAATTTATCATCTTCTTTTTTAAACACCGTTCTTCTAAGATACGCGCGCAGCATTAAACCCGCTATATAGGAAATTACCATAATAAAAACAAGCCGCATTAAAATAACATCCGGCAGCTCTCCGGTTAAAAGAGCGGCTACTATGTATACAACTGAAGCTATAATGCAAATGAAAATATGAATAAAATCAATCAAAATAATCCATCCCTAAATAGTTCTGTTTCCGTGCCCAATTGTTTTTATTAAGAAATTGCCCGTATCCGCGTAAAGTTCCACCGTCCGCCCGAAGTTCTCCCCAACTTCTTTGGCTATAAGCGGAATTTTGTGCATTTGCAAATTTCTTGTAACTGCTTCCACATTGCGTTCGCCAATCCTCATGCTGGAATTTGTGGAATCGAAAGCGAACATTTGCGCCCCGCCCGCTATTTTCGCCTTCATATTAAGTTTTTTTGCTCCAAGCATTACCATATCGTTTATTAGCTTAACCATTGCTGTATCAGCAAATTTGGCGATATTTGAATTGTTTTGTATCTGCGTGGAATCGGGAAGCATTATGTGCGCCAGCCCGGCAATTTTGGTGGTAGGGTCGTAAATTGCAATACCAACGCAAGAACCCAACCCAAGTGTTGTGAGTATACCCGGCGCCTTTGTAACATTCAAGTCAGCCATACCAACGATAATTGCATTATTAATCATATCATTACCCCTAAAGACGTTAAAATAGTCTGAAACGAAGGCGGGTCTGGAACGAGTACAAAAAAACCGGAAACGTCTTTATTTTCCGCCTCAAACAGCGACTCTATAAGCAGTACCTTGTCCGAAACCTTGCCAAATTCAATTGCGGGCACGCTAAGTATTGCCTGGGCCATATCAATTGCCAAATACGGTATGGACGGAATTATGGATTTATTAATGAGTGTAGCAAACGAGCCTAAATAAGAACCTGATAAAATGTTGCCTACTTCCTGAAGCGCGGATAATTCCATTTCGGAAAAATCGTCGTTTTCGTTTGCCGAAGTTGAAGAAAACAAAATGTCTATCAGCCTGTGAGCGCTGTTCTTTTCAACCAAAAACATCATAATGCCGTTAACATCGCCGGATAAACCTATTAAGATACCAATAATTAAATTTTCCGGGCCTCCAATAAAATCCGATATGAATTTAAAATCCACAAGGCTAACCTTCGGTACCCGCATATCAACCTTTTTATTAAGCATTTTAGACAATGACGTTATCGCGTTACCCGCGCCAATATTTCCAATTTCCTTTAAAACGTCAAAGTGAATATCACCGTAGTTTTCAACACCTGCCATTTTCATCAACCTCCTTGGATGCAAGCCCGGCAGAGCGGAATTTTCGCGAAACCGGCCTTAATGATTGCTAACTTTAATCTCTTGTACGCCCTAATGTTTTTCTCTGTTCGTTAAATACGTATTGTACAATCCTCTCCTGGTCCTCGGGGAGGATAGCTTCAAACAGCAACCTGTACTGATACTTATAGTTGGATTTCGGGAAATGCTGTTTTGTTAACACTCTGCCTATGGGAAGCAAAACTTCATTTTCAACAGGAATTATACAGCAAATGTACATATTCGCCTCTATTTCCTCGTTGGATAAAAACCTTATACCGCCGCCCGAAATATCCTTAATTATTCCCTCTAAGCTGACGTTCGAGAATAAATCTTTTCTTTTTGCGGTATTCATTTTGTCCCTTTCTAAAATTCCGAATTTAAAGGGAATTATGCAATCCAGCCGGTAAAAATACCTGCGCTGTATGCGTTCGCCTTTGTTCGTAAGCTTTAGTACCGCAAAGCTCTGGCCGGAATCCTTAACATTGGTAATACCCACAGCCGAAAACTGCATCATACCCTTTTCGCAGTAAAAAAGCATTGTGTACTCGTCTTTATCAATTCTTATAATTTCCCCGTATGAAATGGGGGAGAATATAACTACCTGGCTTTTCGCCGGTATAACCTCTTCAACCTGGCTAACATATGTTGCCGGTTTAATATTCGGTTTTGAATTCTTTTTCGTAATTTCTAATCTGTCGCCCGCCTTTATATTATCAAACAACATTAAAGTATCCAGCCTCCAACCATCCTTATTTGAAAATACCCGATAACCTTCGCATAAACCCTTTTATGCCCGCCTTTTGTTCAACAAGAGGCAGGGATGAATCAAGCAACCTCCCGGCAATTGCCTCTATTGCCTTCGATGCCTCCGAATTTGGGTATGTCATAATGAGTGGCTGTTGAGATTTAACCGCCCTAATAACGTTATTGTCGTAAGGTATGTACCCCAAATTCGTTAAGTCAACCTCTAAAAACCTCTTTGCAACCTTGCTGATTTTGTCGAAAATTTCAAACCCTTCTTTTGAATCGTCAACGCGGTTTATTATTACCTTTATTTCCGGCATATCACCGTTCGATTCCCTAACCGCTTTTATTATAGCGTACCCATCCGTAACGGATGTGGGCTCCGGAGTGGTTATTATAACCGCTTCCTTTGAAGCTTTAACAAAATTTAAAACAGAATCCGAAATACCCGCTCCTGTATCTATTAAAATGATATCCGAAACGCTGTCCAAATATGAAAGCTTTTCTATAATATATGTCATTTGCCGCTCGTTGATATTCGCCAAATCCCTAAGGCCGGAACCGCCCGAAAGAAATTTTACGCCGTGCGGCCCTTCCGAAATAATATCCTTTAATTCCTTTTGCCCGCTCAGCACGTTAGCCAAAGAATACTGAGGGATAATCCCGAATAAAACCTCAATATTCGCCAAACCAAAATCCGCGTCTATAATAACCACACGTTTGCCGGTTTTTGAAAGCGAAATGCCAAGGTTTGCCGTAAAGTTGGATTTACCAACACCGCCTTTTCCGCTTGTTACGGTTATTACGCGCGATGTTACTTGAACTTTTGGCGGCTGTATAACCTCCTGCCTCTGCTTAACTATGTTCCTCAAGCTTTCGGCCTGGTCTACCATCATTACAACGCACCTCCCAATCCAAGCAGCGACTTGGCAATCTGCTCCGGCTTAACAGCCATAATGTCGTCGGGCACATTTTGCCCGTTGGTAATATAGGATATTTTTTTACCGGTTATATAGCAGATATTCAGCATAGAACCCAAATATAAGGTTTCGTCCGCTTTGGTAAAAATCAAATCAAAATCACTCAGTTCGGAATAAGCGTTTACTATACTTATTAAATCGTCATATTTAGTTGTAAGGCTTAAAACTAAAAAACGCCTCGCTTCGGGAACGGCGGATAAAAGTTCGTTTAGTTCGCCAACAGCGTTTTCGTTTCTGTGGGAACGCCCGGCGGTATCCACAAGCACCAAATCTGAAAAGTTCTTCATTTTGGGCAAAAGCTCGCGTAAATCCGCAGCGTTGTAAATAATTCCAATATCAATTCCCAGTATCTCGGCATAGGTTTTTAACTGCTCCACAGCGGCAATACGGTAGGTATCCGCAGTTAAAAGCCCCACTTTTTTACCCTCCGCTAAAACAAACTTGGATGATAGCTTTGCTATTGTTGTGGTTTTACCAACGCCGGTTGGCCCTAAAAAAAGGTACACCCCCTTACCCGGAGCTTTAGCTTCCGGAGTTTCACCGAATATGTTCAAAATATTGTTGTATACAACTCTTACTATAACCTCTAAATCCGTATCGTCCGCCAAACGGCTTACGTCGTTTAGCAAAAACTCTGCAATTTCGCCCGTTACGCCTTGGTTTATAAGAGCGTCGTAAAAAATTTGAAGCATGTTGTTACTGTACTTGCGGTTTTCAGGAGCCGCCTTATAAGCGGATGCGGCAAGCAGGCTTGCGGCCTTTTCCAGCAAGCTTTCCTTACTGTCAAGCTCCTGTTCTAACATATTAATTCTCATCTGCGCGGACGCTAACTTTTGCCGTTCATTGCTTTTAGTACCGCCGCCATCAGCCTTTAAATCCAATAACACCGCTTCGTTAACCTCCGGCGGGTTTGCGTTTTGCTGCGCTATACCGCTTAAAACATTTTTACCGTTTGCCGAAGCCTTGCCGTTTAATACCGGAAGCGGAGCGCTTTCCTTTTTTAACTGCTTTGTTTTCTCCTCGTAAGCCGCGGTTACCTCAACGGTAGCTTTCCTGAAAAGTGCGGTAAACCCCTTGGGCTGAATTTTTTTTATGTTTAAAACAAGCGCGTCAAGACCAAGTTCGTCCTTAACCATTTCGATAGCCTGCTGTTCAGTAGAAGCGGTATACTTTTTTATTTTCACGCAATACTCACCATCCCAATAGCCTGTACTTCCACTTTGGAATCTATTTCGTTATATGAAAGCACCACCAAATCGGGCGCAACCTGTTCAACTAACTTTTTGAAGTAAACCCTCACTATAGGCGAGGTTAGAATTATTGGCTGAAGCCCCATGGATGTTAGTTTCACTACCTCCGAATTCAGGTTATCGAATATTTTTTGGGTTGTACCGGGATCCAGCGCGAGGTATGAGCCCTGCTCCGACTGCTGAACGCTGGACATAATTTTTTGCTCCAACTCAGGGTCTAAGGTAATAACCGTGTTCGAATCAGAATCGAAGTAACGCTGCGAAATTGAACGCCTTAGAGCCTGCCGCACATATTCGGTTAGCATATCCATATCCCTTGTCATGGCGGCGTAGTCCGCAAGAGTTTCAAGAATCGTTACCAAATCCCTAATTGAAAGCCCCTCGTGAAGCAGGTTTGCAAGCACCTTTTGAACATCGCCTATTGTTAAAAGTTTGGGAATAAGTTCGTCCACAAGTACCGGGTGAGCTTCCTTAACATGGTTAATGAGCGACTGCACATCCTGCCTTGTAAGCAGCTCGTGCAAATGCCCCCTTATAACTTCCGTTAAGTGTGTGGCGATAATTGCCGGAGGGTCTACAACTGTGTAGCCAAGAGCTTCCGCGCGTTCCCTTTGCGATTCGGAAATCCACAAAGCGGGCAGGCCCATAAACGGTTCCACTGTTTCAATGCCGTCAATTTCCTCTTCAACATAACCGGGGTTCATTGCCATGTAATGGTCGAACATGATATCGCCGCCGGCTACTTCAATGCCCTTTATTAATATTCGGTATTCGTTAGGCGAAAGCTTAATATCGTCCCTTAAGCGGATAACCGGCACAACCGCGCCAAGTTCCAGCGCCACCTGCCGCCTTATCATAACAACTCTATCCAATAAATCCCCGCCTTGGCTTGCGTCCACAAGCGGAATTAAGCCGTAACCGAATATAAGCAGAATTTGATCCACACTAAGAAGCGAAACAACGTTTTCCGGCCTGCGTATTTCCTCGGCCTCGGAATCCTCCGCGGTAATTTCGGTTTTAATTGCAACAAGCTGCTTTTGCCTATCTAAATATGTAGCGTAAATTATTGAAACGAGCCCCGATATTAAAAACGGACCGGTTGGAAGTGGTGTTACCGCGCCAAGCACAACAAGCACGAACCCGCCTATGTATAAAACCAAAGAATTGCCGAAAAGCTGACGCACCATAAGAGTTGAAACGTCGGAATCCAAATTTGCCTTCGTAACCAAAAGACCCATTGCCAAAGAAATCATAATAGCGGGAATTTGGCTAACAAGCCCGTCGCCTACGGTTAAAAGCGCGTACTTTTGAAGAGCCTCCATTATTGTAAGTGGTTCCCCTGTGCCAAGCCCCAACGCGCCTATTGTAACGCCGCCTATTATGTTTATAAACGTAATTAAAATACCCGCGATAGCATCGCCCTTAACAAACTTTGAAGCGCCGTCCATAGCGCCGTAAAAATTGGCTTCATCCTGTATTTTTTTACGCCGCTCTTTTGCGCCCTCTTCGTCTATTAGGCCGGTGTTTAAATCCGCGTCTATGGCCATTTGCTTACCGGGCATAGCGTCAAGTGTAAACCTTGCGGTAACTTCCGCAACACGTTCCGAACCTTTTGTTATAACCATAAAATTAACTATAACAATTATTATAAACATTATTATTCCTACAACCATGTTGCCGCCCGTAACAAAGGTTCCGAATGTGTTAACAACCACGCCCGGATCCCCGTCTTGAAGGATTAGCCTTGTGGAAACAAGGTTTAAAATAAGACGAAACGCGGTTGTAATGAGCAGAATCGTTGGGAAAAGAGACATGTCGAGCGCGTCGTTGGAATATAACGCGTTTAACATAATCATCATGGATACAAATAAATTTATAATTATTAAAACATCCAAAACGTCGGCGGAAGGCTGAATAATAATTAAGCTTATTATTCCGAGAATAATTACGCCAATAACCGATTCTTTGAGTTTTAGCCTAAAAGTCATAACATCAACCTCTATATAATTTTACAAAACCCCACCATCATTTTAACACAGAAATTAATAAAATTGTAGTATTTTTTAAGATATTAGTGTTTATTTTTTAATTTATAAATATATGCCAGTATTTCCGCAACCGCCTGATAAAGTTCGGGGGGAATTTCTCTTCCCAAATCAACGGTATTGTATATTGCGCGGGCAAGCTGTTTGTTTTCCACAATTTCAACTCCGCTTTCCGTTGCCTTTTCCTTTATCTTTCTTGCCAAATAATCCACACCTTTGGCAACAACAATAGGGGCGTTGCTGGAAACTTCCCTGTCGTATTTAAGCGCCACCGCGTAATGCGTGGGGTTTGTAATAATAACGTCCGCCCCCGGCACCTCCTGCATCATACGGCGCATTGAGGCTTCCCTCATTTTCTGCTTAATTTTACCCTTAATTTGCGGGTTACCCTCTGTCATCTTCCATTCTTCTTTTACTTCCTGTTTTGTCATCTTTAAGCTTTTATTGTGCTTGTATCTTTGATAAAAATAATCCAGCGCGGCAATAACCAAATAGTAAAAGCCAATTCTTATTCCCAAATCCACTATAACGTTACCTATGTAAATAAATGCCTGAAACGGATCCATAACCGCAAGCGACGGCAACATAGACGCTTCGTCCATAAAAGTGCTGTATACAACATACCCCAAAATAATAAGCTTAAAAATAGATTTTATAAGCTCCATAAAAACCTGAGTTGAAAAAAGGCGCTTTATGCCCGAAAGAGGGTTCATTTTTGAAAACTTTGGCTTTAAAGGCTTCCAAGTTGGCTCCCACTTTACCTGCGCAACATTTACAACCACGCCGGAAACCATTGTAAGCGCGAAAATTGGCGCGGCAACAAGCATTGCCTGCATAAACAAGTATGTAAGAAAACTTGTCATATATTCGGCATCGTAAACCAGCCCCAATTCCGAAAGCCTTACAAAACTAAAGCGAAAAAGCGCCTCCAAATTGGCGTACATGGAAGGCGCAAACGTGCGAAGCGCAAAAAAAACCACAATAAACAAAACCGCGGTACCTATTTCCTGGCTTCGGGCAACCTGACCTTCCTCACGCGCCTTGTGCCTTTTCCTCGCGGTTGGCTGTTCGGTTTTCTCACCGCCGCCGTCGAAAAAACTAAGGTTGTACTTTAACATATTTCCGTCTTTTAAAATCAAGGAGGCATCACTTCCGTAAAATTCTGCAAATTCCTGTAGGATTCCCAGAAAATATTTTCATAAATAGTTGAGAATATAGGAACTATTATAATAAAAACCGCCAAACCTATAAGCAGTTTTATTGGCATACCCACCACAAAAACATTCATTTGCGGAACGGCCTTAACCAAAATTCCAAGCCCAACATCCAAAACCAAAATTGTACCCAAAATCGGCATTGAAATTTTTACCCCAACAACCATAAAATTCACTATTATATCAACGGCCATGTTTAACATGCCTTCGTTTGCAAGCATATTTGCTCCGCCCGGCGGTATTTTTTCAAAACTGTACAAAAAAGCGCCTATAATATGGTTTATGCCGTGTGTTGTTACAAGCGTAAGCAGTATAAGCATATAAAGCAAGTTGCCTGTTATGGGAACCTGAATTTGAGTAACAGGGTCTAAAACGGAAACCATTGAAAACCCAATTTGATAGTCTATAATTTGCCCGGCCATGTAAAAAGCCATAAAAACAATGTATACCGCAAACGCCAAAACAAAACCGGTTAAAAATTCAATTACAAGTAAATAAAAATAGCCCAGCGTTGACGGGTCGTAGGTAACCTCCGTAACAATACCGGACGAAAATACAAGGTATGATGTCAAAAGCGAAAAGGCTATTTTGGTATACGCCGGAACATTGGCTCCGGAGAATATAGGCAGCAAAACAAAAAAACCGACGCAGCGAACCATTATCAGCAGCAGAATATCTATATTTTCGAATAAATCTATAATCGCAACCGCAGACGAGAAGTTAAGCACTGCCGCACCGCCCTCTCAGGAGTTTATAATGTTCGGAATTCTGCCGAAAATTTCAAGCGTAAACTCCTGCAAAACCGACGCCATAAAAGACCCGAAAATAATAAGCGCAACCATAACCGCGATAATTTTTGGAATAAACGCAAGCGTAGGCTCTTGAATGGATGTTACCGTTTGAAAAATACTCGCAACAATACCCACAACCAAACCCGCTATAAGAGGCGGCGCGGACGCGGTCATAACCGCAGTTAAAGCGCTGCGCATAATGTCTATTGTACTGCTGTCTCCCAAACTCTGCGCCTTCCTTTCAACCGGATTTTTTTTAATAACGAAAGCTTTTTATTTCACGCAATAATAACTATATTTTTTTACGCGAATGTTTTCATAATGCTCTCTACCGTAAGCGACCAGCCGCCAACCGAAATAAAAAGCAAAATTTTAAACGGCAAGGATATCATAGCGGGCGGAAGCATCATCATACCCATTGCCATAAGTATGGATGCCACAACCATATCAATAACTATAAAAGGTAAATAAACATTTACTCCAAACTCAAAACCCTTTGTAATTTCCCCAAGCAAAAACGCGGGAATTAAAACCTCGTTCGGTACCTCGGCAATATCGGAAACGGTTTCGCGCCCGGTTAAATCCATAAAAAGAGCAACGTCAGAATAGGTAACGTTTCTGCCCATAAATTCGCGTATAGGCTCCATTCCCCGCTCAAATGCAACCTCTTGGGTTATTTCCCCGTTTATAAGCGGCTGCAGGGCATCGTCATTTATTTGTGTAAAGGTGTTACCCATATAAGCGAAAGTCATAAACAAGGCCAAGGCAATAAGAATTTGGTTGGGCGGCACTTGCTGAGTACCCAGCGCCGCGCGAACGAAGTGAAAACATATGAGGATTCTAGGAAAACATGTAACCATCATAAGCAGCGAAGGCGCAAGTGTTACAATAGCTACAACAAATAGAAGCTGAATTGAGGTTGCGACGGAAGCCGGGTTGTCGGAAGGTGCAACATTAATATCTACGGCAGGTACCGTAGCGTATACTTTTGTACATACAGTAAAAAAAATTAAAAAAAATAATAAAAACACTGCGCATGTTTTTATTTTATTCAGGTTTGTCATTATCATCACCGTTGCCGCCGGGTTTATCCCGGTTCATAAATTTCTGCAAATATTTATCGAACCCAATTTTGCCCATTATCTTACTTTCCGCCGGCATCTCAATATCCTCCGAGGATAGCTCCGCCAAGAAGTCAACTCTGTCACGGCTTACACCTATCAGTATATATTTTTTCCCGGCTTTAATTAGCTGCACGGTTGTTTGAAGCCCCACGCCTATTACTTCAATAATGCCAAGGTTACCGCGCATCTTTCCGGATATTTTTGCGCGGGAAATATACTTAGAAATAAAATAAGTGCCCCCAAAAATTAAAACACAAATAAAAACCAGAAGAAATGACTGGCCTATGAAATTCCAGTCATTCCCCCGCATTGTCGTTAAAAACGCCAAGTTATGTACTCTCATATAAAAACCCTTATCCGATAACTTTTTGTACCGCCTCTAAAACGCGGTCGGGCTGGAACGGTTTAACGATAAAATCCCTTGCGCCGGCTTGAATGGATTCAATAACCATAGCCTGCTGACCCATGGCGGAACACATAATAATAAGCGCGTTCGGATCCATCTGCCTAATACCTTTTGCCGCTTGAATTCCGTTCATTTCGGGCATGGTAATATCAAGAATAACCAATTTTGGCTTAAGCTCGTTATATTTTTCAATAGCCTTCACACCGTTTTCAGCTTCGCCAATGATATCGTAACCGTTTTTTGTTAAGATATCTTTAAGCATCATCCTCATAAACGCAGCGTCATCAACCAATAAAATTGTCTTATCCGACATTAAATATCCTCTCCTTGAAAAAATTATATTCTATCTTCTACACTGATAATATCAGTGATTCTGACGCCAAAATTCTCGTCCATAACAACAACAACCTCGCCCTTGGCAACAAATTTACCGTTTACCAAAATATCAATAGGTTCGCCTGCCAGTTTATCAAGCTCCACAATTGTACCCGGCGTAAATTCCAAAATATCTTTTATTTTTTTCGACGTTCTGCCAAGTTCCACCGTAACCTCCAGCGGAACATCCATAATTATTCCCATGTTCTCCTTTTGCTGCATAACGGAGGAAACATCGAAATTCTGGAATTTTACCGGCTGCACGTTTACGTTTTGCGGCGGCGGTGCCGATTGCTGGTATGGCGGCTGCTGGTAATACATTGGCTGTTGCTCGTAAGGCTGCTGATACTGAGGCGGTGCCATTTGCGGCTGCGGCTGATACTGAGGCGGCGCCATTTGCTGAGGCGGCGCTTCGTATTGCGGCTGCTGGTACTGAGGCGGTGCTTCGTATTGCGGCGCGCTCGAAGCCATTTGCGGAGCGGGAGCTTCGTATTGCGGCGCACTCGGAGCCATTTGCGGAGCGGGAGCCGGCGACGGAGCCGGTGCTTTAGCACTTTGCACAGAACTTCCTCCAAGCATATCAACCTTTATTTTTTCCACCATGTCAACAGCAAACTGAACAGGAAGTATCTGCATTATTTGGCTGTCTATCAAGGTGTCTATTTCCATACGGAAAGAAATACTTACTATATTTTCATCCTTATCGAAGTTAACAGACTCAAAATATTCGCTGTCGGAAAAATCCATTAAAAACGAATTCGGAGTATCGATGTCAATCTTCAATTTAATAAGCGAAGAAAGCGAGGTGGACGCGGAGCCTATCATTTGGTTCATAGCCTCACCTATTGCGCTTAAATCAATATCGTCGAGAGGCGCGTCCTCAGCTACGCTGCCGTCGCCGCCCATCATAAGGTTTGTAATAACTTTTACGTCGTGCTGGTTTAAAATAAGAATATTGGAGCCTTTTAAGCCCTCCTTATAATCTATTCTTGTACCCACGCACGGCCTTCTGTAACTGTTTTGAATATCGCCCCACTTACTTACGTGAACTACCGGGGTTGTTATCCAAACCTTTTTCCCCAGCAGAGCAAACAGTGTAGTTGCGGCTGTACCCATGCTTATATTGCCTATTTCACCTAAAATATCCTTTTGTTCAACTGTAAGAATACCTTCTGAATTATCCGGTAAACTCTGGGCCATAGGTGAGGCTTGCATTTCAGGCTCGGAAACTTCATCTTCTTCCGGTTCTTCCGAAGGCCCGCCCAACAAGGCGTCAATTTCCGCCTGCGATAACATATCACCCAAACCTATTCCTCCTTCCTTACCAAAGTAGTAATCTGAATAGCATTTTTACCTTTGCTTACACCGGGTTTTGCCCGGAACTTAAGTAAATTTCCTACCAATACATCCATATCGGAGGTATAGTATGAATCAAGCGGTATAATATCACCAACCTGTAAACCAATAAATTCGCCAACCGAAACGTTTGTGCGCCCAATTGTTACCGATACCGGAATCATTGCGCGTTCTAAGCGGCTTTCAAGAGTTTCCTTAAAAGTATCATCCGCTTCTTCGCTAATGTAGCCAAACCTGTACCCGGTATTTAACCTATCCATAATAGGTTCCATACAGTAATGCGGGAGGCAGAAGTTCATGTACCCCTCAACGCTGCCCACTTTTATATTAAGCGTAACAAGAGCTATCATTTCGCCGGGGGATATTATTTGCGCAAACTGGGAATTGGTTTCAAGCCGCATAAGCTTAGGCTGAATATTTGTAATGCTTTCCCAAGGTTCTATAAGGTAAACAAGCATTTGCGAAACTAACCTCTCAAGGAGGATAACCTCTATTTCGGAAAAATCCCTTAGCTTTTCAAGAGCTAAACCCGGACCGCCTAAAATTCTATCTATAATAGAGTAACCTATATTTGCCGATAAATCAAGTATAATTAAGCCTTTAAGCGGACTAAGTTCCACAACCGCCAATATTACAGGGTTTGAAATAGACGCATTGAAGTCATTATAAGTTAATAACTCAGCGTTTGCAACTTCAATATTGGTTGTTGTGCGCAAATAACCGGTTAAAAACGAGGAAACCATTCTTGCGTAGTTTTCAAAAATAATTTCCAGCGTTTTAAGCTGTTCTTTATTGAATTTAGACGGCCTTGCAAAATCATAATCTACGGTTTTTTTAGCTTTAGGATCCCCCAAAAGGCCGGACGAAGCCGCGCTGCCGGAAGATAATGAATTAAGCAAAGCGTCTATTTCGCTTTGCGAGAGAATATCGCCCATAAACTCACCTGCCCCTAATTAATTCTGCATTGACTGATAGAGATAATCGCTTAAATATACAGCCACTATTTTATCCGACGCAAACTCAAGTTGCAACCTTTCCAAAATTTCGCTTTCAAGCGTTGCCTGCATAGCTCCGGAATTGGCTCCAAACTCGCCGTGGTCGTGATGATAAATAATTTCGCTTATAAACGACTTAACTACATTCTCCCTTGAAGTTAAAAGAGCCTGCAACTCCTCGATATCCTTCTCAAGCTTTTTTTCGGAGTTATCCACACCTATTGAAACTTTAAAAGTAATGGCATGGGTACCGTCGTTGGAATCCGTAATTAAACCTTTTATCGGGGTTGCGTAATCCACGCTAACCAAGTTTTCCTGAGAGGGAATGGTTGATTCGTTTTCCGCTTCGCTTGCCGCTTCACTTGCTACGGCGGCAGGGTTACCTATAACCCTTAGCGCGTAAACGGATACAAAACCTATTGTCCCAAGCAAGATAACGAGCAAGGCTATTATAACTATCATCATAATGTTGTTCTTATCCAAAAGTTATCTCTCCTTCAAATGCGAACGCCAAAATTTTAACCGGCATTTTTGCATACTTTATACTCGACTGTTCTTAGCCTTCAATATTCGTCAGAGCGGTAATTTCCCGCTCCTCCTCGCTTATTGAAGATGTTATTTCGCTTTCTTCCGCTATCGACTTAACAATTCTTATTTCCACACGCCTGTTTTGCTGCCTGCCCTCTGCGGTATCGTTTGTGGCTATGGGCTGGTATTCGCCCCGCCCTATTGCGGTAATCCGCTCCGGCGCCACAGCGCAGAATTCAATAAAGTACCTTCCCACACTTTCAGCCCTGCCCGATGACAGCGACCAGTTATCCGGAAACCTTGCGGTTGAAATTGGCCTGTTATCGGTGTGGCCTTCAATATAAATTTCGTAATCCGGATAATTGCCTAAGTATTCCCGTGTAACAAAATCCAGAATTTCTGTTGCTTCCGGCTTTAAAATGTCGCTCCCGCTGTCGAATAACATATCGCCGAGGTTAAACTTTAAAGAATGCGCCGTTGCCTCTATTTGCACATTGTTAAACGTGCTAAACTCCTGATATGTGGGAAAATCCCCCTGCGGGCTGACGTTTTCAGGAGTGTCGGCTACCTCGCCCGAATCCCCTTCTTTGCTTTTACCGCCGCTGCCGGATTCCGTAATAAGGGGCATTTCTATTATGCCGTTACCCATTGCTTCCAAAATTGTCGTGCCGCTTGACCAATCAATAATTGAAAGGTTCTGCCCTATGGATTGCGATATTTGAAGCAGTTTGTTAACATCGGGTTTGGACATGGCGTATAGAAGAACAAAAAAACAAAACAGCAACGTAACCAAATCGCTGTAGGTTGCCATCCATTCCGGCGCGCCGGAGGAACCTTCCTCTTGCTTCCTTTCTCTTGCCATTATTCATCGCCGCCTTTTGGCTCATTTTTCTCGTTATCCATACCGCGGCGCAGTGTTGGGGAAAGAAACGCTCTAAGCTTTTCCTCGATAATACGCGGGTTTTCGCCTGCTTGAATGGATAATATACCCTCTACCAAAACTTCCTTAATGTGCATTTCCTCGCCGTTGTATATTTTAAGCTTATTAATAACCGGGTTTGCGATAAAGTTCGCGATAATTGAACCGTAAAGAGTTGTAATAATTGCAATTGCCATTGAAGGGCCAAGCATCGCCAAATCGCTAAGGTCCATAAGCATCAGTACCAACCCGATGAGTGTTCCAATCATACCCCAGGCAGGGCCTTGTGCGCTTATAAGCTCCCAAACGCCGCGCGCGTCGCTATGCCTTCCTTCTATGTAAGACATTTCGGTTTCCAGAATGTTACGCACAAGCTCCGGATCCGTACCGTCTACAATAAGCATTATTCCTTTTTTTAAAAATTCGTCTTCCATATCCGAAACGGCTTCTTCAAGGGATAAAATACCCTCTTTTCTCGCCATATTTGCCAATGTAATAATATTTGCAATTTCTCTGGCAGGGTCGCTCTTAGTAACTACAAAAATTTTTTTAATAGCTTTAAGCCCTGAGGCAAGCTTATCGAACGGGTGGGCAAGAATAACACCGGCAATTGTACCGCCTATAGTTATCATAACAGATGGTATGTCGATAAAAACCCCGGTTTTGGCAATTTGCCAATCCGCACCCCAAAAGATAGATACAAGAATGAAAACTGTTCCAGCAACAAACCCTATAATCGACGCTATATCCAAGCCTACCGACCCCTTCATTTAATGTCTGTGTTTATTCTCCGCTTAAACGCAATAACTTTTTCTATTATAACATCTATTGATTCTTTGGCAATAAATTTTTTGCCGGTTGTCATACTTATTGTCGAATCCGGCGTTGCTTCTATAGATTCTATCAATTCACAGTTAATAATTACTTCCATATTGTTAAGCTTTGTAATACTTATCATATTCTTTTCCCCTTTATCGCTGCAACCAAGCCGCGCTGCGGCGGCGGAGTTTTAACCCCCGCCGCACGCTCGCAGGCTATGTGCGTTATCTCTTAAGGTTAACAAGCTCTTGAAGCATTTCATCCGATGTTGTAATTATACGGGAATTTGCCTGAAAGCCGCGCTGCGTTGTTATCATCTCGGTGAATTCCTGAGACATATCCACATTAGACATTTCAAGCACTCCGCCCATTATTTTACCCCCGCTTAACTGAACGTCCTCGCCTATGCCGTCGAACTCGCCGGAATTGGCTGTTGGCAGAAATAAACTGTCGCCCGCTTTTTCAAGCCCCGCCGGGTTTTGAAACTGAGCTACGGATATTTGCGCAAGCAAAACCATATCTCCGTTTGTATAACGCCCTGTAACCTTGCCGTCGGAACCTATTGAAATATCGCTTAAGTTTCCGGGGCCGTGCCCGTTTGCCGTTTCAGCGGTTGCGCCCGTTGGCTTTTCCCCATACTGAGTTAAACCGGACATATCAAGCACAATTTTACCCTCTTCGTCGCCGAATGTGGAGGCGGGGTCCGTACCGCCCTCTAAAATAAACAAATCCACACTTTGAGGGTTAACAAGTTTGCCGTCCGTATCAAACACAAGCTGTGTTGAAAGGTTCCCTGTTAACGTAACAATATCGTCCGGGTTTTCCTGATTGTACATTTCCGGCTTAATTGTAACATCCCAAGTTGAAGAATCCGTACCGGACGCCTCCTCGTTAAAGGCAAAGGATACTTCGGTTACATACCTGTGCCCCAAGGAATCGTAAAAAGTCATTGTGCATGAATGGGGTTCGGTTCTGTTTTCCGCGGCGTTCAAATTTTCGGAAAATTCAATTTTTGTTGTTGCCATTGGTGGTGCCTGGCGCATTTCCTGCGTTATCGAGATTGGCGTAACCTGACCTCTTTCGGCAACATATTCGCCGTCCTCATTCATTGTGCGGCTCCAGCCGTAAACCTTAAGCCCCGAAGAGTTAACAAGGTTTCCGCTTTCGTCGAAGTTAAACGCTCCGGCTCTTGTAAACTTTAAGCCGCTATCGTCCCCAACGATGAAAAAGCCGCTGCCTTGAATCATAAGGTCGAAAGGGTTATCCGTTCTTTGCGCCGCACCCGTATTCATTTGTAAGTCTATACCGGCAACGGTTGCGCCAAGCCCTATTTGCATAGGGTTGACGCCTCCGCGCCCCGTGGTTTCGTTTGATGAGCTTGCGCCTCTAAGCGCCTGGGCAAAAATCTCCGCAAATGTTACGCGGCTGCTTTTAAACCCTGTAGTGTTTACGTTTGAAATGTTATTCGCGATAACATCCATTTTGGTTTGATGTACCCTAAGCCCGGAAACTCCGGAAAACAAAGACCGCATCATACTATTACCGCCTCCTAACCGCTATGCGTAAAGTTAAAGTTACCGTTTAAGGTTAACCAATTCCTGAAGCATTTCGTCAGAGGTTGTAATTATTCTTGAATTGGCCTGAAAACCTCTTTGCGTTGTTATCATCTCCGTAAATTCCTGAGATAAATCCACATTCGACATTTCAAGCACGCCGCCCATTATTTTGCCGCCCGTGGCCGCAATTTCCTCGCCAATGCCGTCAAACTCGCCGGAGTTTGCGGAAGGCAGATACAAACTGTCGCCGGCTTTTTCAAGACCCGCCGGGTTTTTAAATGTTGCAACCGGAATTTGCCCTAAAATAGCCAATTCGCTGTTGGAATAAAGCCCGGTTATTATACCGTCGGTTCCAACCGAAACGTTAATTAAAGCGCCTGGGCCGTGCCCGTCCGCGTGTTCGGAAGTGGCGTTGGTTTTTTTGTCGCCGAACTGGGTTAACCCGCCAAAATCGAAAACTATTTGGTTAGCATCGTTTCCAAGCGTGGAGGCGGGAAGCGTAGGTGAGCCATCCTCCGGGGTAATGGTTGTGGCGGCTACCGGAACACGAAAATCATTAGCATCCGCGCCGGGCGGAGTAATGGATTGAACCAAGCCGTTTGTTCCGAAAACTACCGTGCCGGATGTTGTCGCAAAGTCAACGGTGTAGGTTGCGTCGGTATCACCCGCCAAATACACCTCAGGGCTTATTGTGTAATTCCATGTTGTGCTGCCCGCGTCTACGCCGCCGTCGTCGGGTAGCTGAAAGGTAATTGTTCCAACAAACCTGTTTCCCAAGCTGTCGTAAAAATTAAATTGCATACTAAACCCGTCAGCGCCGTCTTCAACAGCGTTTAAGTTATCCGTGAAATCAATTTGTGTGGTGGTTGCCGGCGGAGCGTACCATTTATCGCCCGAAATTGTAATTGGCTGAACCTGCCCTCTTTCAATTTCCCAATCCGCATTTTCCTCATTCCACTTTCTGTCCCATCCGTATACTTTAAGCCCGGACGGATTTACAAAGTTTCCCGCCTCATCCAAAGTAAACGCGCCCGCGCGGGTAAATTTAACGCCGCTGTCGTCCCCAACGATGAAGAAACCTTCGCCCTGAATCATAAGGTCGTATGGGTTATCCGTACGCTGAGCCGCGCCTTGAACTGTGGATAAGTCTATACTTGCAACGGTTGTGCCAAGCCCAATTTGCATTGGGTTTGTGCCGCCGCGGCCCGTATTGTCGTTAGCGGCGCTTGCGCCGCGTGTTGTTTGCGCGAAAATTTCCGCAAATGTTACCCTGCTGCTTTTAAAACCTGTTGTGTTAACGTTTGAAATGTTATTTGCTATAACGTCCATTTTTGTTTGATGAACGCGCAACCCGGAAACTCCGGAAAACATAGAACGCATCATGATAAAAAACCTCCTTATTTCGCGGTTTTGCCCTTCAGCCATTCTGGGCAGGAAGCCTCCACAAGTGGTCCGGCTTATACTATTACCGCGCCGTCGATGTTAGTAAATACGTTGTCGGTATCAGCGCTTATTGCGGTAATAACCAGTTTGCTTTTAACATTTACCACCAAAGCAACATCGTCTACCATAACAAGCGAATCCTTAATACCTTTTTCCCTTGCCTTTTTCATGCCGCTTTCAACTCTTTGAATCTGTTCGCCGGATAAGTTAATATTCCTGGCTGAAAGCCTTAAGCTTGCATGTTTTGAAAACTGAATTTTGGTACTTTCCTCAATTTTGCTTTCAAGTACCCTTTGAAAATCCCCGGCTGTTTTGTTTTGCAGCGGTTGGCTGCTTTGCGGCGCGGGATTTTTCGCCGTTTCGTTTACCAATAAATTATTGTATAAAATATTTATAACAACCACCACGCCTTCCATGACAATTACAAAAACTTTTTACCTTTGTATGGCTGCTTATTACGCCTTGCCCCTTACCTTTGAAAACTCAACGTAACCGTAGGTTTCAGCTCCCTCTTCGTCTGTACCGGTTAATACCTTAACAAACACCTTGGTATCCTGAATTACAACATCAGCGATTGTTCCTTTAACGACGCCGTCGGAAACTTGCTTGCCTACGTATTTACCGGCTTCGGTTAAATAAACAACTTCGTTTAACGAATCCAGCCTTATATCGTTGCCGTCCGTAACAAGGTAAACCTCGTTGTTATCCTTCCCGCCAAACTTAACGCCCGAAACGGTTCCGTTTTCAATATACGGTGAGTACTGCCCCGTTACCTCGTCCTTTTTGTTTACGGAAACTTTGCTTCCTATTACCTGCATTTCATCGCCAACAGACATAATTTCATTTCCGAAAACCTGCTTATCCCCAACAACAAGCACTGCCTGACCGTTGAAGAATTTAACGGAATCCACCTTGCCTTCAACAAAAATCGGGTTGCCGTCCGCATCCTCGGTTACCGCCTGTACAAACTTACCGATAAGCGCCATGTTTTGGCTTACTGAAAGCGAATCGTAAATGCTCTGCATTTTATCTGCGGAAGCTGCCGCGCTTGTATCGTAAACTTCCACCACATCCTCCAGAGGAACTTCAACCGGAGTATCGCTCGCCTGCGTCATAACAAGAAGATACGGAGAGCCGTTTTTCATTGTAACTGCGGCAACACTGCCCTCAACCTCCTCGGTTGTAAACGTTTCTTTGTTATACTTTTCGGCGTAAATTTCCTTGCCTATCATTGAATAAGCCTGGCTTTTGCTTGTTGTGGCGTTCATATTCTGCATTTGCTCAAGTGCCGTAAACTGCGCCATCTGTGCCAAAAATTGCTTATCATCGGTAGGGTTTAACGGGTCTTGGTATTTCATTTGAGTTACTAGTAAATTTAAAAACGCGTTTTTATCCAACGAACTGTTCGGGTTTCTGGTAACTTCCACTTCATTGGTTTTATTTGCCGCCGAAGTTCCCGAGGTTTTTTTCGGAACCGCTCCCCATAAACCTGTGTACGCGGAAACATCATCTACTGCCATATTTCTTACCTCCATTCTACACCGTTAAATTAACCTGGGTGTTTAAAACATCCTCTTCGCTAACTATCTGCGCTTCTTCGGCTACGGCAAAACCCAAATCGGATATTATTTTGCCTATACGCCTCGCGCTTTTTTGGCGCTCGCGTTCGTATGCCTGCATAGCCTCGTTTTCGTTATCGTTTGATACCGAAACTGAAAGTGCGCCAACATTCATACCTGACTGCGACAGAGCGCTTTGAAGCTGAGCGAAATTAGATTCGATAATTTCTTTTACTCGCTGGCTTTCCGCCGTAAACTGTGCGGTAACTATACCGTTTTCAACAGCTATTTTAAGCGTAAGCTCCCCTAACGATTCCGGCCTTAAAAGCATTTTAACTTCCGAAGCGCTGCCTTTAATATCCGCTTTAATTTGCTCCGTTACCTGGTTAATTATTTCCGTTGGGCTGTAAGCGCGCGCACTTGCAATTCTGCCCTCTGCGGTAACAATTCTGGCGCTTTGGCTTATTGTATTACCGGATACCACTACGTTTTCGTCATTAACCGGAACCTCTGCGGCAACCGCATCCTCAAAACCCGGCTCCAAATTCTGATAGCCTTCGCCTTCGCTTTGCTGCCCGCCCGCCTGCCTCGTATTCTCCTGTTTTGGAGCGTCCTGTTCTATAACTTTGGCGGATTCTTGCCGTATTGTTAAGCCTTCGGTATCTGCGGTTGAAACTTCCTGCGTTTTTACTTCCGTGTTCACTTCCGCTTTTACAACCATTGCCGCCGGGCTTTCAACATGTTTAACCTGCTCCGGCACGGCCTTTGAAACAGCTTCGGTTATTCCGGCAAACACTTCCTTCACATTAGGCAAGTTAAGCAGTTCAACATTGGACGAAACTCCGAAAAATTCCCTTACAAAACTCCCCAATACCTCGCTGTCCGTAAGATCGGCGGCGGTAATGTTCAGTTTTTCAAGTATTTTTGAAACCTCTTCCGGCGAAACATTTAGCTCTTTAGCTATCGCGAAAACAATTTGGCTGTTTAATAGCACGGCAGCTACCTCTGCCTGAACCGCCGTTTCTTCGGTTACCTCAGTTTTTTCAGCTTCAACTTCGGTTTCGGTTTTGGTTTCGGTGTTCTCGTCTGTTTTTTCCGTTTCGGCTGTTTCAGTATCGGTTTTTTTCGTTTCGGCTGTTTCCGGCTTTTCCGCTTCGGCCTTTTCGGTTTCCGGTGAATCCTCAGGTTTTTCATTGGTTACCTTTTTTTCAGAGTTTGCAACCTCTGCGCCCTTTTTGCCTTTAACGTTTTGCCCTTTAGCCCGGTTATCATTCGGCCTGCTTTCGTTTGCCTTTTGCAACTCGGCGTTTTTTGTTTCCGCCTTTGAAATAAAATCCTCAAAATTGGAATCCTGCTTTTTTTCCGGAATAAACTGACCTTCGGTTTTTACGTTCTGGTTTTGCGCGTAAATTGATGTTATTTCCATTTTTTCACCTCCTTTGGATCAATTTTTTATTGTTAAGGCGTTCCTAACGGAAACCACCTTTTCAATATCGCGGCACTGTTTTCCGCCGACATTTCATCGAGTATCGCGGCGCTTCGCTCTTCGGTTATTCCTTTTAATATGGAAACAACCATATCCAAATCCGTTGGTACAAGCTGCTCTAAAGCCTGCGCGGTACTGCTTTCGTCAGTTTCATCTATTGTTGTTAAATATCGGCTAATTTCCCTTTGAACTACAGCGTCCTGTTTTGCTTCGGGGTATAAAATTTCCGCGTTTTCCGGCGAAATGCTTTCATAATACGCCGCGTAAGCCTGCGGGTTATTTAAAGCAACCATTCTGTCAAACTCATCCCTTGCTTCTTGGTTCTCAGACCACTGCTGTTCAAAAACACTTAACCTATCTATTTCTTCCTGCCTTAGTTCCAAATTCCTGCCGGCATCGTCAAGTTCCCTTTGCAACGACGTTACCTGATACTCTAAATCCCTTATTTGCGCTTGTAAATCCGCTTCGGCAACACTGTCGGCCTCGGAATCCGCAGGGGGGATTAAATTGCCTACAATTGGAATGTCGGCGGCTAACGGAGCCAAATACCTGTCCCTTAGCCCGAATAAATTAAAACCAATAACAGCCGCCAACGCGCCAACTATGAGCAAAATGAAAATTACAACCACAACGCCCGCACCGGGGCCTCGCCTTGCACGGCTCTTTTTTTCCTTCGGCGCTTTTTGCTTTTTTTGCTTGGGGCTTTTATTACCTCCGGCCTGTTCAATTTCTTCTTCAATTAAGGGCTGCTCCTTAACTTTTGCCGCCATTTATTCTAACCTCCGTCAAATACCGCGATTACTGTATTTGTAACTTACAACCCCGTCGGTAATTTTTTCCTCTTCTTTTTTGGATTCAATTACATATTCCTCGTAATCACGTTCCTTGAGTTTCTCCAAGGTTTTTCTTTCTTTCATAGCCTCTACCAGTTCCAACCGCTTTTTCTCAGCTTCGTTTTCTGCGGCTTTAATAACCTTTTCCTGCTTTGAAATTGCTTCTTTTATGTATGCTAAAAAGTTGTTGTGCATTTGAGTATCCGCAGCGCTTATTCTTTTTTGTAATTTTTCCTTAAAAGAATTTATCGCGTTTTCGCGTTCGTTTATCATTTCGCGCTTTTTTCTTTTTTCTTCCTCAAGCTGCTTAAGCGCTTTGCCGTAAGCTATTTTTTTTTGGTCCTCAACCTTTTCCTTTACGCTTAAGTAACTTTTAAACCTAAAAACAAACTTAGCCATAGCCTCAACCTACGATACTATTTTAATCATATCCGCAACGGTTTGCTTAAACTCAAACGCCTCTTCCACACTTTGCGTAATAAAACCCCTTATTGCAGGATACCTTGCTATTGCGTCGTCTATATCGGGATTGCTTCCGGAAACGTATGCGCCTATATTTATTAAATCCTCCGCGTCAGCGTATATTGCCATTACCTTCTTCATAAGGTTTGCGGCCGCTTTGTGTTCCTTTGAAACAACGTCGGTCATAACGCGGGAAATGCTTGCCAAAACATCTATCGCGGGGTATTGGTTGCGGTTGGCTATTTTCCTTGCCAAAACAATATGCCCGTCCAGTATGCCGCGCGCCGTATCCGTAACCGGTTCCGTTAAATCGTCGCCGTCCACTAAAACGGTGTAAAGCCCGGTAACCGAACCCTTATCCGAAGTGCCCGCACGCTCTAACAGCTTTGGCATAGCCGCGAACACGGACGGCGTGTAACCCCTTGAAACAGGCGGTTCGCCGGTTGCCAAACCAACTTCGCGCTGCGCCATTGCGTAACGAGTTAACGAGTCCATAAGCAGAATAACGTCTTTTCCCTGTTCTCTGAAGTATTCCGCAACCGAAGTTGCAACATCGGCGGCTTTAAGCCTTACAAGAGCCGGTTTATCCGATGTGGCTATAACCACAACCGAACGCTTTAACCCTTCCTCGCCCAAGTCCTTCTCTAAAAATTCCCTAACTTCCCTGCCGCGTTCTCCTATAAGCGCTATTACGTTTATATCCGCCTTAGTGTTTCTGGCTATCATACCCATAAGCGTGCTTTTGCCCACGCCGCTTCCGGCGAAAATACCAATTCTTTGCCCCTTACCTACGGTTAAAAGGGCATCTATCGCCTTTATTCCAAGCTCTAACGGTTCGTGTATCCGCTTTCTTGTTAAGGGGTTTGGAGGCGGGTTTGTAACTTTAAAATCGTCCCCGGTAACAATTGGCCCTTTACCGTCCATGGGTTTACCCAAGCCGTCCAGCACGCGTCCCAAAAGTTTATCCGATATTTTAACGGTAATGGGTTTATCTGAAGCTTCAACTATCGCGCCCGGCCCGATTCCGCTCATATCGCCCAACGGCATAAGCAAAATGTTGTTGTTTTTAAAACCCACAACTTCGGACATAACCGGCGGCGCGTATTTATTGGCCTTTATTTCGCATGAGCTTCCAAGGTTAACGTCCGGCCCTATAGATTCTATAGTAAGCCCAACTACCTGAGAAACGCGTCCTAACTTTTTTATGTACACCTTTTCTAAAGCGCGCCTGTATTTACCGAGATTAATAGTATCCATTAGCTTTGCCCCTACATGCCGTCATTTTCGGCAAACCTGTTTTTGCATATATAATAAAGGTTTTCCTTTAAAGCTTCATATTGCCGGTTAAGGCTGCAATCTATATTACCGAAACGAGTTTCAATTACGCAGTCCGACCGGTTGAGCGAAACATCCCTCAAAATATCAATTTTCGTGCCCGCTTCCGCCAAAGCCAGAATTTCCTCTTTATTGGGTATAAGCTCGTCGTAATCCTGCCTTGAAACATGAATTGTGATATCCCCTGCGGCGGCTACCTGCGCCAGCCCCTGCCTTATTAAAAACATTATTACACCGGGGTTAACCTCGTAAATATCGCCTATAAGCTTTTTAATAACATCGGATATCAGTTCCACAGCTTCCGGTTCCGCCGAATTTAAAATTTTATTTTTTTCAATATACGCATCGGCTTTTATTTGCTCGGCATCTTTAATTAGAATGTTTGCCTCTTCTTCGCCCTTACTAAGCCCGTTTTCATAAGCCTCCTGATACGCTTCTTTTTTAATTTTTGCAGACTCGGCGTTTGCTTTTGAAATAATAACCGCCGCTTCTTTTTCCGCGTCAGCTAAGGCTTCGTCTTTTAACCTTTGCGCTTCGCTTTCGGCAAAGGCCAAAATTTGTTCGGACTTGTGCTTGGCTTCCTCTTCGGACAAGCGCTTTTCCTCTTCTTCCTGCTTAAGCCTAAGCAAAACCTCGTCCATAACATCAACACTTATAACATTGCTTTCATCTAACATTACCGAGGATGATTTTAATATCCTAGACAATTATTTCATCCCCTCCGCCCCGGGCAACAATAATTTCACCCGTATCCTGAAGCCTTCGCACAATGTTAACAATTTTCTGCTGGGCTTCCTCGGAGTCTGACCTGCGCACAGGACCCATAAAATCCATATCTTCTTTTATCATAGCGCCAAGGCGTTTTGAAAGGTTGGCGTAAATAACATCCTGAACCTCCGCTTTTGCGCCCTTAAGCGCAACGGCAAGCTCTCTGTTGTCTGTAATTTCGCGAAGAACCCTTTGAATAGAGCGGTTGTCTAATGTAATAATATCCTCGAATACGAACATCTTCTTCTTGATTTCGTCGGTAAGTTCCGCGTCTTCGGTTTCGAGAGTTTCCAGTATGTATTTTTCCGTACCGCGATCCACACCCGTTAAAATTTCCACAACGGAATCTATACCGCCAACAGTTGTAAAATCCTCCGTCATAAGAGCCGATAGCTTTTTCTCCAAAGCGCGTTCCACCTCTTTTATAACATCCGGGCTGGTTCTGTCCATAAGGGCTATTCTTCTTGTAACATCCGCCTGTTTATCCGGCGGCAGTTCCGACAGAATTTCAGCGGCCTGTTTCGGTTTTAAGTAGCAAAGTATCATTGCTATGGTTTGAGGATGCTCGTTTTGAATAAAGTTAAGAAGCTGTGTTGCCTCCGTTTTGCGTATAAAATCGAACGGGCGAACTTGCAAGGATACCGTAAGCTTACTGATAACCTCGTACGCTTTCGATTCGCCGAGCGCGCGCTCAAGAATTTGTTTGGCGTAAATAATTCCGCCTTCGGCGATATACTGCTGCGCTATACATATTTGATAGAATTCATCCACAACAGCGTCTTTAACGGCGGGCATTACTGTGGAAATGTTCGCTATTTCAAGAGTTAAAGTTTCAATTTCTTCCTCTTTTAGGTATTTAAAAACCTGAGACGATTTTTCCGGCCCCAGTGCGATAAGCAAAATCGCGGCCTTTTCCTTTCCCGCTATATCGGCTATTGAAGCCACTGATGCCGCCATTTACTCACTCCCATTCCTCGTTCATCCAGTTACGCAAAAGCTGTGCCACTGCCTCCGGCCTTTCGTTTATAAAGTTCTCAATTTGCTTAAGCGCCTCGGATTGCTGGTTAAATTCAATACCCGCAAGCTGTTCTGCGGTTGTCGCTTCTTTTTCTTCCTCAAGCTGAGTGCTCACAAGCAAGTCCTCTACGGATAATTCCGGCTCCACCTCTGTAACCTCGTCCTGCTGGGTTTTCTTAACGAACCCGTAAAGCAGAAGCAGAATAAGAAGAGCCAAAATAGCCAAAATTATGTAGTTTTGATAGTTAACCGGCGGCACCGGGCTGTCGAAAAATAGTGACTGACGAAACGCTATTAAGTGCACGTTGTTAATACCCGTACCTACGCTTATGTTTGTACGTATATTTTCTAAATTAGCGTCGTTTTCAAGTTGAATGAATTCCTGCGTACCGTTTTGAAATTGCCGCCAAGTTGTAGTTTCCGGCAAACCGTTTTCCTGTATGTACTGCGGCAGGTCCTCTTCGTAGTATTCCTGTTTTTGAATGAGTTTTATTGAAAGCGCGGAGTTGCCGTAATTAATAACTCCGAGCGCCTGGTTTCTTGAAGTTCTTATTTCGTCGTAAACGTAGCTAACCTGTTCTTCTTTTGTTTTGGCGCTGGCAACGGCATCCTCCCCTATATTGTATGTTGGGCCTACCTGATCGTTAGCGTCTATACCGGGAGCATCCTGCGGGGAACCTCCCGTTACCGAAGACTGCATGGAGCTTTCGGTTGTTGGAAAACCTTGCTGACCTTCCGTGGGGTTAGGGTCCTCATAGCGAAGCATTTCCTCTTGAAGCCTGTCGTTATTAATGTCGAGTTTAAGAAGAATGCTGGAAGTATCGTACATAGGGGCAACCTGATTTCTTACCTGCCGCTCGATATCCGCTTTTTGAAGCCGTTCAAGTTCGTACTGTTCGGGCGAACCAAGTTCCGCTTCGCTTGCGCCGGAATATATTGTTTCGCCGTTTTGGTTTGTAATTATAACATCTTCCATGTTAAGGCCTTTTATGCCTTTACATATAAAGCGAGCCATATTTTCGCCTATGGTTCCTGAGATTTCTTTATCCGTGTTTAGAATAACGCCGCATGTAGCCTTTTGTTCCTCTCTGATAAAAAACCTGTCGTCCGGCGGAATGTAGAGCGTTACCACGGCGGACACAACGCCGTCGTACATTCGCAAATCGTTAGCAAGCTCATTTTGCTTTTGGTTTAACATTATTTCGCGCCTTGTTGCCTCGGTTGTACCCATTGTTATAAGGTTCATGGCGTTGGCGAAGGACGTATCCTCGCTTCTAAGTATCGTGGAATCGCTGTCGGTTAAAAGTTTCGCCGCACGGCTCGCGTCCTCTTCACGTACCCGAAGTTCACCTTTATCAAACTCGCTTTGTATGCCCTCAGCCTCAAGCAAGGATGTACCATCCATACCGGCGGTAAATTCCAACCCGCTTAAAAGAACAGTCATCCTTGGTTTTACGGCAAAATATATAAGCGCCGCAAGAGCAATTATTACCGCAGAAACAGATAAAACTATTTTTAATTTACCTGAATTCGTAAGAGAATTCCATCTATCCTTAACGCCGTTCCAAAAAGTTAACAGCCGCTGCTGCATCCGCTCACCTCTTTCACAAACTGATTTACCTTTTTAAGTAACATTACATCTGCATACGCATTATTTCCCTGTACGCTTCAATAACCTTGTTGGTAATCTGCACTGTAAAATTCAGCGAAGCGGTAGCCTTTTCCTGAGCTAAAATTACCGCAAGAACATCGTCTGTTTTGCCTGTTGCCAAATCCAAGTACAACTTTTCGGAATTTAGCTGAGCTTCGTTTGCACCGTCCAAGGCGTTAAGAGCCGCTTGAAAAAAGCCTTCGAACGCGGATTTATTAACCTCGGCAGTTTCCTTAACCGGTTTATAAAACCCAAGTTCGTTTATTCTTCCCAAACCGTTTATAGCATCCATTTTATGTAGCTCCCCAAATTTTTATTAATTTTAAAACCGCGCTTACGCACTGAGCTAAGCGTTACCTTGTTGCCATTTCAAGAGTTTTAGCAAGCATAGACTTTGAAGTACCTATAGCGGTAATGTTTGCCTCGTAGGAACGGCTGGCGGAAATTAAGTTAACCATTTCCTCTACAACGTTAACGTTAGACTGCTCCACATAACCTTCCGCGTCCGCGTCGGGGTGGGACGGGTCGTAAATTTTGGGGCCCGCTTTTTCGTCGCGAACAATTTCGGATACACGCACCCCGGCGGATTTAATAGCCGCCTTTCCGGTTGCCTGCGCAAAAAATTGCTCAAATGTTGTTGCCTGCTGCCTTTCCTGAAACAACACAACCTTTCGCTTGAAAGGAGTGCCGTCCTCGGTTCTTGTTGTATTTGCGTTGGCAAGGTTTTCTGAAATTATATCCATTCTTAAACGCTGAGCGGTTAAGCCGCTTGCGCTTGTATTTATAGCGTTAAAAAAAGACATGTTATTCCCTCCCTAATTACCTGCCCAGAAGAACAGAGTTGATTCTTTTATAATAATTCATGATACCCGCGGCGAGTGTTTCGTATTTTAAACCGTTTTGGTAAAGGTACGCCATTTCGGTATCAACATCAACGTTGTTGCTGTCGAGCCTTTGGCTGAAGTTTTCATGTATCCGGCTAACCTGGGGCCTTACATGCGACAAATCCACTTCGCCGGTTTTACTCATATTATCAACAGCTTTTTGCAGAGATTCCTCGAAAAAAACCTCGCTTTTTTTAAAGTTAACGGTATCTATATTCGCAATATTGTTCTGAATAACATCATTACGCAAACTTAACGCGTTCATTGCCGCGCCGATAACGGACGGCTGGTTAAACATTCTCTCAATTATCATACCCTGCCTCCTAACGGGTGCCAAAAGCCGAAAATAATATTTAATCGTCATCAAAAATTACGCACTATGAATTCGCGCATTAATGAAAATCCACTTAATCAATCGTATGTTACCATATGTTTTACAAATTTACAACAAATTTTTATTTCCAGCGGTGAAATTTTAGACAATTTTTTATCTTTTTCCAATTAATTTCTTTAACCTTAGGGTTTAAATGCTATCTTTTTAAGAAAAAATGTGCAATCTCTCCCGGAAAATTTCATAGAATAACCGCCATAAAACATAGAATTTCCACCCGCTGCGGCGCCATTATTTCTCATTTCTTACAAACACGCAAAGCGAAAAATTTATTCGCTATTTACGCGCAAAAAGATAATGTGAAAAAAAGAAGCGAAATCTCCGCTTCTTTTTTCGTATGGTTTTCATTTTGCGTATTCTATAGCTCTTGTTTCTCTGATAAGATTTATCTTTATCTGCCCTGGGTACTCTAACTCTTCCTCTATTTTTTTAGCGACTTTGCGCGCAAACAGAGGCATTTCCGCATCGCTGACATCCGTTGGAATAATAACTATGCGCAGTTCCCTGCCCGCCTGTATCGCAAAGGATTTTTCCACCCCTTTAAAGGAATCCGCAATTGCCTCAAGCTTTTGAAGCCTCTTAATGTACGATTCCAAGGTTTCGCGCCGTGCTCCCGGCCTTGCGGCGGAGATGGCATCCGCTGCTTGTACAATAACGGAAATTATGTTAGTTGGTTCTACATCCTCATGGTGAGCTTCCACGGCATTTAAGATGATATCCGATTCTTTATACTTCCTGCACAAAGCTACGCCTATACTTACATGGGAACCTTCAACATCGTGATCCACAGATTTGCCGATATCGTGAAGTAAACCCGCGCGTTTTGCAAGCCCTACGTCCGCGCCGAGTTCCGACGCTATAAGGGCGCTTAAATGTGCAACCTCAATTGAATGTTTCAGTACGTTCTGACCATAACTCGTTCTAAACATCATTTTGCCCAATAATTTTATTAATTCATGATGGATGCCGTGAACTCCCGTTTCGAATGTGGCGGCCTCTCCTTCTTCGCGAATCATAGTCTCAACTTCTTTTCTTGCCTTTTCTACCATTTCTTCTATACGCGCCGGATGCACCCGGCCGTCTAAAATTAGTTTTTCAAGCGCAATTTTTGCAATTTCTCTTCTCATAGGGTCGAACCCGGACAAGATAACCGCTTCCGGCGTATCGTCAATGATAAGGTCTATCCCCGTAAGAGATTCAAGCGTTCTGATATTACGCCCCTCACGCCCAATAATTCGGCCTTTCATTTCATCGTTTGGCAGAGCTACAACCGATACCGTTGTTTCTGTAACGTGATCCACAGCGCACCTTTGTATCGCGGTTGCCAGAATATCCTTCGCCTTTTTATCCGCTTCCTGCTTTGCCTTAGCCTCAAGGTCCTTAACGAGCTTTGCCGTTTCAAGCTTTACCTCTTCTTCAACGCTTGAAATAAGGTAAGCTTTTGCCTGTTCCACGGAAAACCCTGAAATTTTCTCAAGCTGAACTTGCTGCTGCTCCACCGCAGTTTTAAGCTTTTCGTTTTGAGCGTCTAAATTCTCCATTTTCCTTTGTATTGCTTCTTCCTTTTTTTCAATTTGGGTGCTTTTTCTGTCTAACGACTCTTCCTTTTGAAGCAGCCTCTTTTCCGTTCTCGAAACTTCGTTTCGCCTTTCTTTTGCTTCTTTTTCGGCTTCGTTTTTTGTTTTGATACTTTCCTCTTTAGCCTCAAGAAGTATTTCCTTCTTTCTTGCCTCCGATGCTTTTTTGGCCTCTTCTATAATACGCTCTGCCTCTATTTCGGCGGAGCCGATTTTAGATTCTGCAACTCTTTTTCTATAGAAACCACCGATAAAAAAACCGATTATTACGGAAAACACAAAAATTACCACAAATAGTATTACGGTTAACGCACTTATTTCAAATGGTATAATTATCACCTCCTGATTTAGTTTTCAAAGTACATAAAATATTTATACGGCACTTGACCGCCGACAAATACTAAAAAATATCTGGGCTGATATTTTTATAATTGTATTACCATCTAAAAATAATGTCAAGAAAATATAAATATCAGACGGCAAAAATATGTAACAAAGATAACACAATATTCGTTACCGCAAAAAAAGTATTAAGCAATTTTAATAATTGTGGTAATATATATTCGAAAAATTTATGCATCTGCAATCATTTGGAGAAGTGTGCAAACTATTTTAAGGTGTGATACTTTGTTAAAAATCATTCGGGAAGCAATTTTAATTTCAGCGTTTTTTTTAGCAATAATTTATGCGGTAAATATTTTTTCCGAAAAAACCCTCCCCTACAGGGACGGCTACGGCTGTTTATGGCGGCAGTATTTGCTTGAGGAAAAGAACACGGCGGATATTATGTTTTTCGGCAGTTCGCTTGCGTACTGTAACGCCGTACCCTCGGTAATTTACGATGAAACCGGCTACAGCTCCTTCGTTATGGCCGGGCCGCAGCTTACAATTAAGCAAACCTATTATTATATGAAAGAAGCGTTTAAAACCCAAAGCCCAAAGCTTGTTTTTTTGGAAACATCGGCTATGTTTTTTTCCGAATTTACAGATTACACCAGAATAAATATAAGCTACATGCCATATTCCGAAAACCGCGTAATGGCTTCGCTATTTGCAGCGGAAGGCGCGGAACGTTTGGGCTGCCTGTTCCCGCCGTATAATTACCATGAACTGTGGGCAGACTATTTTAACGAAAAAAAGAAGGAAGAACTCAAAAAAGAATATAAAATAGATTTACTTGCGGGTTACACCTTTTTGAAAGATACCGTAGCGCAGGATAAAAACCGAGACAGAAGCCTTACGGATTATAGTAAAAAAACATATGACGGAAATTTAAAAACTCTGATAAAAATTGCAGATTTGTGTGAAAAAAACGAAGCACAGCTAATTTTGTATTCTACGCCCATGTATAAACCGCTAAACCCCGAATATTACCAATACCTTGAGAGAGATACGAAGGGTTTGGCTGCGTACTATAATTTTAACGACGAAAAAGATAAAATCGGTTTTGATATGGAAAATGATTTTTATGATATTTTTCATTTAAATTACCGGGGCGCGATAAAATTTTCAAAATACTTAATTCCGGTAATTGAAAGATATAACATTGAAAAGCGTAGCCACGATACAAAGCTTTGGCAAGAAAGAGCGGATTATTTGCGGCAGAGAATGGGATAAGGAAAATGGTTTTTTTTACGCAAAACGGAATTAACGCGAATGGCATTCGTTTGCGAATTTTCACGCGAATTTTTGCGGCAATACCCAAATTGACAATTAATTATTTTCAACTATACTGAATAAAGAAAAAGAGAAACTATGCGCCGAAAAATTAATAATGACTTTGCAATTACCGGCGGCATAATTTCAAATAATATATTAGGAGGAAATGTATGCCCAATTTAAAAGGAAGCAAAACCGAAAAGAATTTAATTGAAGCGTTTGCGGGAGAAAGTATGGCGCGCAATAAGTATACTTACTTCGCGTCCAAGGCAAAAAAAGAAGGCTATGAGCAAATAGCCGAATTTTTTGAAGTAACCGCCGGAAACGAGAAGGAACACGCAAAACTTTGGTTTAAGCTGTTATGCGGCGGAGAAATTTTAGCAACAACGGAGAACTTAAAGCTTGCAGCAGGCGGAGAACACGAGGAATGGGCCCAAATGTACAAACGTATGGCGGAGGAAGCTAAAGAGGAAGGTTTCGCGGATATTGCGTTTTTGTTCGAATCCGTTGGTCAGATAGAAAAGGAGCACGAGGAACGTTACCTTAAGCTTCTTGATAACATCGAAAAAGGCGTGGTTTTTGAAAAGACTTTCAAAACCGTATGGATTTGCCGCAACTGCGGGCACATCTCAGACAGCGAAAAAGCGCCGCAAAAATGCCCGGTTTGCTCGCACCCGCAGGCTTATTTCGAACTTAGGGCTGTTAATTATTAAGCAAAGAAATTTATGAGTGTAACTGATTTATTGAACAACCCCCGTCAAAGCATTTCTTTGCTTTGCGGAGGGTTGTTTTTTATTTGACTCCTGCGTATAAGGCGGCTGCCGTTGCGCCTTATTCTTCATCATTTCAGCACTTCAATCACATCGGTAAGGTTATTTCCCACAAAAGTTGCCGAACAATTATACGCAGCGTTCCTTTTTTTCCTGTTCAGCCAAAATGAATCTATTCCCAAATTGTAAGCGCCCGCAACATCCGAACTTAAAGAATCGCCGATATGCAGCACTTGCGAGGGAAGCACCCTCATTTTATCCAAAGCCGTTAAAAATATTTCGGGCTGCGCTTATAAGATTTCGCGTCTTCGCTGGTAACAACATTTTCGAAAGCCATACCGTGATGTTTAATCGCGCGTAAAATATCGTTTCTGTCGATGTTTGACACAATACATACCGGCAGAGGGTTTTGCTCCAAAAACAAAAACGTATCCTCAAATATATCGGGCTTGACCCAATAGTTAAACAATTCTTCGTCAAATTTTAAATCCGCATTTGCGCACTTAAAAAATTCTACAGTCTTTAGAACGGATTCGGTTTCCAATTCCCTTTGTGTTTTGTAGTTAGCGCCGCTGCTGTTTTCAAACAGGTGGCGAAACTGCTCCCACCATTACGAGGCAATTTCCTTCGGCGTACTCGGTAATTGGGAATTTGCGCTTAGTTTCCGCGTTATATCCTCAATTACTCTGTCGTCCTCATGCACAAGTGTACCGTAAAAATCTAAAAAAACCGCTTTGTATTTCAAACAAAAACCTCCCGCACTTTACGTTGGCACGATAATTTGCTATTTAAACCAAATCTATGATAACACGGAACATGCCGAAGAACAATCGAATGATGACAAAGAAATGTCATCATTCGAAGAGCTTTAACAGTTTGTCCGCTATTCTCAAAACTCGCTACAAACAGCCAATATTAAAACTTTTAATAAACTCATTTTAAATTATTTCAAACCTTTCCCGCTATGCTCGCGTATATTTGTTTATCTCGGAGCGATTTTACGCCAAATGCAAGCGCGCGCGGTTCTTCGCGTAAGGTCGCAGAGCACAAATTCTAAATTAAAAATATTTTTTGCCGCAAGGTTTCACTTAGCAAAAACCGGCGGCGGAATGGAGGCTTATTATGAATTGCAGTTATCATCCGGACAGGGAAGCGGTACACCGCTGCAACATTTGCGGGGAGTTATTGTGTCAGGAGTGTTCCGTTGTTTTAGATTCGAAAGTGGTTTGCAAGCGCTGTATCAGTAGCGCAATTGAAAAAAGGCCGGAAGCGGGCTACGCCGCTTCGCCAAGAAAAGTTTCCCCGGTGCCAAAACATGTGCCAAACGCTTTTCTAACATTTATTTTCAGCGTTTGTATGCCGGGTGCAGGGCAAATGTATCTTGGTTATATGAAACGCGGGTTGTTTATGATGTCGGTTTTTTTCCTTTCCATAATTTTTACCTCGGGGCTTACGGGATACTTCGGCTTCCTAATTCCCATAGTGTATATTAGCTGTTTCTTCGATGCGTTTAATTTAAGAACGCGCATTATTCACGGTGAGGCCATGGAGGATTCAATTTCCGAATTCACAGGTTTCTTGTACCGCTACAGGCTGCCCGTTTTGATTTTCTGCGTATTAGCTGCGGGATCCGGCATGGTTTCAAGATTTTTTGATTTTTTTGAGGATTTAACCGGATACCACGGTCACGGTATGTTTTCTATGCTTTTACCAGCCGCAATTATAGGGTTCGGTATTTACATTTTCACAAAGGGCGGCAAAAAAAGCGAATATGTTGACAAAACTAAGTCTTATCAGTAACGCAGAACATTGAACCATCATTTTTTTGAAAACGGCTTTAAGCGTGCTGATTTTAAAAAACGCATAGCAGAAAAAAGCGCTTCGCGGGAAAACGTCCCGCAAAGCGCCTTTTTGTATTTCAAAATTTAACGATACCATTGTTCCTGTGAGGTATATAACCTTTTATATTCACCGTTACTGTTGATTAAACTGATATGTGTGCCTATCTCACATATCTGTCCGTCTTTCATTACGACAATTTTGTCGGCAAGTTTACAAAGCCCTATTCTATGGGATATGATAATAGCTGTTTTATTTTCCGCTATTTCAATAAATTGCTTTAATATTTCGGTTTCGATTATAGGGTCTAATGCGCTGGTAGGTTCGTCAAGTATTATAAATTCGCTCGGCTTAAAAAGCCCACGCGCAATAGCAAGTTTTTGCCATTGACCGCCGGAGGGCTCCTCTCCGCCAAATTCTCGTCCCATTTGCGTTTCTAATCCATTGCTTAATGTCAATAATTCCTCTAATCCAACATTTTTAATTGTTTCGGTAATAGCTAAATCGTCCGAAATTTTCTTAAGGTCAGAAATAGCAACATTTTCACGCAAACTTAAACTGTATTCCACAAAATTTTGTGATATGGCGGATATATGATTGTAAAGCGATTCTCTTTCTATTTCGCTAAGTAAAATATTGTCGTAGTAAATTTCCCCTTCATCGGGCGGATATAAACCTAATATCATTTTTGACAGCGTAGTTTTCCCGCTCCCATTGACGCCGAGGATTACTATTTTTTCGCCTTTTTTTATTGTGAGGGAGATATTTTTTAAAGCAAAATTCTCACTATTCGGATATTTGAAACTAAGGTTGCTAATGTTAATTGCATTTTTAATACCTGAAAATACGGTTTTACCGTTATGTTCTTCTTCCAAATCCAAGAACTCAAAATAGTCATTTGCTAATGCCGCTTTTTCGGGAAGGTTTCCAAGATTTATCAGGAAAGACTTAATAGATTCCTGCATTGCCGTAAATGCCGCAATGCAAGCTCCGAAAACGCCTATGGAAACGCTGCCTTTTAAAACTAACACTAATGCTAACAATATGCTTAGTCCATAACCTATAATTTTTAGCGCGTCACAAAAGAGCAGTGATATCGCATCTTTAATGTTATGCTGCCATAATTCTTCATTTACTTCATCCCTTATTTCAATCCACTTGTCAGTAACATAATTTTCAAACCCCATTACCCTCATTTCTTTAACAGTTTGCTTATTATTAAACAATCCCCACAAATAGCTTAATCGACGGCTTTTTTTTGCTTGTCTCCTTTTTAGTAAATAAAATTCTTTTCCCCTTATAATTCTTGCTATGAAATAAGGTAAAACACTCAACAATGAAATTGGAAAAAACCAAATGTTATATACTGATAATACCATTATAGTTGAAATAACGCTAATAATATTCGTAATTAAAACCGCAGACGACATATACAACGCGCTCAAAGTTTCTTCATTAACACAGTATTTTGCTCTGCTTTGTAAATTTAATATTTCACTGTTTTCAAAATATATCAGCGGAAGTTTGGCAGTTTTTTCGGATATTTGCATATTATAATAACTTGTGCATTTTTCATATACCCCCGCGTTAATTGTAATACTGCAAATTAATTGTAAAATATAAACAACGGCGTATGCCATCACAAATAATGCTCCATACATAATGATAGATTGCAATGTATCTGTTCCTTGAGACAAATTGTAGGCATCATTAAACAGTTTAGATAACACAAAGGCAGTAAAGGCGGGGAATAGCCCTTGAACAAGGTAATTTATAATCCCGGATATACCTGAAAACGGCACAGCCTTTAAGCCCGGATTCCCGTCAACTCATAACGATAAAGGCGTGTTGATTCCAAAGGCGTCATATATTTCTTTCTGGCAATTAAGAATTTCGCCAATCTGAGTTTTTTTATTCGGAATTTGCACA
>JAISVZ010000140.1 GCA_031271295.1 Clostridiales bacterium | reverse complement strand
TTACTTCAACACTTGGTAAGAGCGGGATTCGGCGTTTGCTGTATTTCGTTTTTGGAGGGCCAACTTTAATGGAATACTCACCGGTATGCTTATCTTTTCGACGTGCTGCGGTTTTTGTAATATCAATGTATTTCTCTTCCCGGTTTATATCATTTATATCTAACGCGCAAAGCTCGCCAAGTCTCATTCCGGTAGCCAAACCAATGGCAAACATATTACCGGTGTTGTAAAAAGATAGAGCGGCAACAAATTTAAGCTGCTCATCCTTTGACATAATTCGGATTTCAACATCCTCGACTTGTGGCGGATTCGCTTCATCAAGAGGATTACTCCGAATGATTTTATTTGTTATTGCCTGTTTTAATGCACCGGAAAGAATATTCTTTACTTTAGTAACTGTAGCGTTTCCAACGCCATGACCGCCTTTTTCCTTTGATTTCATCATTTTATTAAACATGTGTTGGATATGCAACCCTGTTAGCTCTTTAATTTTAATGGAACCTATAAGCGGAACCAGATGTGTATTAATGTTTTGTTCATAACTCTGGAATGTACCGTCTCGCAACTCCGCAATTTTATATTCCTGTAGCCATAAATATAGCCATTCTTTTAAAAGCGGATTTTCATTGGATAGCAGTTTTTCCCCTTTCGCAATCTCGGATAGTATAATTTTAAGTTTTTCCACAACTACTTTCTGTGATTTATTTGTTATGGACTTAACACGTTTTTTGGGATCCATTTCGCGGGTATCAGTATAACGCGCCTCCCATCGGCCATCAGTACGTTTACGTACCATACCTTCTCCACTTGCTCTATGCTTTGGCATTCAAAACCACCCTATCTCGTAGCCAGCGTCGCTTGACGGCTGGCTTGGTCTTCTGCCCATCGATGAAATGCTTGAAGTGGTATGATTATTCTTTTCCCGATATAAAAGCAAGGGAAATCCTTGATTTTTGTTAGCTGATATGCAGTTATTCTGGCGATTGAAAGCATTCGCGCCATTTCGTCAACAGATATGAACGAATCCCTATTTTCGCTTATGGAATCAATTTGTGTATTATTTATTTCCTGCATGATTAATCTCCTTGTATAATATTTATAAGTGATAAAACGTCGATATAATGGTTTTGACACCAAACCTTTCTACACTTCAAGCCGTCATCCCTGTGTAGTGTTTATAAAAAAAACAGGCAATTTCTTGTCACGGAGAAATTGCCTGACCTCATTAATTTGTGAAGTTACCCTGCATGACGGCAGCGCGGCTAATATTCGCCGCCGATAAGCGCCCAGTTTACCAGCCCTGCAATCGAGTATGGCAACGACGCCTGTGTCGGTCTCTACCCGGATTAACCGTCCGAAGCCCTGCTTGAGCTTGATAAGCATTTCCGGCACGACGATCTTAACGATATAATCCTTCAAGTTGGGGTAAAGTGTCCGCTCCCATTCGCTGACCGGGTCCGGCACCGCGAACGGCAGGCGAACGATGACGAGCATGGACAGAATATCGCCGGGAATGTCGATGCCTTCCCACAGCGCGCCGGACGCGAACAGAACGCCGTTACCGCTGCTTTTAAACTGTTCGATCGCGGCGGAACCGCCACGGTCCAACCGAAACAAGGGATACGGTAAGTTACGGACGCTAATCCGCTCATAAACCATATCCATCGCCTTATAGGATGTGAACAGCACAGCGGCGTGTCCGTTGGAAGCGTCAATCAGCCGCGCCGTTTCCTCCGTAACCGCGTCGATATACGCGTGGTTTTTATTGTCGGGAAAGGGTGTGTTTTCGCTGATATAGATAAGCGCGTTTTCCTTATAGTTGAAGGGTGAGGGTTTGGTGGTTTCCGTAAGCCATCCGTCAGGAAGAAGGTCAAGCCCTGTTTTACGTTTGATATGCTCGAAGCAGCCCGCCGCCGAAAGGGTGCCGGAGGTTAAAACAAAGGGTATCTTTTTATTCCATAAATCGTTAAAGAGGAATTTGCCAAGGTCCTTGGGGATGCCTTGCAGAATGGGGAAAGGGATGTCCCGCGGCGTTTCCCCGGCAGCATCTTCAACATCCGGCGCTTCCAGCCAGTAAACCAATTCCTTATGCCGGATGAACATGCGGAGGCTTTGCGCGATATGGTTAAGCGTCCTCGCCGCTTCCTTCTTTTCCGTTTCATACCGCACAATGGCGTGCCGCTCCTCCAGCATATCCGCCAACGCGTCCAAATGCCCCACCAATGACCGGATGAGCTTTTCCGCCCGTTCCCTGATTTTTGTCGGATGCCGTTCAGATATCTCGTCCTCATCATCCGTGAACGGAACCTCTTTATTTAAAAATTGAAACAGCATACCCGCCTTTGTTGCTATCTTAGGGAGTTTGCGACGGATATCAGCGGTAGGGACGCCTTTGTGATATGTAAATTCGTTTATCTTTGAGATGACATCCGACAAGTCCAAAAAAGAAAGCGTACAGCCGTACATAGACCGCGCCGCGTCAAGAAACTTGTGGGCCTCGTCAATGATAACCGCCTGATAATCGGGAATCAGCGGGGACTGGCCGCGAGTCCGGCGCAGCACGTCGGCAAGCAGATAATTATGGTTGCAAACTTGAAAATCATACCCGCCGCGCTTGGCCTCGGATATATGGCGCATATACCGGCAAGCCAGATATTTCGGGCAATCCTTATTGCAATGCTTGTCCACGCATATGGCTCTTTTAATGTAGGGAGTGAGGTTCCTCGCCGCGGCGAGGTCGATGAAATCACCATGTTCCAAAGGGGCAAGCAGTTTTTTTATTTTCTTGTCGGCATATAAAAGGAAATGGTAAAACCTGCGTTCGCAAAGATAATGCCCTTTCCCTTTTCGCAGCACGCAAACCAAGGGCGTTTTAATTACGCCATGCTTCAAAAGAATATCCGACAGCGCGGGAACATAATCCTGTTCAATCGCCCGCTGGAGCGCAATGCTGGATGTGGCGATAACAACGGGAGTTTGGCGGCCGTCAGGCAGGCGGGTGTTAATCTTCCGGCTGTTAATCCGGCTGCGCCACGCAATCACGGCGGGGATTAGGTAGGCAAGGGTTTTTCCCGTGCCTACCTCGGCTTCAGCCAGCGATATATCCAAGTTACATAACGAAGAAAGAATCTCCCGCGCCAGTTCAAGCTGCTTCTCACGCGGAATAAACCCGTGCAGAGGGAGAATCCGCTGAAAAATGACTTCCATGATTTCTTGGAGCCTTTTCCGGCTGAACAGCGCGCTGTCGTCCGCGTCAACCGAGAGCCATGCGCTTCCGGCCGCGCATCTGCCCATACGCTCCGCTATCTCATGGAAATAAGCCTCCGGCAACCGATTCGGCCTGTGGCCGAGGATGATATTTTTACCTGTGGTAAAGTTCTCGGCCCGGTAGGTAAACTGACCTTCGCTGTGGATTTCAACCAGTACGCAGCCGTGAGCCATAAACAGCGGAGCTTCTTCGGCTTTATATTTAAATATGAAGTCCTCCGGAATTGCCTGTATAACCGATGCGTGATTCACCGGTAGTTGTTTATTTTTTTGCTTTTTCATGTTTCCCTCCGGCGACGCCCGGCGGCACAAGTATGGGCGCGGAGGTTAATCCGTGCCCATCATTTCTGCCGCCAAACGCGGCGTTTATTGGTAAATCGTGTGAAGCGTATAAATCTATAAAATAGGAAGTTGATTTTTTTTTACTGTACCGCACATCCTATTTGTCCCAGCATCCCGGATGTAAAGGGGGTACGCCAGGCCGGGCAAAGCCCGCATAGAAAGCCCCCTCGCTCTATCCCAAGCGAAGCGGCCATCTCCCGCCCCCTTTGTGGGCGGGCCTGTCTCTATCGGAAGTATCATTATGGCGGCCTCGTGTCATGGCGGCCCCATCTGTAAAGATGAGGTGTAAGCCAGCGGTTTATCGCTCTCCCGTCCGCAAAGCTTAAAGGCTTATTGTCCGGGGTCATGGCGCCGCTTCTTCTGCGCGCTCGGCGTGGCCGGTAATGTTACCTGGCGTCCGTATGACCAACGGCGGAAACCGCCGTGGTGTTTGTCAAAGTGCGGGGGAAAGGAGCGATGTTGCGTGTTACAGGCGCGCCTTTCACCCAACGCACTTTTTTGACCGTTTTCACAACCTATTTTTTATAGGCCGCGAAAAATTTTTTAATTTTCTTTTCAACCCAGCAAAGACTCTTGCTGACCGCTTGCTGTGTTGAGCCTTCCTTTTCGGCAATTTCTCGCTCGGTTAATCCGTTTACAACAAAAAGCAGATATCGCCGGCGTTGAACCGCGGTGAGTTTTTTCAATATTTGCGTTACCGACGCTAACCTCCGCCGTTGCACAACCGCTTCCTCCTGCTCGGTAATCTTGTTAACCAGAATTTCTTCCGGGGAAATAGCGTGCCGTAATACGGCTTCATTTAAAGGGCTATTTCTTTTCGTTTGCGCGTTATCAGCCCGGTCGTTCATTAAATAATCGCTGTCGGATATTTCCTTCAGCGCGCGGAAATCGGCTTCGGTTTTTTCGGGATTCTCCGCGAGATAATCTGAAAGCGATATTTCGACTATGCCGTCAGCAAAGCGGTATACAATTCCGTCGCTGTACTTGTTCATGGCGTAATCACTTTCTTTGTAATTTCGCATTACTGTTCCTCCGTTCGTTTTTTTGGTGAGGCCAAAAACGAACGGAGACGGCGGCGAGCGGCAGTGAGGAATACGAACACCGGTTAAACCGGAAATAACGCGCGCAACACGCCCTTTCGGACAAATAAAAAAAGCGCGTAACCGGTTGAACCAAATGACGCGCGCAGGTGGGGTAATGAATAAAATTTTTAGAAATAATAAAAACGCTAAGATTCCCTTATCCGAAATCTCAGCGTTTAAGCTGCTTTTATAATCGTATTGGAGTACATGGAGGTATAGCGTCTTTTTCTTCGGCGACAGTCCACCGCGTGCCATGTTAATATCTCCTTGCTAAAACAAGAGCGCCATTGTTACAATCCGCGTCGTTTTATGAACAAGGAGATACTACAAACCAATATAGGCTATTCACGGGCTAAATACTGGCTTTCTGCTGACAATTTCGTTTTAAAAAGGACAAAAAAAAACAGTTGCGCCGCAACTGTTTTAAAAAGCAGAGATAAATTTTCGTTTATGCCACAGCTATTTACAGAATCTGTATCCTACGCCGTATACGTTTTCAATTATATTTTTATATTCGGGGGACGCATCCATTAACTTCTTTCTTAGCCGCTTGATATGGGACGAGATAATATCGGGCGCATATTTGTCATAATCAACGCACCACACATTGTTAAAGATTTGGTCATAAGATAAAAAAATGCCTTTATTCTTAACAAAATAGTAAAGAAGCTCGTATTCTTTAGCCGTAAGATGAATTTCTTCGTTTTTTATAAATACTTTCCTGTAAGTTGAAGAAATAAAAATGTTTCCGCTGCATAATATCGGAGGTGATTCAACATGCCTGTTTGCCCACCGGTCTTGAGCTTTTAAGACTTCCAAAGCCGTGAAAATATTGTCTTTTACATGGTTGGTAAAAGGCTCGTATACATCAGCGCCTAACTGCAGGGCTTTAACTTTTTTATCCACTAAAAATGTACTGGTGATGATGAAAATTGGAGTACGCGTGCTTTCACGCAATATAGGGAGCAACGTCATGTAATCGGGTATGGAATCTTCATTGATAGCGACGAAAAGGTATGACATACCATTCATTATTTTGATAATTGCTTCATTAATGGTGTTTACTCGAAAAATATCAACGCCGTATCTTTCCCATTCCGTTTTTTGCTGATTATATACGGAAATATCGGCGTCAATTGCTAAAATGGTATTCATCTTACAAGCCTCCTATCAATTTTTTGTTCAGTTACGCGCCACCTCCGCCGTCCTGCGTTTAAACTTGCTCAGAATATTCGGAACCATTTATGTGTAACATTTAATTTCAAAAGAACTTCTAACACTGGCACGTCCTTTTTGCAGATTTGCAAATTCACCGCTTGTTATCGCTTGGGCGATAATGTTACCGATGGCCGTCGCTTCAACAGGGCCGGAATATACTTTTTTATGCGTATACCTTGCGGTTAATTTGTTTAAATATTCGGCGTTCGCCCCACCGCCGACAATATAAATAGCAGTATATTTTTTGCGATTAATGCTTTCTAACTCCAAAATAGCATCCCGATAGCATAATGAAAGGCTATTGTAAACAACAGCGGCGATTTCACCCGGTGTTTTAGGAATGAATTGATTCTTCTCAAAGCAAGCCTGTTGAATTTCACCAATCATATTATCAGGTGATAAAAATCTGTTGTCGTTACAGTCAATGATAGATGTAATAGATTCTTTTTCAGCCATTTCACATAAATCCGAAAACGAAAAAAGATTGTTTAATTCCTTCTTTATTGATTGGATCATCCATAAGCCCATTATATTTTTTAAAAAGCGAAAACGGTAATCATATCCGCCTTCGTTGGTAAAATTGTGTTTTTGGCTTTCTTCCGAGCAGTCTGGTAAAGTTTGTTCCACACCCATCAATGACCATGTGCCGGAGCTTATATAAATGGCATCCTCTTCTATCGAAGGTACCGCCATAACAGCCGAGGCGGTATCGTGTGTGGCAGGCAAAACAACCTTGCAGTTATACCCGACACGCTCTTGAACACCCGGGGCCAAACAACCCAAAACAGTACCGGGCGGCGCAATTTCTCCAAATAACTCAACAGGAAAGCCACAGGCGTCAATAATCTCACTATCCCATGTTTTTGACAGGGCATTTACTAACCCTGTTGTAGTGGCATTGGTATACTCTGTCTTAAGCACGCCTGTCAGCAGATAATGAAAATAGTCAGGTATCAGCAGCATTTTTTTTGCTTTTTTCAATGGCTGGCGGGAATCCTGTTTTAAAGCCATTAATTGAAATATTGTATTAAATATCTGCTTCTGAATCCCTGTGCGGCGATACAGTTCATCTTCAGATATATTGCGGTATACTCGCTCATCCATTCCGGCTGTCCGGGCATCACGGTAAGATACGGTGTTATTTATTACCGCGCCGCTGTCATCCAATAGAACAAAATCCACGCCCCAGGTATCAATGCCGACGCTTTCAGGGATTTTACCGATATGGGCGCATCGCTCCATGCCATATAAAATCTCAGAAAACAAAGCATTTAAATCCCAACACAATTCCCCGTCAGTTTTAATCATTTTATTGGGAAACCGGTATATTTCTTCACAGCTTATTTTCCCGTCCTCTAAATGACCGAGGATATGCCGTCCGCCGGAGGCCCCGATATCAATCGCCAAGTAGTATTTCATAGCTAAAAAATCAAGCTAACCGGAACATTTGAGCGTTCACAGTATTCTTCCCAAACGGCAGCCCACGGCATGGTTTTCAATTCTTCCAACATAGTAAGCCTTTGGGTAAAGTCAAACGCGTATTCCGCTTCCCGCAATTTTTTATAGGGCTCCAACAACGCCATCAACAAAGCCTTACGCATGTTCCTCATCCC
>JAISVZ010000082.1 GCA_031271295.1 Clostridiales bacterium | reverse complement strand
GATATTTTGCGGATTCCGCCTCCGTTGCTCTTGCCGTTTCCGCGCTTATTTCGCTTTGTAGAGCGTTCTCGGCTTCCTTTGCCCGCGTTTCCTCAAGGCTTACCGCCGCGCTGATATTCAACTCAGCTTCCTTTGCCCGCGCGGTTTCCGCTTCAATCGCCGCCAAAACAGAGTAATCGGCTCTTTTCCATTCTCCGCCCTGCGCCCGCCACAGCTCCCCCGTCGAAATGACATAATAAAATTTGTCTATCGGCTTCTCAATCGCCAACCGCGCTGTTTCGTCCGATAGTTCAACGATATCCGTTATCTCTATACGCTCACCGTCATTATCCCAAAACAAACGCTGCGTATCTTCGGTAAAACGTAACTGCCCTTCAACAATCGCGCCAGTTTCAATTAACTTCTGCAGCGTGGCTTTATGCCTTATATATGCCATTTTCTCACCTCAGTTTACTCTCGGCTCCCATGTGCCAATACTTTCTTTTTAACGCGTCCCGGTATTTTATTTTACTCTACCGGCTCCCGCGTCCCCGTGCCCTCTATCGAAAACATGCTGTAAGTTCCGTCCTTTATCTTTTTCCACACATCGTCATCCGGTATGTGAAAACCTATCCACCAGCCCTGCGGAAGTATGCCTTCCGGAATCCCTATAGCCGCCATCTTTTCTTTCGTAAACACAACGCTTTCTATCAGCCGCCCAACGCCCCCGCGTTCGTGCATTTCCCCGGCAGTGCCAAATTCCGCAACGTAGCCGTATACTGCCTGTTCCAATTCCTCAATCTCAATTATATCCTCTTGGTAATCCTCAATAACTTCGCCGGTAACGCGAACGGCAACAGAGGCCCAGCCAAAAACATGCCGCAGGTCGTCGTCAGATTTCATAATTTTAAAACTGCTCAAGCCCTTTGCCGTTTCCGTCTTTTCCTCCGTTTCCCGCGTCTGCGAAAATGTTTTTGCGCCGCTCATATAACCGCCCCTTTCGCGCAAATAAAAAACGCCCCGCAAAAGGAGCGTTTCAACCTTTATTTTTTCTATTCGCCGCAGATTTTTATAAAATACTCCTGTAAATCCTCGGTGGTATTAATAAAATCCAACCGTTCATCGTCCATAATAAGGTGTCCGAATTTTTTTTGAAAGTTATCCGCTGTAACCTCCGTAAAAACCCATTTGCCGGGTGCGTACCCCGTAGACATAAACTCAAAACCCGTGCGCGTCTCCTTCAAAATTTCGCCGGGTATCATATGCCCCCTGTCCGGCGGCGTTAAGTAACACAGCCCCTTAAACGTTTCCGGGTCAGCGCGGTATTCGCAGCCGCAAGCCAAGCCGGTATATTTCTTTTTCCCCGCCATTTTCACCGCGTAAACCTTAATCTTGTCCATGTTGCCGCTCACCGCCCTTATTTACCTACTTCGGTACTTACCCAAACAAATTTATCAATGGGTACGCCGTTTACCTCCACTATACCCGCCATACGGTATTTGTCAAGCAGATTATTCCTCAAAGTATCATACTCGCAAGATATTCCTATAATTTTTTCAGGCCGTATTCCGTGCCTAAACATAATTTCGTTTCCGCTCATGTAACTATTAGCATTACTTGAAATAAAGTCCACAGGCGTTTTTCTTGTTTCAAGATGATTTTTATGGCTTTCGCCGTAATTATCCATTTCGTAAGCATACCAGTCCGTACGGTTCATTTCGGACGCATCAATAATCAGCCTGTAGTCGTCGCCGAGAAAGCTATGGCTATACTTAGCCCCGCCATTTGCAGCCACACCGATACGCGTAAAAACATTATCAGAACCGCCCGTTTGCATGTCGTCTTCGGGCGAAGCGCCGTACATTTTGTGCCCCGATGTTAAACGGTAGTTGGTAGCCACCAAACCCTCCTGCGTCATGGCAACAACCGCATCAGGGCTTGATGTGCCGCACCAAACGTTAATCAGCCCGGCGTTTTTATAACTTGCCGCCGCGTCGTTATCAACATATGTGTTGTAGCCGGGAAAAACTTCTTTTAGTTCCAGCGCCGCCACACGCTTGTCGCTTATGCCGGCGGAAGCTAATATCTCATCAAGCTTCTTTTCCCGCGCGTTCCCTGTTAAGCTTTCGTATTCGTGTACTCTGCTCGGCGCGTGCTGCCATGCCAACCGGCTTTTTCTCATTAGCAGTTCCTCGGCGGCATCCGGCGAAACTGTAAGCCTTTTTAGCCCCGCCTTATCCAAAATACCTGTCATTGCGTTGTTGTCATTTGCCGCGTCGGCGGTAACCGGCACACGCGCCCTAAAATACCCGCCAAACCCGTACATGTCTTTATTGTTATAGTCGGCGTAAATTTCAAAATCGGCTTGGTTATCGCTCATTTTGAAACTGTCTAAGCCAATTCCCCTGCCGCTGACCGTCGTAACCTTACTCGTAGAATAATTGCCGTCTCTGTCAAGGCAACTATCAAACTCAATTATGCCGCTGTGTCCGTTGGCCTTTACGGTTTTGGCAACTGTCTCCCATGTGGTTTCGGTGAGCTTTCCGCTCACCTCGTAGTATTCGGCTCCGCCAATGTTAATTCGCCGCGCACTCAGGTTTTGCCCCTCAAGCAAATCGCTGTCACTTGGCACGCTTACGCCAAACGCGGATTTCGGTACGGTGCTCAAATCCGCGAACACGTCTTCCGCAGGTATGCCGTCGCCTTTTTTCGGCGCAGGCGCAATAGGAATCGGAGTTCCCGCCTGCGGCAGCGGGTTATTCGCCGCCGTGCCGACCGGAATAACCGTTCCGGCAGTTTGCTGTGTGTTCGCGGCAGCATTCGCATTAGCGCCCGCCGCCGGTACCGTCGGCGTAACCGGAGCCGCTATTTCTTCGTAGGCAACCGCGCACCGGCACTGAGGGTGAGCGGGCGGCAAAAGCCGCCCTATACTAAAGAGCGAATGCATGTTTACGTTTTCGTCATCAACCTTCCCGCAAATCTCACACACTCGCTCATCAGAAGCAGTAAGCCATATTTTTTTACATTCTCCTATGTATCCTTTGTCCTGCGCGTCCTTGGTCGCGCCGTACCCGCCCTGGTTATATGCCGCCGCAAGCTCCGTCCGGGCAATGTTCATAGCCCTGTACCGGTGCTGCTTCCCGGCGTATTTCGCCGCCGCTTCCCGCGCCTTTGCCTCGGCGTTTTCCGGTAACATGCGCGGGTGCGCCTTTAACAGCCCGTTTTTAACCGCGTTATAGTATTTAAGGTTAGATGCCGCCTGCGGCTTTGTAAGCCCTATAACAGGGCGTATAATAGGCGCAAGGCTGTCCGCAGTCATGCCCTCATAGTGCGCGGCCTGCGCAACCATGCTCTGTATCGCGGTTTTTTGCTCGCTCGTAAGCATCGTTATAAGTTCCGCGCCGTGCTGCTTTATATAATCCTGCGCCGCGCCAACAGTCGGGTCGTAAAGGTAGAGGGGATATAACGCCGTTACTTCATCAGCAGCTGCGGTCATCGCCAGCTCCCACTGCGGCGCAAGGTAGTCGTTAACAAACTTTGCGTAGTCCTTTTGCCATTTTGCCAACTGTTTTTCCGATATCCCGCCGTTTAAAACCGCTTCCCGCAGTTCCTTGTATGTTACCGCCGCCTGCTGTTTATCCCAAAGGCTAACCAGCCACTTAACGGTTTTAGGCTCGTTTACATCCAAAAAAGACCGGAGGCGTTTAAGCGTCGCGTCCTTCTTGCCGGTCGCCTTGGAGATAGCCGCGTGCTTTCTCTCGCATTTTCTAAAGACGAACACCGCTATACCTCCTTGTCGTCATTTTCCTAATTACCGCTATTCTTCCCCGTCATCCTCTTCCGGTTCCTCTTCTTCCCCAACGGCAGGCTTATTTTTCCCCGCGCCGGGCTGTTTCTTATCTTCCGTATCTCCCGTCATATAACTTGTTTCCGGATCTCGCTCCGGCAGGTCGGCCGCCATGCGCAGGTAATCTTCCAAATTTTCATCCGGCATTATAGCGCCTATTCCCACCATTTTCTCAAGGTACATACCCAGCTTTTCTAAGTCCTGAGTTTCAATGTCCCCGTGTATAAGCTTCGGGTAATCGGTTATTCCCTTAAAAGCTTCGCCGTTAAGGTCTATAAGCCGGGGAATCGCCTGCTTATTCATTACCTCGCAAATAATGCCAAGAAACGTGCCAAGCGCCACGCCGAAAAGCTCCGTTTTATCGCTTGATAACGCAAAACTCCCCACTTGCTCGTGTCCTAAAAGCACGAAGTCTGCAAGCACCGTCATAGCAATACGCTGGTCATATCTCTCAATTATCGCGTTAGTGTCAAACTGCCGCCGCCCGCCGGTAGAAAGCAGTTTAAAATCCCAGCCGTTCGGCAGTACAACGCCCTCGCGCTCATCGCGCCGCACTCCGCGCACAACCTTCTCAGCCTCTATTAAGTTAGCGGTCGGCTCACCGTCAGCATCGTACAAATCAACTCCCTCCGCCGGTATTATAACCGGAAGCCCCGCAAGGTCGCGTTCAATGCCTATACCCTCAATCTCCTGTATGCGCCGCTTAAAATACCAAGAGCGGTACGAATTTCTCAGTATACTGCGCCCTTCCGGGTTCGCCTTGCGGCTTTTTGTCTTAAAATGCAGCGCCTTTTCAACCGGTATAGTCACCAGCTCATACAATGGAGGCGCACACTGTGTCAAACCAAGCAAATTATCTTTATCGTCATACTGCCATTTCCATAGGGTATCTTGGCTTCTTACAGGCAATTTACGCCAGCCTATAAGCCCGTCGTCATACTTGCTTTTGGTTTCCGGGTTACGGGTTTTACCCATGCGCCGCTTATATACAATTTCGTGGTAGCTCCAGCCAAATGTCAAAAAGGACAAAACCTCCGAAATAAAATCCGTCCACGTGTCGTCCATATCGTCCATACAGGAGTATATAAATTCGGCGGCGGCCTTGTCCGCGGCAGTATTCCCCGCTTCCTCAACGTTCCATTCCACCTGCCGCATCAGCATCTCGATTGCGAAGAGTACCGCGCCCACCATATCGTCGTTATCCGCCATTTCCTTAAAGGCTTCAACTCCCTTGCGCCCGCGCAGTTCCTTCAAAAATTCCTCATAAAAAATGCCGAACCCAAACCCGCTGCCATAGCGGAATTGCCCCAGCCGCCCTAATTCTCCGAATGTTGCCGCCACGCTTTCACCTCTTTTCATTCTCTTTTTGCGCCTTTTGCAAAACAAGTAACGCTTCAAATAATCGCGCCGTACTCTCAACCATAGGTTTCAGGTTTTCGGGTTTTCGCAATTGGTCTATACTCTGCTTAAAAGCTTCTCGCAGTTTCGGGTCTTGCTTTAATGTCTCTTGCAACCGCTTCTTTGCGGCTTTGGTACTTTCGCTTAAATTATCCATATGTCACCTTTTCCAGTAACTATTTTTGTTAAGCCGAAGGCTTGAATCTCCAAGGTTATCATTCGGTTTGTCCATCAAATACAAAATACCCTGAACACTTGCGTCCACGGTATCTTTATATACGCCGGTCGGAAATCGTATAAGGTCTGAAATTAAATCCGCTTTCCACGGCGCGTATTTTGGGAAGTAAACATTCCCCGCCTCGAAGTAAGGAGCTACGGATAACGCCCTATCCTCCTTACTGCCTTTGGGGTTAAACGCAATCATCCCCGGTATCTCTTTTTGCAAGTAATTTATAATCGCCGGGCCGTTCGCCTTATCCTCAACAACTTTCGCCCGCGCTTTCGGGTGCTTCGCGGTCATGCTGCGTATTGCCGTTACGCTTGTGGTAAAACTCATTTTGTCGTTTACCACATCAACAAAAAATATTTCCGCGCCCTTCCGCGCCATAATAATTCCCGCACACTTTGCGCTTGCCTCGCTGTCTTTAAACGGCAAATCCCATGTTTGAATTAGCGTAGCTCCGGCGGGCAGTTCTTCGTATTCCTTGTTCATCCACTCGCGCTGGAATATCGTTCCCCCTGCCGGTTGCGGCCTTTGCTGGTACAGAGCAGACCAGTCATATATCCCGACGGTTGCCTTGGTGCTTACAAGTTCGGCGTATGTATATTTATCCGGCCAAAGCGCCATGCCATCCTCGCGGATATCCTCCGGGTGTTTCCGTTCTTCCTCGCACATGGCGGGGAACATCAAAACCTCCCACTGGTCGGCGTTAGGTTCTTTTTGCGCAAGTTCCAACAGCCGCCCGGCAAGGTCATCCTCGTGCCAGCGGGTTAAAGTTATTAAAATCGCCGCGTCCTTCTCGCGCCGGGTGTACAGCGTACTGGTGTACCAATCCCACAGCTTATCACGCATTACAAGGCTGTTTACATCCTCGCGGTTTTTTACAGGGTCGTCAACGATAATATAGTCGCCGCCCATGCCGGTGATGCCGCCGCCAACACCCGCGCCTCTGTAGCTGCCCTTGTAACCCACAATTTCAAAAATATCGGAGTTGCGCAGGTAGGAACCGTTTGCAACAGTTCGTATGTTTTTCCCGTACAGCGACGTTTCCGGAAAAAGTTCCCCGTACTTTGGGCTGTCAATTATGCGCTGAACATCGCGGCTCATTCTTTGCGCAAGGTCTGCGCTGTAACTTGTAGCCATTATACTCGCGTCCGGGTTACGCCCAAAAATAAAAGCCGGTAGTTTCCGGCTTACAAGTTCGCTTTTTCCGTGTCGCGGCGGCATAAAAACCATCAGCCGCTTTATTTTTTTTGCTACAAGTTTATCAAGCTTTTCGCATAAAACGCGGTGATGCCAATTCGTTGTGTAATTTGCGTCCGTATACTCCGCGAACTCCACAAGATGCTGACGTGCGAGGGTTTGCGCCAAAAGATGCTCATTAACTCTGCTTAAGCCGCTTATCATCTTTTACAGCCTGCGCCAATGCCCGTAATTCCTCCGTTGTCAGCTCTTCGTAGGGGTTGCTGTCAACGGTTACCTTGCCGGTTATGGCGGTATTGCTCTCGGTGCGTTCGGTCGCCTCGCCCCGGCTCAAACGCTCTAATTTGGTTGCAACGTCCACCGCCCGCGCTACGTCTTGCATGGTCATTTCCTCTGTTGGTATCGCCTTTAACGCCTTTGCCGCCTTTATCAGCATGGCGGTTGCGATATCCGTATGGGATTTACGCATGGCAGGGATACCGCGCTTCAGTTCCTCCGTGGTCAATTTTCCCTGATATTCCGCCCAAAGTTCGCGCCTGTCCACCCACCTTCTCGCGGTGCAGAGTTGTTCCGCCCAGCCCTTACTTTTTCCGTATTTCTCCGCAACTTTTTCAGTGCCGATTTTCGGCTCCGCGTCCCGGTACGTGCAAAAAGCGCGGTACTGTTCCGCGTTCTCTCCCGGCTGCTTATCCCACGGATCGCCCGTGTATGTTTCTAACTTTTTATACATTTCGGGTTCACCTCAATTCCGGCTCGCGCCCGTTATCCTCATCGTTTTGGCTTTTAAGCTGTGCATATGCCAGCGTTTTCCCGTTTCGGACACAGGTTGCGGTTAAATTTCCCGTAACGCGCACATACCTGTTTACAATAACGTCGCAATATTTCGGGTCAAGTTCGGTTAGGTACGCGGTGCGCCCGGTAAGCTCCGCGCCGATCAGCGTAGTACCGCTGCCGCCGAATAAATCAAGCACACTTTCCCCTGCCTCCGTGCTGTTTTCTATGGCGCGGGTTGCAAGCTCCACCGGCTTCTGTGTTGGGTGCTGAATTTTCGTATCCTTTGCAATTTCCCATACCGTAAAATTGGCGTTATCCCCAACTAACGTTATAGTATCCTTTTCTTCCGCGCGGAAATAACGCACTTTTTTATCCTTTGGCGGTTTGTTTGCTATGAATAGCCGGTTGCCCGCCCCGTCCGTTATTACTATCCCGTTTCCTACGGAAGCAGCAGATTCTTTTTTGCCCCGAAGCGTCGCCCGCCATATGGTGGTATTTGTCCTATCGCCAAAAAAACGGGCTTTAAACCCTTGTTTTTCAGCGTAAATACAGCACTCATGCATTTGGTGGTAATCATTTTTGCCTAAAACAAAATTGTTTTTCGCCCACACCAAGAGAGCTTTACGGGAAAGGCCTGCGGCCTTAGCGGAATATATAAATTCTTCAAACGTTATATCAGCGTGCCAAATATAAAACGCTGCGTCAGATGCAGCGAAATTAACCATGTTTTTAAATGCCGGTATCAATAGCTTAGTCAAATCGTCACCGGTTTTGTCGTCATTTTTAATCATTTCCCACGCCTTTTTGTCCCGCCCCGAACCTGTATACTCTACGCCATAAGGCGGGTCGGTAAAAACAAGGTTCGCAAGCTCTCCGTCCATCAGCCTCTCAACGGTTCCCGGATCGGTGGCGCTGCCGCAAATAAGCCGGTGGTTTCCAAGGCACCATAAGTCGCCCGGCTGGGTCATCGGCTTTTCCGGTGCGCTTGGCGCATCGTCTATACCGTCGCTCTGCGCGTCATCATCCCCTGATATTGCCGACAATATGCTTTCGATATCCTCTTCCGTATATCCGGATAAAATCATCGGTATTTCCCCGGTATCCATTTCGGTTAGCAAATCCGCAAGGGTTACAGTATTTATCTCCGATAGCTCCGAAAGCCTGTTATCTGCTATCAAATCCGCCCATTCCTCGGCGTCGCTGTCGTAATTTTGGTAGTCCACCGGTACTAAGGCCGCATTAAAATAAAGCGCCGCCGCCAGCCTCCCGTGACCGCGCACAACGTAACCGCTTTGGTTGCTTACGGTTATCGGCGCTCTCCAGCCTTGGCTTTGTATAATGTGCGCTAAAAGCTGTATTTGCTCCTGCGGGTGCTGGTTCGGGTTGCGCGGGTTGCCCACCAGCTCAAACGGGCTTACAAGCCTGTCATACGCGCAGAAAACGGGGATATTGCCTGCCATAGCCCGCGCTGATGCTTGCGTTTGGTATATAATTTCTTTTGGCGCTTTACTCTTTTTCGGTCGTGCCATGCAAATTCTCCTTTTCCGCGTTAAAAATAAAATAAGCACTTGCCTGGCCTGCGCGGGCAAATGCTTAAAAATTATTTAGGCATAATTTTAATACTGAAAACATTATAGACGCTATTTGGACACAGCAAAAGGGCATGTTTTGGCAAGGCTATTTGGACATTTATCCAATTGCTTCCGCGCCGTACAAAAACACCGCCAAACGCCCAACTAACCGGCTTTTGTTGCGCCTTACGGTGCGCTCATCGCACGTAATTAAATCCGCGATTTCGCCGTCATTTTTACCCTCAAAATATTTATATTGAATGACTTTTGCGTATGGGTCGTTGCTGATAACGGTCAGCGCTTTGTCAATGCTCTCGATTTCGTGTTCATCCTCCGCTATCTGCGCGGTAATATCCTGTATTTGCGCTTGCTCTATTTCTTCGTTGGTAAGCCTTACGCCCGAACGCTGAAAGCGCACTATACTCTTGCTGCTCGTATGTACGCCGGCGCATCTGATTTCATCTATACGCTCTCTGTCGTTTTCAATTTTTAACCGTATGATAGAATAGGCATAAAGCCGCTTTTCGGTTGCCTTAAATGCGTCCTGCGCTTGCCGTTCGCCTGCTATTCGCTGGGCCGCAACCGCCTTTTGAATTATTTCTTCGATCGTCGCCTGTTTTGTTTTCGCCATCGGATCAATGCCTCCATTTCTTTTTTTTGACTGACTGAACACAGGGCAGCTATATGCCCCGTGTCGGTGTGATGCTTTTTAATCTCTATTACTGTTCAAACATAAAGCAGTTTGCGGTATTTCTCAGCGTCCCGCATTATCTTTTCAAACGGTTCCGTTTTCCCGTCCCCATGGATGTAGAACCACTTTTAACCTCCGTTAAAAAATAATCATTATGGTGTTTTTTAGATAACGCGATTTTTATATCTGCTGCCGTACATTCTGCTCTTTGGCTCATTTTGCCACCTCCCACGGAAATTCCTGAATCAGCGATTCGCCCCAAATGTCTATAAGTGAACCTTTCATAAACACCGGAATATCACGTTCACGGCATGATTTCACAATATTTTCAACCCATTCGCGCTTGGGGATAATTTTTCCTTTGCGATCGCCGGTTTCCGCGCCGATAATCATCCAATTTGTCAATACTAATTCTGTAAAATCGAATGGTTTAAGCAACGGTTCCGCGCTGAGAAATACGTTACGTCCACTACTTAAACGGTCATAAAAGTATGCGTTATCTGGATTATTTATTGTGGTTCCGTACCAAAAATTATTCAAATTAGGAAGCTTATGTTTTCCTCTAAGTTTTACAAGCCGTTCTGGATTCTTGGTTAAAAACAAGTATCTATGCTGTGGCGCGGCTTCGCATGCCTTAAAAACTTCGCTTATCCACTCATCTGGTACCCATTCGCCGAACAAATCCGCCATATCACAAACGAATATATTCTGCGGCTTTTTCATCTTCGCTGGTTGCTCAAGCCGGTAGCGGTAAAACGTCGGGTCAAAAACATAAGGAAATGGAGCAAATTGAAATTTACCGTTTTGGCGTTCAATTGCCATTGGCGCGTCCAATTCGCGACACGATTTTGTTTCTTTGCAACATTTTTCAAACTTTTGGTTGCCATCTAAGTAGTTTCCGGTTGAAATGCTGCGCCCGCCGAAACGCCGCGCAATCCCCCGCGCGTAACAATATTCGCAGTTATGCAGACAACCCGTTACGGGATTCCACGTATAGTCACACCATTCAATTTTTGTTTGATTCATTTTTATTCCTCCTCTAATCAACCCAAACACGGGCAGGCAGCCGCCACAGCAAGTCATCGTATTCTTTAATCGCCGCAAAGCCGCAGTTTTCCACTTGCGTTTTTTGATATGCTTCCTCGACAGATTTTACGCTTTTAAGTAGCTCGGCGCGGTCATCGCGCAGTAAGTCATGTGACGCGTTGCCACTTGCAAATTTATTGGCGTTACCTCTTTATCTCCCGTCAGTAAAAGCCCTCCGGGATTCCTACCTCCGCCGCCGTCCGCTCCGTCAAGCGTCGGCGAAACGCCATTTTCCCCAAAAACGCGGCTACTTTGCGAATCCCACGGGTTTAAACAATCAACCCCGCTTGCTGTTCCAGCACGATTTTTAACCGCTCCGGCAGCTCCTTGCCCCGTTTCTCCGCCCGGCGCAAAATCCCTAAGCAGGCTGTCGCGCTCAAATTGTATTCGTCCGGCGCGTCCGCCTCCAAAATCTGCGACAAGAAAGATTCTACGGCGACGCTGGGGCACTCCCCAAAACTGCGCGTCGTATACCCGCCATGCGATGGAGTATCCGTCTCCCACAATCTCCCCGGCGTTGCACCACTTTTTAGGTTTAGTGATTGAAACGCCTGCTTCCGCGATTTGGACGATTTCTTCAATGACCTGCCGGAAGTCCTCGCCTTTTCCGGAACTGAATGCTCCGGGAACGTTTTCCCACACAATGAAAGTTGGATATTTCCCATTAGTTGCTTCCCTCATCTCTTTTATGATTCTTATTGCTTCAAAGAACAAGCCGGAGCGTTTACCGTCAATTCCCGCCCTTGCGCCCGCTATTGACAAATCTTGACACGGCGAACCGAATGTAATTACGTCAACAGGCTCTATCAGTGCGCCATTTATTTTGGATATATCCCCTAAATGCTTTGCGTTCGGGAACCGTTTAGACGTTACCCTTATAGGAAAAGGTTCGATTTCTGAAACCCAAACGGTTGTAAATCCCGCATATGCGCTCGCTAACGGGAAGCCGCCCGCGCCGTCAAATAAACTTCCTAACTTCATGCCGTTACCTCGCTTAATTTAATATTCGGGGCCGAATACCAGAATCAAATTGGGGTCCGAGTGAGAAGCATTAAGGGGGCATTTCTCGCATTCTTCAAGCGACTCATCGCTTTCGTCGTCGCGAAAAAATCCCGTACACTGCTCGTTATTTTCCCTTCCCGGATGACCGAATTTCTTTACAAGTCTGCAATTTTCTATGTATTTCTTCCTCACGTTGCCACTCTCCTTGATTTTACTTTGACGCTTTCCTCTATCCGTTTCCTTGCAATCTCGCAGTATTCCGGGTTTATATCAATCCCGATATACTGCCGTCCTTCCTGTGCCGCCACCAGCCCGGTCGTTCCCGCGCCGAAAAACGGGTCAAGAACGGTTTCGCCTTCGCGGCTCCCTGCCAGTATGCAGGGGCGTATCAAATCCGGTGGGAATGTCGCAAAATGCGCCTCCCTGCATTGTGCTGTGGCAATCGTCCAAACGCTACGCTTGTTTCGCGTTGTTGGCAGTTCAATATCTTCGCCGCGTCTGTTGGCGCGTGGCTGATTGATATTTTGTGTTGTTTGGCTGTTTGGGTCGTTGATGTACTTATGACTGTCCGAACGACCGCGTTTCATACGCGCCAAAGTGCTTTCTGTTACCGGCTCTTTTATCGCGTTCGAGTTAAAATAGTAGCGTTTTGATTTACTGAGCAAGAAAATATACTCATGCGCTTTAGTACACCTGTCTTTTACACTTTCGGGTACGGCGTTTGGCTTGAACCAAATTATATCCTGCCGGAGATACCAACCATCGGCGCGTAGGGCAATTGCAAGCAGAAACGGAATGCACATTAAATCTTTTATCTTGTAATTTTGCGGCTTAGGTAATCGCGGATAGTCACCTCCGCCTAAATTCCGTCTGACAATGGTAGGGCATCCCCCGCCTTTAAGGCTTCCGGCGTAACTATCAGCAATATTCACCCATAGCGTACCATCCGTTTTCAGCACCCGGCGAACCTCGCGAAATACCGCGACAAGCTTTTGTATGTACTCTTCCGGCGTATCTTCTAACCCTATTTGCCCAGATACGCCGTAATCGCGCAGACCGTAGTACGGCGGGGAAGTAACGCAGGTATCTATTTCGTTATCTGGCAGAGTTTTCAGCCCCGCAAGCGCATCGGTTGTTATAATCATAGTACCATTCTCCTAACCGCAAAATCCAAACCGGGAAACAACCACGACGCGATTTTCCTGTTGGTAAATCTATTCCCTCTTCGACACAATAGCCGCCGTGCGGTTTTCCATCGTCATCATTAAGCCAATCAGAACGAACTTGAAATTTACAAAAACCTTCTGTTATGTCATTAGCGCCAAAAAACGAACCTTCGCCGTTTTCTGGATTAATGCATTCGGGGTCAAGATGGTCTGTTTTTACAAGCCATTCAGGCACATCTTCACGTTTTGGGCATAAGTCTTTTGCGATTACATATGCTGCTCCGCACAAATCAAAATCCCAAATCTCAAACGTAAATTTTCTTTTACTCATCGTAAAACCTCCTAAACCAGTTATGACCATTTTTACCGTTAAAGTAAAGATAAGGTGTTTCCGGCGCGTAAGCTTCATGCGTTGGCGGCTCTTCCCCCTGCGCCCATTTCGTCATTTCCTCGGCGCAAAGGTTATAAATATCCTCCCACATCAGGTTATCTGCATCGTACCCTTGGAACTGCCCCGGCGCGGTGATAACCTCTTTGATGCTTTCGCCGAAACCGCCGTCATCAACGCGCTGTAGGACGCACCACACAACTAACGCCTGTTCTTCCGGCGAACACCCCCGCGCTTCGCCGTAAACGGTTTTCGCCATAAGCTCAACGTCCGCTTCGGTGTATTTGGCGGGCGTAGAGCCGGTTAAAAGTAACGTTATTAGAACCAATATGTAAATTAGCTTTCTGCACATTTTTCCTCCTGTATTGTCCGTATGTTTTTCCACCTTTGCGTTATATCGCAAACCGCCGCGCAATTAACGCACCTATATTTCGCCTTGTACTGCCTACAGTTGCTAAATTTAGTGGTTTCTGTGTCCGTCTTCACGATATTGGTACTTCCGCAAAATTCACAACAAAAAGAAGTTTTACGCCTTGCATTTGTTGCGTTTAATACTGCCGTTAAAGGTAAGTCGAAATTATTATCCGTAAGGTCTTTGCGATATTTTGAAAGTGTATATATTGCGGTTTGGAGTAACCCATTCCGCATGAATTCTTCAGGATTTTCCAACGTTATATTAACTCCCTCTACTTTTGCAGCATCAAGCCCTGTAAACGCGCCAAACCAAAATAGCCCAATTGTAGTTAATAGCTCATTGCAATTTGCTATTATATGATTCAATGCTTTTAGCCCAAGCTCCGTTACGGTTTGCGGGAGAGGCTTAACGTCTTCTCCAAAGTCACTAAAGAACTTTGACAACGCGACATCGTTTGCGATTGCCTTGCCGTACAGACCTAAAACCTCAATGGTTTTTTCATCTAATCCGCTATAGTTAACAAAATCTTGTACGGTAGAATTTCTACTGCTTATATCAGTAAGTCCAAGTAAAAAATCTGTTGTAACATTGAAGTATTTCGCAAGTTTAATAAGCTTCTCAATTGTTGGCGTAGCATTTCCATTCGTCCATTGTCTGAATGTATTTTTTGTCACGCCGAGCATATCTGCTAAATCGTCTTGCTCTTCAACTCTGCATTGCTCCCGAAATCGTGAGGCGAAAGTCGGGTATTCTTTAACACTTTCCATTTCATAACCTCCGCTTGTTAAATATAATAACATAGTTTGAATATTTTTGTTTTCTTCGTCCGTGAGAACATATAAAGCTATTCTCAGCCGTTCGAAAAATCCGCTTTTATCGCCCATTTTATATACCTGTCCTTTCTCGCTTTTCAAAAAGAGTGCATGACATCTCAACCGGTACGTGGCCGCCAAAAGAAATGTTTTTGCATTTGTCGTTTTTGCAGTAACCAACCGTATCGCCAATTTTAAAAATGCCGTAAGTGCACTCAAGGCATTTTCCTCTCGTTTCTTCCTCTGCAAGCCTCCAAAGCTTTCCAACGGTCTGTAAATAATCAAGAGCCGCAGTACCTCCGCTTTTAACGCTCCAAGCCTCCGGCAGTTCGTCTTTGCGTATACTGGCTTTTCCCGTTATTACAAATCCGTCATCCGTTGTTCCGCTGGCTTGCCCTCCTCGTAATTTTTGCTTTCGACCATTTACCGCATGTATCCATGCGTAGTACGGAATAACATAAAATGCCTCATGCTTAAAGCTAACAAGCACAAAACTAATTCCCTTGCCGCCGTAACACCATTCGTGTAAAAAATCCGATTGATGCTGCTCAACCCGCTTAAGGTCAATCTTATCTTCCGAGCAATGCTTCGCCTCAAAAGCAATCGGTATTTCGCCAAAACGCCCTATGTAATCAACCGTCGCCTTTTCCTCGTATTTCGCGCTGACAATTGCACCGGTGCCGTTACGCAAGGGCGTACAAAGAGTGTGCTGCTTTGTAATAATCGCCTTGCCGTCTTTTCTGTAGCGCTGGTTTGCGTATTGTATCAGGCTCTCAAAGCTCTTTCCTTTATTCGCGTATATGCTCATGCAAGCGCCTCCAGTTCAATATCATTCAGTACATACCGCATTAAATCCGTTTTTTCGCGGTCCCTTTTTTCAAGCCTTTTTTGTGTTTCGGTGTATAGCCTTCGGCTCTCCCCAGCAAAAGCATACTTTGCCTGTTCAAGAGCTTCCTTCAGGTGGCGGGGAAGCTGGGCCGTCTGTTTTTCGCGTTCGTATTCGGGCGTATATGCTTTTTCAAACGCAATTCTGTCCAGCCCGGCATTCTTATTTCCGGAATAATTGCGCCGGTTCTTTCGCATATCCCGCAAATTGGCGTATCCCACCATGTTCACCGCCCGGATAATCGGCAACGGAAAACAGCATTCCGCATCCTCCCATCCGCTGTCTGTATCAATATTTTTCGAAACTATTTCCCACGCTTCGTCCGGCGTTATCAAATCCGGATTTAGTATTTCGGTCATAATTTCGCGTATTTCAGCTATAGACGGCGGCCATTTGCTTATTGATATGTGCTTGGTAAGCGCCATAGCCACAATGCTCCAGTCATCGTCTATAAAGTTACCAGCCCACAGGTTAACCGTGTTATTTACGGCTTGCTCCGTTTGGTACTTGTCGGACCCCGGATATGCCGTAACGCAAATTGCCACAAGTTTTGCCGCTTGCACACGCGCACTTAAAATTTTCTCTTTCGGCCGGTCTACGTCTACGCTTACCGCCGGTATCATAGTGCTATCCTGTATCGCTTCCATTAGCCCCGCCTCCCTCGGATTCCGCTATTATGCGGTTTAGTACGTCCATTGTGTTTGGCTTATCCCGCGCTCCCGTAGGAGCGGCCCGGATTTGGGCGTTGTCGTACTTACCTTCAAGCACTTTTGCTATATTTGTCGCGCTCATAAGCCAATCAAAATCAGCAGACCAGTTCCGGCCACCGTTACCGCATAAAAATTCGCTGGCTTCGGCCTTTTTAAAAACTGTTATCAGAGCGTCAAACCCATAAGTCTTAAACCGCGCACTTACCGCATCTTGCCGCTTCCCGTCTATAATCTTTATCTTCCGCAGCCGCGTACAAATAGAGTTATACGCTTCCATTATTTTTTTGTACGGTACAGGAGTAGGGGATGCGCCGCTTCCGGTTGCCGCTGGTTCGGTAGTGGTCTGGTCCTGTTTGGTTAGGTCTGGTTGTGTTTGGTTTGGTATGGTTAGGTTAGGTTGTGTAGCCCTGAACGGTTCGCCGCTTTCGCTGAACCGTGCTTGAACCGTTCGCGCACCGTTCGCGCACGTTTCGGGAACGTATTCCGCTTCATCTTGGTTTTTCGCCGCTCGTGCGCGTCTCATGCGCTCACGGTTGTTGTTCCGTTGTTCAATCAAACGCCCGGCGTAATCGTACCAATCGTGTATGTGCGTTCCCGTTTCGTCCCTGTCAACAAATTGCGCGGTTACAAGCGCGTTTACAAACTCGGAGGCGTCGCCCTCCCATAGGCTTGCGTCTGCAATATCCTCCGCAGTGTAGTTTGTCAGTTCGCCGTTTTGGGCGTAGTCCGTAGCCCACCACCAAAGGTATGTAAGGTGTCCGACCGCCGCCGGAAGAGAAATTTGCAATGCTCTCGCAAGGCGTTTTGTTTTCGGGTGCCGCCCTAATTCTTGATGACTCTCAATCCACGCCATCCTTCCATCTCCCTCCGCTACACAATGCCGGATTCCTTCAAAAATTGGCTGTGTTCCGTGTGCTTTCCTCCGCCGCCCCATCCGGATAAGTTACGCGGGCAGCTTACGTGCAAATACTCGCGCGCGCGTGTTACGGCAACATAAAACAGCCTTCGTTCCTCTTGCAGGTCGCCGCGGTTTGGGAACACGCCTTGCGCCGCGCCGATAATATAAACTTCGTCGAATTCAAGCCCCTTACTGCCGTGTACCGTCATTAAGTACGTTTTGCTTGCGTCCCGCTCTTTTTCGGGCTTGCTGGTTACATCCGCAAGCCTTACGTATTCTAAGAGGTCGGCGGGCGTTGCGTATTCGCCAAGTTCCGCTTGCTTCGCTTGCCATGCGGCTATTGCGTTAAGCGCAGCCGGGCAGTCAATTTTTGCATGTTCGCATACTTGCGCCGCGCCGGTTAACGTGTCATCTGCCGCAATCATCATTTCCGCCATCTGGCCATAAAATTCAAAAAATTCCCCGCTGTCATCCAATTCTTTCAACGCTACGTAAAAAGTTAGTCCGTCACCAAACTGCATCCGCTCCGCTTTCGTAACCGCTATTTCTCCCATGTACGCAAGTGCTATACGGCGCATTGCATCTTCATCTTCAGGGTTTTCAATCGCCGTTATCCATGCAAGCAGTTCCTTGGCTTCCTTGCCGGAAAACGGGTTTTCGGCGGAAGATTTCGTTTCGCAGGGTACTCCGTTCGCGGTTAAAATAATTTTCGCGTTTTCAAGCTGCTTATTGGTTCGCGCAAGTATTGCCGTGGTCCTTGCTATCGCCGGTTCTTGGTTTCGCTTCAGCCGGGCTATTAAGTCCGTTATTTCCGTTTTGTCATCTTCCGGCTCCCAAAAGCCCACCGGTTCGCCGTGTTTTTCGCTTATCAGCTTTTTTTCGGTTTGCGTATTGTGTTTTATCAGCGTATTTGCGGCCTCTATAATCGGTTCCGTGGAGCGGTAATTCCGCTCCAGCTTAACCGTATGAAATTCCGGGTCATCCGCCAGCGATAGTATTATGCTGATATCGCTTCCCCGAAAACCGTATATCGCCTGAAAGTCATCGCCTACTACGAACAAATTTTCAGGCCGCAAATTCTTAACAATTTCCCATTGCTCGGAATCCGTGTCTTGAAATTCGTCCACAAATACATGCCGGTACCGCGCTCCAAGCTTTGCGTTTATAACAGGGTCCTCGGCAATCGCCTTTTTTACCGTGCTTATCAAGCCGTCAAAGTCAATGGCGTTACTGCGCCGCAAACGGTACCTGAATTCGTTCGCGGCGCGTTCCGCCTGTTTTAGGTCAACGGCGTTCATATTTTCGGTTTTGCCGGAAATAAAATCTGTTACGCGGCTTGCGGGTATCTTTATCCGTAAGTCATGCAGTACCGCTTTCAGTATTTCCGCACACTCCCATTGGTCGTATATACTGAAGTTAGGATAATATCCTAACTGAACTGCATTTTCCCGTATAACCTCAACGCAAAACGCGTGAAAAGTATTACAGAAAAGTTTCTTGCCGTCCGGGCCTATAAGCCCTATAACACGTTCTTTCATCTCCGCGCCTGCCGCCCGCGTAAACGTCAGGGCAAGCATGTTTTCGGGGTTTATGCCCTGTTCCCAAAGCCGGGCAATACGGCGTGTAAGTACCTGCGTTTTTCCCGTACCGGCTCCGGCAAGGCATAATATGCGTTGCCGGTCGCTGAATACCGCTTCCCGTTGTTCCGGGTTTAATCCGCTGTAGTCAATCATTGTACCGCACCCCCGCTTAAATCCCATACACGCCAATCCGGTACTGTAGCGGGGTCAATGTCCATAACGCCGCTGAATATTATGTTGTCAAGGTTCATTCCCGCTGTCGTTAGCCCGTTTAAAACCCGAATAATGTTCTCGCTGTCAAGGTTTTCGGCGTTATCTATCACCAAAACTTTAAGCGGCGGGTTTGTCCATTCTATGATTGTTGTCATTAAGGCAATCAGTAAAAGCATCTGTTCGCCGGTGCTTAGCGCATCGAAATTTCGGGGTTCGCCAATGCATTTGCCAACGCTTTTGAGTGGCAGAGAGTTTTTGTTTTTGTCTCTCACTTCTGCATCACACCAGCCAAATTGAAATATCTCTTTTCCCTTTTCATCCTCAGTCTGAAAAAAGAAAGCCTTGTTAATATTCATTTTGTCTAATTTTTCTTGTACCGCATGTGTCAGCGGCGTTAAAGTGTTTTTTACAAGTTCGCCCTGCAATCCCTTAGGCCCAAACTCATCTGCAATGCGCTTCCATGCGGCGGTGTGGTATTCCGCCATCGTCCCGTCAACCATAGTGCTTCGCAGGGTGGCAAGTGCGTTGCGTGCTTTTGTCTGCTCTGCTATTTTTGCCTTAATCTCAGATATTTTTGACGATGTCGCTTCGTATTCCGCTATGAGCTCTTTTGTAGATGTTATAGGGTAAACCTCTGCAACATCCGGCAGAAGTTCTTCGTATCCTTCGGTCAATTCAAAACCTTCCGGAAGCAACCCCACCAGCTCTTCGCGCTTTGCGGTTATCCGCGCTGTTTTCTCCGCGTCAAAACCTTCTATCTTGCGCAATTGCCCCTGTAAATCGTTTAAAGTGCGCTGTATTTGCTCGTTTTCGCGTAATGCCGTTATTTCCTCCTGCCGCAAACGGTTTATTGTATCCTGTGCGTTTTTCGCGTTTTGCCGGGCTGTTTCGAGGTCAGCCCTTGCCGCCGTTCCGCTTTGTGATATCTCGCGCATTGCAGTGTCAAATTTGTGCGCTTCAAGCCCTATTTCCATCATAAAATCTTTGAAATCATGTTCGCACTTAATGCGCGGGTCTATCGGGCATGTGCCTGTGTGTTCTTTTATTTTTTTGATTAAAGATTCGCTGGCGGCTTTTTGCGCCCGCGCCGTTTGGTATTCTTCCCGGTATTTCTCAATGTTTTTTTCAAAATCCGGAATCCTATTAGTTTCGTAAAGCACTTGGCTTTGAGCAAACTCAATAGCCGCGCTGTTGTCTTTTTGGCTAATTAAGCCGCTATAGTATTCAATATCATCTTTTATAGCGTCTGCGCTTTCGGTGTTAACCGCATCCGTAAGCGCCGCAATTTCTTGCGCTAATTGATGAATTCTTCTGTTGTACTCATTATGTCTTTCGTTTTCGGTGTTGATTTTCGCCAGTTCGCCGGTAAGCTGAATATATTTGGCTTGCATTTCTTCCAAATGCATATTGTTTGCTTCAAGGCTTAGGTCGGTTTCGGTAAGGTTATTTTTGTACTCAGCGATTTTTTGCGATGCGCCGGAAGACTTGTCGCGTTCCTTTTTCCAAAAACTTAATTGTTCTTTAGCGTAGCTATGAATGTTCTGCAAGTTTGTTTGCAGTAATAACCCATCTTCAAATTTTTCCGCACACTCTTTGATGTCGTTTTTGTAAATCTCAATTTGTTGCGGGTCAGAATCGTCGGGCAAGGTTATTTTTTGGCGCAAAGCCTCTATCATAGCCTCTTTATCGTTAAGTTCGCCGGTTTCTTCGTCTGCTTCTTCCGCAAGCGTGAATATAAACTCGCGCCGCTTCATGTCGGTGAGACTCAGAAACTCGTTAAAATCAAGCATTACCGGCATCTTGCCGAGTTCGTGCTCAATACGTTTCTCCTTATCCGCATTGCTCTTTTCGTCAAGCGGAGGGTTTAGCTCTATGGTCTGCTCAATTTTCGCGCCTTTGCGCGTAAAGCTACGCTGCAGCGTAAAATCATCTGTATCCAGCCCCATGGTCATGCTGTCGCCGTTTGCCAACTTCATTGTTTCGGTTGCCAGCTTGCCGCCGCCCGGAACGTACCCTAAAAGGGAAATGCCGAGGGCTTGAGCGCGGGTAGTTTTACCCGCGCCGTTTTTTCCGGTAATAATGTCGCGTCCTGTAAGCTCCTGTTTGCCGTTTGCGCTTTTTATACCGCGCATAATTATACTTCGTATCACTTTCGGTTCCTCCTATTCTCCAGTAGCATCCGCAAATGCGAACACTTCTACCTCTGCTCCGTCATCATTTATAACGATGTTGCCCTTCCCAAGTGTTCCGAGAAAGCCCCAAGCCACCCAATCGCAGCCGTTGCCGTCTTTTTCCGTCTTTTTAGCAGGGCGCATATTGCCGCTATGCCGTCCGATACAAGCAGAATACATATTGTTAGGTTCTGCTCCGGCATCCTTAAATTCCTGCCCCGTGTTTATTCGCCCGCAAGCCGGGCATACAAACTTCCAGTTTAAGCGGTCCTCTCCGAACCGCCTTTCCCCTTCGGCAATCCAATCCGATTTTGTGTATTTCAAAAAAACCCTCCTAATGTCCGTCTTTACCGTCCGCAAAATCTATGTTTTCGGCAATTATTTCAGTTATCCAATGCCGCACACCGTCTTTTTCGTAACTGCGGTTTTGAAGTTCGCCGGAAACTGCTATGCGCTGCCCTTTTTTCAAGTAATTTTCAGCAAATTCGGCTTTCTGCCGCCATGCTATTATGTTGAAAAAATCTGTTACGGCATCCTGCTCTTTTTGCTTATTGCGCGGTACCGCAAGCGTAAAACTTGCAACCGGTACTTGCTGTTGTGTATAGCGGATTGTAGGCTCCGCTGTAAGCCGTCCTAAAAGCTGTACGCTGTTAATTGGAACCGCCGCCTTTCGCTGTTTTTTGGCACTTCCGGCAAAGCGGGCGTTCATACTTGCTAACCGAATAATCGTATTCCGCTTGCATTATCGCCGCGCCGCAATCCGCGCAAATAAGCGCCGGGCTATTGTTTACCGGGGGTGTCGGTTCCGTCCGGTCGTTGTTTTCTGCCTTTGGGGACGGTTGCGGCGGTTGCTGGTTGTTTCCTTGCGCGGTGTTTAGTTCAAGCACCGGTTCGCCCAAATCCTCTATAGGCAGTACGTTGCTATTGCCGCCTTTAACCTCTCTGTAATCGCTGCTCGGCATTTCAATTACTTCCTCATCGGAGTATATGCCCATTACCAGCTCAGGGCAGTTTAAGCGCCCAAAGAAGGAAGCGGCTCTGTAACGCATCATTACTTCCGGCATTGTTTTCCACTTCGAGCCGTTTTTATCAAGCCAACCTTCAGCCTTTGCCATTTTCATATCAATGACCGGGCCTATAACCTTGCGGTCATTTTTATCTGTGGCATAGGCGTAGCATTCAAGGGTATCCCCGCTTCCTTTTAGTTCGTACTGCAATTCGGTTTTGTACTTCTTGCTCGCGTTAATCATCGCAACAATAAACTGCGCACTCCAGCTTGGCCGCCCTTGAATTATGTGGAGGTTCTGCATAACCATCATTGGCGGCATATTCAGCCTATTTGAAAGCTCCAGCGCAATTATGCAATTTGATGGCTGATTCTGATAGTCTTTAGGAACAATAGTTGACTTTGCGAACATCCCCGCCATCCTTGCCGCAAAATCAAACGCGGCTATATTGTTGTACATGTTACTTGAATTGAGTTGCATTGCGTTGTTTCCAGCGATATTTTCGCTCATGAAAATTCTCCTCTCAAATTTTAATTTGACCTTATAGGTTCTTTATGATATAAATAAAGTGCGCGTCAAAGCGGTAAAATGCTTTGTTCGCTTTCGGTTAAAGGCGGCTTCTCGGCAAGAGGTAGGCTGCCTTTTTTTGTGCCGCCGCAATCGCAAATTTCTCCGGGGTCAAGATGCGCCCCGCAGTTGTCGCAGGTCGTGTACTGCTTCAAAACGTATGTTTTTTGGTAACCGATAACCAAAACCGTTACCGCGCCAACAATTCCTAAAAAAAGTAACAGAGTTTCGCCCCCGTGGGCGTGGTATCCGCGCTCCGCGAACGCCAAAGCTTTGTTTAAAGGGTACAAAGCTAAGCTTACCGCCGTAATTAACCCGCTTAAAAAAATGTATTTTTTCATAGTGTTTTGCCTCCTATGTTCGCTTTGAGCCGTAAATCTGTTTGTCATGCGCCATTTTTGCAAATCCCCGGCTGTTTTTAATATCTTCCTTCGACTGCTTGATTGCGATTATCTCCCCTTCGCTTGCGGCCTTTTTTCGGGCAATGTGCAGCGCAAGGTCCTGCATGGGTATATACAGCGTTCTGCCAACTATAACGTGTGGTACATCGTGCCTGTGTACATGGCAGCTTGCTTTCCGGCGACAAATACCAAAGAGGTTGCTGTAATCGTCCAAATCAAGCATTGCTTTATTGCCAAATTGTATTCTTAGGTTCTCATACTCTGCCCGCACTTTTGGGTTTGATAACAGCTCCATATTGCGTTTCTCCCTCCTTTTCTATCTGCTCGGCGTAAACTATCAAAGCTAAAAGACCTGCTGCCATCCTCCGCATTGCCCCTATTTGCTGGCAAAATTCCGCTTTTTCGTGGCTGTCCACTTGCCGGTTTGCCATAATCCTTTTTATCGTGCTTACCGTCGGCGCAAGGTCGTCCTGCAATAGGATTAGTTGGTATGCCATATCGCCGTTGCCTTGCGGCATCGCAACCTCCGGCAAATATTTGCTAATTGCGCTGTTTTCCCGCAAGTGCAACCACTCTAACATGGGGTTGTTGTAGATTTCCGCCATGCTTGCCGCAATGTCGTTCGGTACTTTCATATGGTCGTTTTCATAATCGCATAACGACCGTGTACTAACGCCAAGGAGTTCCGCCGCACGCTCTTGCGTTATTCCGGCAGATATCCTACTGCTTTTATAGCGGTTTAAGCAGTTATTGTTCATTGTTTCCACCTGCCTTTCTTAGTACAATTTAAGTGGGGGGAATTACGCTTCTTTAGATTGCTCCAAGAACGTAACATATGGTTTTCCTTCCTCCGCCTTAAGGGCGTTGCTCAGCAGGTGAACCACTGCCAAAGAGCGGGTTATCCGGTTAAGATACGCAAACTCATCAAGAGTTTTGCGCAAATCCGGAGGCGCTTTGATGGAAAACTGATAACCTTCGCCAATATTGCTCTGTCGTATAAAAGACATAAATTTATCCTCCTTTCTTGCAAATGAATGTTCGTTGTGCTATAGTGGTTATGTTGATGTGTGGTTATGTTGATGTGTGGTTATGTTGTTTAACCGCCTTGTTTCCAACCCCTCCTTTTTGTGTTTAAGGAGATGATTGCTATATCTAATACCGAAAATGCTACCGGCTACCGCTTGGATAAGTACGGTGCTGTAATAACGCCTGATAGGTATCATCAATATTCGGCTTGCTCGGTCTGCGGCGGCTATATCTGGAACCAAGAGCTTGTTTTAGGCATGTGTTTGGATTGCCTCATTCAACTGCCATCATTTTGGTTGGTTATAGCCTTTGGTAATACGCGCTCTAAATATAAAGACCGGGCTATAAAAGAAGCTCAAAAATTCGGGCAATATATTTATTTGAACGGGCACCATGTTTTGCGCTTTGGTAATTTGTTTGAATACTTTTATTGCAGAAATGATTTATCTGTTGTACTTGCCCTTGTGAACGAATGGGCTTCGTTCCGCTTGTTTCTTAACGGCAAGCCTATTATGTACTGGGGTCTGCTGTTAATTGAGCAAAAACTTTTATATATTGACCGCTCCTATAAAAAAATTGATATTATTGAAAAGCTGGAGCGGCATGTTGTTGAAAATGATTTTCGGGTTTCATTCGCTGATGATGAATCATTTGATATTTACGACGAAGGTTTGCTGGCGCGTTTGTTCGAAAGTTAAATGCCTTTTATCCTCCGGCTACGGATATTAATAGTGCAGTACAGCCCGGCTTCGCCGATGAAATCTACTTCATTGCTGTTAGCCTCGGAAATGTAAAGGCTGAATCCGGTTAATCCGGGGAAGCTCTCTTTAAAAATGTTAATGGCGGCAATTTTCTTTTCTCTGTCGGTCATGGTAGTTGCTCCTTTCGGTGGTTTTGTGGGTTGTTTTGTGGTTGTGTGGATATTATAATTCACAAATTTGGGGATGTCAATAGATTTTTCACAAAATTGTGAAAATATTTTTTGGAGGTGATTATTTTGAATTTAAGGCAGGTAGCAGAGCGCATCGAAACCTTAGCAAAAGATAAATTTGGGAATACTCAAAAAATGATCGAAGCAAGCGATGGTGTTTTAAATAAGAACGTTGTATATAACATGAAAAAAGAAAATGCATCTATACCTAACATTGTTAATTTTGAGAAAATCGCTGAATTACTGGAGGTGTCAACAGACTATTTACTTGGCAAAACTGAGGATTTAAAGCCGGACGGCGTTGAACTTGTCGTGCCGGAAATTTTGAAAGGAGTGAGATTAGCTTTCCACCGCAATGAATTTGAAGATTTAACGCAATCAGAGGTTGACGCGCTTGCAAAAATCGCGGAAATGCTAAAACAACAACGAAGATTATAATAGGGTGGTGCAGTGAAATGACTGAACTTGAACACGTTTATCAGTCTATACATGATAAAAATATAGCTGTTTATAATTTACATTTTAGCCCAACGATAAAATCCATGTGTGTATGTGCGGCAGAAGAAAGTATCATTCTTGACAAAAATGCAATTGAGACACAAAAAGAGGAAATAGAAATAATTACCCACGAAATAACACACATCGAAACTGGAAATACATATTGTGTTACTTCAACAAGTAATACGCGTTTAGCACGGGCAAACAGAAATTTTTACGAAGCCAAAACTGAACGTGCCACTATACGCAAATTACTGCCGCCGGAGAAATTGCAGCGTGCTATTTTTAACGTTGGGTGCGAATACCGTCGAATTGCAGATTATTGCAACAGAACATTGGATTTTGTAAAAAAAGCTTTTAATTATTATGAAACAATTGGTATTCAATTTGAATTGCCGGAATATTCGTATTGAATAAGTAAGGGGAAATATATGAATTCTTTAAATATGTCAAATTCTGCCGATTGGGTTATGCCCCTTATAAATGCCTTAAAAGATTTGGGCGGTTCGGGTCGGCCTAAAGAGGTTTCAACTAAAATAGCCGAAACATTAAATTTGCCGGAGAGCGTAACAAATGAGTTGCTTCCATCCGGTGCATTGAAATTCCACAATCGCATAGCATGGACGCGCAATTATCTTGCACGGGAAGGTGTTTTGGACGCTACAATACGTGGGGTATGGGTACTTACTGAAAAGGGATGGTCTACATCGTATACTGCAATACAAGCTCGTGAAATGGTTGACAAATGGCTTAATGTTTATAAAAAAAATCGAGAATCACACATCACGGAAAATGAATGCAACATAAGTGTGTTGGTAAACTCAACAGAAGAGGAACCTATACCTGCGGAAGATGACTTGCTCTCCATTTTACGCGGCATGTCTGCTAAAGCGTTTGAGCATGTCTGCGCTCGGTTGTTGCGTGAATCTGGTTTTGAAAATGTAACTGTTACGGGTCGCTCCCATGATGGCGGTATAGACGGCGAAGGTTTACTGGCAATTAATCCGTTTCTTACTTTAAAGGTTGTCTTTCAATGTAAGCGTTATAAAGGTACAGTTTCTCGCGAACAGGTCAGCGATTTTGAAAACAGAACTTTTAAAACTGCCGACAAAGGTATTTTTATTACTACCGGATATTTTTCTGTAGATGCTATGAAAGAAGCTCAGAGCGGAGGCAAACGCCAAATTGAATTAATTGACGGTGAGCGGTTAGTCGAGATGTTTAAGGAAGTTAAATTAGGAGTGCGCCCAATTGTTGTATATGAGGTTATTCCCGGCTTTTTTAAGCAATTCGAGGAATGAAATGTAATTACTATTTTACATAATTTATGGAGGGGTTGGCATGAGGCTTTTTACTATGCGCTTAATTCTTGTTAGTACAATCTGCTTTGGTTTTCTATTTTTCGGCGAAAAACCGGTATATACGGCAGAAACCGTCGCAATTGATATTTTTGGTGAGATTTATAACGTTTATGCAATTCCGGGCACTGGAAAATACAAAGGCTGGGAGCAGCTAAAAGGATTTAAAGGTGAAGAATTGTTAGCGGTTTATTTCAATCATGATACAACAGGAGAATTTGTACATACCTCATATAAATCTGAATACATTGGTAAGTACGATTTTACTAAAAAGATTAGCTGGGTTGATGGGTTAGGTTTGGTTCATGTGGGTACGCTCGGAGAAATGTTTGGCATTTGCACGTTTAACTCAAACTCAATACCGAAACTGGAAAAAGAATTCGGTCATATTTACGATGAATGGTTTGAATTAAATACTATTAATTACGCAAACTACGTTGAAAAGTATTTGGTAGGCGTAGGGCGTATAAAACCTGTCGTTTCTCCAATTGATATGTACGCCGCAAAAGCAGAAGATATGAAAATTCCTCTTACCGAGGAAGAAAAAATAAGGGAATCGCTCAAACCAATAATTGAAAAGTCTATATCTGATTACAATGAAATAATTATAAAATCAGTAGATTATTATACAGACGAATGGGTATCTGAATCTAATATTAAGTTTTTCGGTCTAAGCTGTGTTTCTTCGGTTGATAAGGCAAACACATGGGAAATATATAAGAATTTTATCAAAATTCATGAAATAAAATTCTCAAGCGATGCGCTGAAAAAAGCGCAAAATGAAGTTGTTTTGGTTGATGATGTACGTGTGCAAATAAGCAATAGACATCTAAACCTAAATGTTTTTGACTTGATTTCATTAGGGTTAATTGATTCAGAGATGTATATGTATATTCCTGATAATAAATCTTTTTCAAACGATGCAATACGCTTGTATTTAGAAGAAAATTATCCGAACGCTAATCCAAAGGATTACTTTTTAGAATAATTTAAGGCAGGTGAAGACATGCCAAAACGCGGCAAAGACGGCTATTACCGCGAAGATATTGAGTTATTTCGCGGTCCTGACGATAAGCGGAAACGTAAAACTATTCGCGGTAAAACATTAAAAGAATTTAACAGAAACCTTGAAGAGGCAAAGCGCCTATATGCAAAGGGAATTGCGCTTAACGATATAACAGTCTATGAGTGGGGTGAACGCTGGCGCAGCGTATACAAAGGCAAGGTTAACGAAGAACGACAAGAACACTTCGAACGCAAATTACGAATTGATATATACCCTGAAATCGGCGATATGCGTATGCGCGATGTACGCGCGTCTAACCTACAAGAACTGTTAAATGGAATCGAAAAAGCAAAAGATACTGTTTCGAAAGTACGAAGTACGCTGCAACAACTCTTTACAGCCGCTGAAACGGAAGGGATTATAGAACGCAATCCATCGTTATATTTAGAATTGCCCGACGGTTTAAAAGAAGAATCGTTACGTGCGCTTACTAAAGAAGAAAGCAACATAGTTTGGAAGGTTGCTAATAGGCACAAACACGGTACCTATGTTTTAACGATGCAATTATGCGGTTTACGGCGCGGAGAGGCCGCCGGGCTTAAAGTTGAAAAAGTAAACTTTGAGAAAAAGCGGATTCGGGTAAAAGAAGCAATACGTTATCGGACAAACCAAGGACGGGTAAAAAATCCAAAATCTCAATCCGGATTTCGGGAAATGCCAATACCGGATATACTAATCCCATTCTTAATAAAGCAGTGCGCCGGCAAATCTCCAGGCGATTATGTGTTTCCGTGCGTGGATGGGCGGCGGCCAACAGGTACCGCTGTGCGCCGTTGGTGGGAATCGTTTCTGCGCCAATGCCATTTAACTTCAGGAGCCAAAACATACCGCAATGCGCTAATAATCGAAACGTCAAAGTTTGGGACGGATATATCCCCGCAGAATTTACGCCATGATTACGCAACCTCCATTCATGCGGCCGGAGTGCACGAAAAAGAGCAAAAATCGTTTCTCGGCCACAAATCAAGTGACGTTACCGACAGGTACCGCGAGGTGTCGGAGGAATCCTTTAACAGAGCCGCAGGGCAGATAAATAATTTTTTCGATTTTAAGTATTTAAAGCGTCCTGTTTTAGCATTGTTTTTTGGTCAAATAAATCATTATGCATCAACCTTAAAAAGTGGCGAAAAAGAGTAAATTTTTAAAATGGCGGCAAAATGGCGGCAAAAAAAATTGCCGCCATCAAAAAACATTGACACATACAAATATTAACGTTTAATGACAATCGCCTTGCCAAGGCGAGGGCCGCGAGTTCGAATCTCGTTTCGCGCTTAACAAAACCCCTGTAATCTTAACGGTTGCAGGGGTTTTTAAATTTTTTTATATGCTAAGCCTAAGCCGTCATAGCTTCGCAGCAAATTCATATAATCCAAGCCGGCACATACCAGTTCTTCTTATCTATAGGCATAACATCGGCAGACATGCAAATAACCGCGCCCGTTCCGATAGTTGTTTTTAAATGGGACGCGCCGGAAAACATATCTTCATCATCCGCTTCACCCTCTATCGGTTTTAATACGGAGAAGTTTTTAACCGCGTCCTTAGGCGCGGAGCTCTTTTTTATCTCAATAGGGTTTACCGTACTTGCCGCGCTTATAATAATATCTATTTCTTTCTTGTTTCCGTCCCGATAGAAATAGAGCGGCGGACGCTTGCCGTTATTTATATAACTCTTATAAATCTCCGATACTACCCATGTTTCAAAGAAAGCTCCGCCCATTGCGCCGCGCTCTAAAACTTCGGCGTTTGGCCATCGCAAAATATACGCGCAAAGCCCGGTGTCGAGAAAGTACATACGCGGCGCTTTAACCACCCGCTTTAAGGCGTTGTTGGAATATGCGGGTATAAGAGCTGCCAAACCTGACGAAACAAGAACGGAAAGCCATTGTTTAGCCGTCGGCGCGGATATCCCCGCCTCCGCGGAAAGCACGTCATAATTTACGTTAGTTGCGGTTCTCGCGGCAACTATGCCGATAAAGTTAAGGAACGCCATCTCGTCCGCGATTTGCGATAAATCCCTAATATCGCGGCTGATGTAGGTTTCCAAATAGGATTCAAAATACGCTTCCCTATCCATGTTATCAACTTCATAAAGCCTCGGCATAGAACCTTTAAAAATACGGGAAAATATATCACCGATATTCATGGCGTTAATTTCGCCCGCGCGTTTTATAAGCGTATCGGGTTCAACGGCAAATGGCGGATTATGTTTTCCCATAATCTCGCTGTTCGACAACCCAAGCATTCGCACAACGCCAACTCTTCCCGCTAAGGATTCCGTAACATGCTTCATCGTATGAAAGGTTTGCGAACCGGTGAGCCAGAAATCCCCGTTTATTTTATGAGCATCCACATATACCTTAATATATTCAAACAATTCGGGAACATACTGAATTTCGTCAATCAAAACCGGCGGAGCGTAGCGTTGCAGGAAAAGCTCCGGTTCGCTTTTTGCTAAAGCTCTTATTGTAGGGTTATCTAATGAAACGATTTTTCGGCTGCCTTCCGCCATCTTTGAAAGCAATGTTGTTTTGCCAACTTGACGCGGCCCCGTAAGCAATGTAACGGGGAAAGTTTCGCTAAGGCTTCTTAATGTTCGCTCTATAGTGCGCTCGTAAAACATGTTATCACTCCCTAATGCGCGGATGCCGAGAAAATTCTGATATAATGAATACCAACCCGGAATATCACTTCCCAATGCGCGGATGCTGAATACAAACAGTTTTATGAAAATCAGAATTGCAACTTTAGATTATCATAATCATTGCCAAATATCAATAAAGATATAATAAATAGATATTTACCGTTGGGTCCAAATGCATTATAATGGGCGTAACAAAGGAGAGGAGAATTTTTATGAACGAAACTTTAAAATCTATTTCGGAGCGCTATTCTTGCAGGGATTTTGAGGATACTCCGCTTACTAAAGAGCAAATTAACGCCGTGGTTACATCCGCGCTTGCCTCGCCGAGCGCTGTAAACCGCCAACCGTGGCAAGTTATCGTAATTACGGACAAGGCGCTAATAGACGAATTGGACGAGCGGGCAATGAACGTGCTTGCCTTAGCCGAGGATAAATCCGGTTATGAACGGATAAAAGCACGCGGCGGAAAAATATTTTACAACGCGCCGTGCATGGTTTTGGTTGCGTCCGACGGCTCCAACTACGCGTCTATGGACTGCGGCATTTTAAGCCAAAACGTATCGCTTGCCGCCCATTCGCTGGGGCTTGGCAGTGTTATTTGCGGTATGGCGGGCATACCATTCGGCGCGGATGGCGCGGACGAACTGAAAAAGAAACTTAAATTTCCGGAAGGCTACAATTTCGGAATCGCGGTTTTGTTAGGAAAGGCGAAAAGCTCAAAACCGCCTCACGAGCACGATTTATCGAAGGTTACATACTTATAAAATCGTTCCGCCGCCCAAAACGGTATCGCCGTTATACAAAACCAAAGCCTGACCTTTGGTGATTGCACGCTGGGGTTCGTCAAAGGTAATGTTAACCGTATCTGCGGATATTTCCGTTATAACCGCCGGCTGCTCCCGATGCGCGTATCTTATTTTGGCCAATACCCGAACGGGATACTTTTCGGCGCTACCGGAAACAAAGCTAAAGTTTCCGGCGGTTAATTCGGCGGAAAACAGTTCGTTGTTGTCGCATAATACTACGGTGTTATTTTCCGCGTTTTTTTCGCAAACGTACATGGGGTGAGGCAGAGCTAAGCCAAGCCCCTTTCTTTGCCCTATCGTGTAGCGCACAAGCCCGCTGTGTTTGCCCAAAACATTGCCGCTTTTGTCCGTAAAATTCCCCTGCGCGTACTTTTTCCCCGTGTAGTTTTCTATAAATTCAAAATAATCGCAGCCTTTTATAAAACAGATATCTTGGCTGTCCTTTTTTTCAGCGGTTACAAACCCTAAGTTTTGCGCAATTTCGCGCACTTCGGGTTTGGTCATATTACCCAAGGGGAGCTTAATATGCGCCAATTTTTCCTGAGTTAAGGAATAAAGCACATAGCTTTGATCCTTTGAAGTATCCCCCGCCTTTTTCAGTTCATAGCGGTTTTGAGTTTCGTTATAGCAAACCCGCGCGTAGTGCCCGGTTGCGATATAATCCATACCCATTTCAAAAGCCGCGTCCATTAAAAGCCCGAATTTAATTTCACGGTTGCAATCCACACAAGGGTTGGGCGTTTTGCAGCTTTCGTATGAAGCTATAAATTTTTCTATTATTTTTTCCTTAAACGCGGCGGTAAAATCGTAAACTTTGTGCGGTATGCCAAGCTTATCGCAAACCGCCTTGGCGTCGCGAATGCTGTTTTCGGCTTCGTTTTCGTCAAACAGTTTCAGCGTTACCCCGCAGCAGTCGAAGCCGGTTTGCTTCATTATATACGCGGCAACAGAGCTGTCCACGCCGCCGCTCATTGCTATAAAAGCTTTTTTCCCGTTCATAAAAAATTAATCCTCCTTGATGCAAGCTTTACTGCACTTTGCTTTTCCGCGCATCTCCTTATTTCGCCAATTCATCCCCCAATATTTCAACTCCGGTTTTTATCTCGCGTTCGTTTGCCGCCGCAAAACTTATTCTTATAAAGGGGATTTCCTGCCCCGAAAGCGAATAAACCGCGCCGGGCGCAACAAGCACGTTTCGCTGAAGCAATTTGTTGCACAAATCGCTTATATTGGTTTCTTTAAGGTTTATCCACACGCTGCACCCGCCGCCCGGCAGGTTGTATGCGGCGTTTGGCGGCAAATGCTTTTGAAGTGCCGAAGCAAGTACGCTATAACGCGCCTTAAAAACCGTTTTCATGTACGCAAGGCGGTTACTCCACAGCGGGCTTCGCAAAAACAAATCAAAAGCGCGTTGCGTAAGCCCGGAGGACGAAATATCGGTGGCGTATTTCGCGTCCCTTATTTTTTGGTGTATCGCCTTGGGCAAAACCATAATTCCAAGCCTCAGCCCCGGCATCATAATTTTTGAAAAACTTTTTATATATATTACTCTGTTTTTGTAATCCAAAGCTTTAAGCGGCACCACGGGAGGGTCTTCGTAGGAAAAGTCCCCCTGGTCGTCCTCTTCTATTATATATGTGTTGTACTTTTCCGCCAAAGCAAGCAGAGCGCGTTTTTTTTCAAGGCTGTACGATATGCCGGTGGGCGTTTGAAAATATGTCATAACGTAAATAAATTTTGGCTTATAAATTTTCAGGTTTGCTTCAAGCTCGCCCAAGTTTATACCGTCTTTTTCAAGCGATATCTCCGTTATTTGAGCGCCTCTTGAAAAAAAAGCGCCAATCGCGCCGTAGTATGTGGGCTTTTCCGCAAAAAGATTATCGCCGTGGGAAAGAAGCGCTTTCGAAATTAAATCTATCCCCTGCTGTGCGCCGTTTATTATTTGAACCCTGTCGGCGGAGGTGCGTATTCCGTATTTTAAAAGATGCTCGCAAATTACTTCCCTAAGCGGCTCGTACCCTGCAATATCCTGATAACTGAAAGCGTATCCCTTATCCCGTTCCAAAACTTCGTTAATAAAACCCTGAAATTCCTTTACAGGAAACAAATCCGGCGACGCGGACGATTTTGCGAAGTTTATAGCCTCGTCGGTTACAATGTCCGGCTTTTCTATAAAATTGTACGAAAACGCGGGAATGGGCGAAGAGTTTACAGGCAAATCCGTAACATAAGTTCCGCTGCCGGTTATTGAGTAAATTACGCGCTTGCTTTCCAAATATTTGTACGCGTTTATTACCGTAATATTGTTTATGTTAAGCGCCTTGGCAAGCGTGCGGATTGGCGGCAGTTTTTCCGAAGGCGAAAGAAAACCGTCCTGCGCGAGAAGCCGTATAGCGTCGCCAAGCTGACGGTAAATTGGGATATCGGACGATTTATTTAATTTGATATTCAGTATTTCGCTCATTTTTCACCTCCGCTGCCCGCAGCGTGTAATGGTTATCTGGCATAGTAAGTATAACACGAAATGTCAAACATAAAAATACTTGAAATGCTTGAATATTTCAGGCGAATTAATGCGCGGGAGTGTGAACGGGCGAACGCCATGTTTTGCGTAGGTAACTGATAACTAACGGATAATAAGCTCTTCTGGAAAGGCAGCTTCGCGCATCAAATTCCACATACGGTCGATATACGATAGCGTGTAGAAATACTCAAAGTAATGATAGTAATAAGACCCTTTGGTTGTCATTATATAATCGTTTTCTTCTTTGCGAATCCAACCCAATTTCCGCGCAATCCACAATTCTGTTCCGTAATATCCCTCAAGCGGCAATTCGAAAAAATCACGAAATCCGTTTCGGCTTACGCGCATTGTATATGCCGCCCAAAATAAATAATAAACCATCCTCTGACGCAGTGTGAAATGCAGGGAAAGGGCTGTTGGTAACTGCTGTTTTTCGATACGCTCAATGTATTTTTCCGCGTTAAATGTGTTAATGCAGAATTGGTATTTTAGAAGTGTTGTTGCGGAACATCCAAACCCCAAAAAGTTCTCCCGTGTCATTGACGAATATTTCGATTTTCCGTCTTTGGAAAATGTCCAAATGGAATCGCGCTTATAACCTTTTTCTTCGCAATAGCCTACAAGCTCATACAAAAGGTTTTTCTTTTCCGTTTCGCTCATTTTGGGAAACCTGCGGTTAGTAAATGTGAAATCAATAAAGGGATAAACGGCAATATGGTTTGCGCCATGGCTAAAGGCATATTCAATGTCCTTTTTCAAAAGTTCAATGGTTTGGCCGGGAAGCGCAAAAATAAAATCCATAGATACTGTTTCAAACGGTACCTTTGAAAGTTCCGCGAACATTTTCTCAAAGTCCGTATGCTGCCGCTCTAATATTTCAAGGTATTCGCTTTGAAAGGATTGAATACCGATACTGATTTTTGTTATCCCCGCCTGTTTTAAAACGGATAATGTTTGTTCGGTTACATCCTGCGGGTGAAGTTCTATGCCTATGCCGTCATTAATTATGAAGTATTTTTTTATTTCGGCAATAATGCGCCCAATGTCATAAGCTATAAGCGCCGGGCTGCCGCCGCCGAAATACAGGCTGGTAACTTCGGTTTTTGTGCCGCTTGACATACTCCCTATCATGTCTATTTCGCGCAAAAGCGCATTAGTGTACCGCTTTGCCAATTCCCCGTCAAAAACTGTTTTGCAATAAGGGCAAAAGGCGCAAATAGAAGCGCAAAACGGAATGTGCACGTACAGCCCTAAATTTTTGGCGTTTTCATATGTTAAAACGCTGTTATGCTTATTCGTAAACCGAAACGGCTTAAAAGACCTTGTAAGCCATATCCGGGCAAAATTCGTTAGTAAACCCATGCGAATTCTTCACCCAATCTTAAAATTCTTTGGTAAGTAACAACATTTACAATTAAAAAACCCGTGTGTTTCATTCTTTATTATAATGGCATAAGCCGATGAAAACAATAAGCTTGGAGCGTTTTACAATTTAAAATATTTGGATGTAAAAATTGCTATTAATTCGCAAGAATATACACTCTTGATACAAGTCTCCAACGCGTGTATAATGCGCGTGTACAATAAATTACATTAACGCTGGCGCGGACGGTTAGGTGTGCTGTATGAAAAATAAAATAAAAAACCAAATTACAAACATCCATAGGGCGGCAGCAATTGCGGCAATTTTGCTAATCGCGTTTTCCTTTTGCTCCTGCGGCGCACGCAATTTAGCGGATAACGAGCTGCCCCAAATACAGCCTCAAACAACCGAAATCCGCGTATTCACTAACCTGCCCGACCGCACGAACGGGCAAGGCAAGGCGGAGCAGCTTATCTTCGACGCTTACGAAAAGCAAAACCCCGGCGTTAAAATATCCGTTGAAGCGCTCGACGACGAGGCGTACAAGGTAAAATTTCGCGCATACGCCTCCGGTACGGACATGCCGGACCTTGTAAGCGTTTGGGGGCAGCCGGGTTTTATATCCGAAATTATTGAGGCCGGTTTGCTTTTTCCTCTTAACGAAACGGATTACGCAAGTTACGGCTTTATTGAAGGTTCGCTGGACGGTTTTCGAAGCGAAACCGGCGAGCTTTACGGTTTGCCGCGCAATACCGACGTTTCCGCCTTTTATTATAACCAGGTTATATTTGATCGCTACGGCTGGCAGGTTCCGGAAACTTTCGGCGAACTTGTGCGCCTGTGCGGGGAAATCCGCGCGGCGGGGCTGGAGCCGGTTGCTATTGCGGGCGCGGATAAGTGGCCTCTGGCGCTTTTTTTTAACGACATTCTTACCAAGTTCTACGGTAAAGAGCTTGCTCCGTTTTATACCGAGGCTTTAAGCGGCGCGGGTTTCGGAGAAAAGCCCATGTTCCGTGAACTGTCGTGGCTGTTTCGCGACAACGCCTCCGGTATTTTTCAGCGCGGGTTTGAAACGCAGGATTACGGCACGGCGTTCAACCTTTTCGCAAACGGACGCGCGGCAATGTATTATAACGGTTCGTGGCAGATGAGCATGGCGAACGACCCCGCCGTGCCCTCCGAAATGCGCGAAAACATACATGTGTTTACAATGCCGCCGCTAACGCCGGACACAAACGGCGCAAAAGATATTGCCGCGTGGAACGGAGGCGGGCATTCCGTAACCTCCGCGGGCGGGCAAAGGGATGAAGCTTTAAAGCTGCTTAACTATATGTATCTGCCGGAGAATTGGTCGCGCATTGCGTGGCAAAACAATATTTGCATGAGCGCGCAGGATTTTGCGCAGTACAAAACCGGAAACGAGCCGCCCGTACAGCTTGAATTTACCGAAATTGTTGGAAATGCCGCAGGGTTTAGCGGCACACCGCTTAACGACCGCTTTACGGCGCAGTTTAAAACCGATTGTGAAAATTTATGCCAATCCCTCGCAACTACAATGATAACGCCCGCGCAGTTTATAGCCGGGCTTACCGAATAAGGGGGCGGCGCGGTTGCGAATAAGGCATAAAATAATTTTATCAATCTATTTGGTGCTGTTTCCCATGCTTATTCTCTCCAGCGGTTTCTCCTATTTTCAAAGCCGAAGAAGCCTTATGGAGGAAAACACGCGCAGGTACAACGCAACAGTTCAGGCCATTGGCGACAGCATTGTTTATTTCGAGCAGGATTTAACGGATATTTTAACCTATTTCGCCGTGGACGACGGCATTATCCGCGTACTTAGCGGCGGCGTTTCCTCAAGCGACCGCCTGTTTTGGGAAAGCGACGCGCCAATGCAGTTTATCCGCAGCGTGCTTGCGATAAAAAGCCAGATAACAACACTCGCGCTGTACCCGGAAAACGGGCTTGCGCCGTTTTATGTTAGCCGTGACGCAAGCGTGCCGCTGCTTGAAATTGAAGAGGTTCGCAAACTTGATATTTACAGTAAAACTATAGAAGCTCAGGGGGATGTAATTTGGGGCAAAGAAGAGGCGGGTCAAGGCGGCGAAAGCCTTTTTACCTACAACAAAACTGATAAGATACTGCTGTGCCGCGAAATATTTGATTTATCGAAGAAAGAGCGTTTGGGTTTTTTATTTTTAAGCGTACATATACAGCAGTACGAGCGCATTTGTGAGAACGCTCTGCTAAACGAGGACGATACGGTAATTATACTCGGCGAGGATTCCGTAAGGATGTTCGCCACGCGCGATATCTCCCCTAACCCCGAACAAGACTATATTTTTATGGCAGAGCGTCCGGACGGCGGCAATAAAATTCTCTATATTTCGCCGCGCGAAAATTGGAATAAACTCGCCAACCAAACCCTTACCGGCCCGGCTATATTGGGCGTTGTATTACTCCTTAGCATATGGCCGCTGTCTATTATCGCCTCAAGAAGTATTTCGCGCCCGCTAAACCGCCTTTACAATTCGATGAACCGCTTCAAAGAGGGCGATTTTGAGCATCAAATAGACATTGTGGGCAATGATGAAATTGCGGAGTTAGCCGGAACGTTTAACACAATGGTTAGGGATTTAAGAGAGCTTATTAACCGCAACTACGTAATGGTTCTGCGCGAACGCGAAAGCGAGCTTACCGCGCTTCAAGCGCAAATAAACCCGCACTTTCTATATAACGCGCTGGATTCGCTCTATTGGCAGGCAATAGACGCGGGGCAGGAAAAGTTAGCGGAGGATGTATTGTCGCTTAGTGAGTTGTTCCGTTTACTGCTTTCGAGCGGGCAAAGCGAAATACCGGTGGAACGTGAACTGAGCATTGTGTCGCGTTACCTTAATATTCAAAAGATGCGTTTCTCTAAAAAGCTTGATTACAGCATAGACGTTAGCGAGGAAATTTTAGCTCTGCCAATACTGAAACTCGTTATACAGCCGTTTGTGGAAAATGCGATTGTTCACGGGCTTGAACGAATTAACGAACAGGGCTTGCTTACGGTAACCGGACGAATTGAAAACGATATGATGAGCTTTACCATTGAGGATAACGGCACGGGTATGACAGATGAACAGTTAAGCCGCGTGTTATCGCCGGAGGAGGATAAGCGCTACGCCCGCCACCGCATTGGTCACTACGCAATTAGTAACGTTAAGGAGCGGCTTGATTTGCGCTACGAAGGACGTTTCAGCCTGGATATTGAAAGCGCCCAGGGCGAAGGTACGAAGGTTACGCTGAAAATACCGGTATTAAGCGGGAATAAGGAGGAAAACAATGACGACGGTTAAGCTATTGCTTGCGGAGGATGAGGACGCAATCCGCGAGAGCATACAAAAATACATAAGCGCGCACACCAAAGTAATAAGCGAAATATACGCGGCGGAAAACGGCGGGCAGGCGCTTGATATGATTATGCGCTACCGTCCTGAAATAATGCTGATGGATATTCAGATGCCGCTTAAAAGCGGGCTTGAGGTAATGCGCGAGGCTATAGCCGCCGGAGTTTGCCCTAAAACTGTTATATTATCCGGGCACGACCAGTTCAGCTATGCCCAGCAAGCGCTGCGCCTCGGCGCTGTAGATTACCTTTTAAAACCTTGCCGCGCGGCGGAAATTTTAGAAAAACTTGAAACCCTTGCCCGCGAGGTTTGTTCGGCCGCCGAAGCTTCCGCGCCAAAACAGGACGAGGGCGGCAAGCGTGTACACAGCATAGTGGAAAAAGCGCTTACCTTTATGAAAGAACATTATCCCGAAAACCTAACGCTGCCGCTTGTTGCGGAAAAAACGGGCGTAAGCCCGAATTATCTCTCGGCGCTTTTCGGTAAAAATGTAAACATGGGTTTTACGGACAAGCTTAACGAAATACGCATTGAACGCGCCTGCGATTATTTCGCGGCGGGCGGTATGCGCACCTACGAGGTTGCGTATAAGGTTGGCTTTAACGATGAGAAATATTTTTCAAGCGTATTTAAAAAGCTGAAGGGCGCAAGCCCGTCGGAATACAAAAAGCAGTTATAACGCGCTATTAAGTAATCACAAATACATATAAAAGGAGCAACCAAAATGAACGAAATTTACAAGGACAAAACCAAAAGCGCAAACGAACGCGCGAAAGATTTGCTTTCCCGCATGACGGTTCCGGAAAAGGCAGCGCAGATGCTGCAACTGCCATACTCAAAAATGCCGCGCGAAAACGCAATTAGCTGGGCGGAAAAAGGGCTCGGCTCGTTTTTGCACGTTTTGGGCGACGACGCCCGCGAATTGCAGCAAACAGCGCTTAAAACACGCCTCGGCATTCCCGTAATATTCGGTATAGACGCGATACACGGGCACGGCTTAAACGATACGGCAACAATTTTTCCCTCCCAGCTTGCGGCGGCATGTTCGTGGAACCGCGAACTGATTGAACAGATGGGGCGAGTTACGGCAAGAGAGGTTGCAACGGACGGCCTGCACTGGACATTTTCGCCCGTGCTCTGCTTGGGGCGGGACGCGCGTTGGGGGCGCGTTAACGAAACCTTTGGAGAAGACCCGTACCTTGCGGGTGAACTTGGCGTTTCAATTATCAAAGGGTATCAGGGCGATTCCCTTTCGTCCGAGGAAAGCATTCTTGCCTGCGCAAAGCACTATTTGGGTTACGGCGAGGCGGTTGGCGCAAGGGATTCCTGCGATACCGAAATGACGTTTCGCAAGGCGCGGGAAGTATTTTTACCTCCGTTTAAAAAAGCGGCGGAAGCCGGTTGCGCAACGTTTATGACAGCCTACGGCTCGATAGACTCTTCGCCCTTTACCGCAAGCGAAAAAGCGCTTCGCCATATATTAAAAGACGAGTTTGGGTTCGAAGGTTTTGTTGTTACGGATTGGGATAATGTAACAAGCCTTGTTACAAACCAGCACGTTGCCGCCGATATGAAGGAAGCAACCTACCTTGCGGTAAAAGCCGGAAACGACATGATTATGACAAGCGAGGGTTTTTACAACGCGGCAATTAAGCTTATTGAAGAGAAAAAGTTAGACGAGAAACTTCTGGACGACGCGGTTTTGCGTATACTGCGCATAAAATTCCAAATGGGGCTTTTCGAACAGAGCGAAAAAAAAGGCAAACCTGGCTGTTTCGGCTGTGAGGAGCATCTTGAAATAAATAAAGAACTTGCCCGCGAAAGCGTAGTATTGCTTAAAAACAACGGTATACTGCCGATTAAAAGTAAAAGAATTGCCGTTATAGGGCCGAACGCGGACGATATACGCGCACAATACGGGGATTGGACATACTTCACGCACCCCGAACCGGATAACGGAAGCGAGCCGAAAAGGCCGTACTGCACAGTGCTTGAGGGTATGCGCGAGCTTGCCGGTGAATATGGCGCGGAAATTTTCTACAGCAAGGGATGCTCCGTACTTGGCAAAGACGACGCGGAATTGGCGGACGCGGATTTTAAAGAGGCCGTAAAACTTGCGGGCGAATGCGACGCGGTTGTTCTTGTGGTGGGCGATGTTATTGAGCAAACCGGCGAAACCAAAGACCGCGCCGACCTTTCGCTTTCAGGCGCGCAAAACGCTCTGTTTAAACAGATTAAGGGTTTGGGCAAGCCGGTTGTAACGGTTTTGGTATCGTCAAAGCCGCTGTGTATTCCGGAAATTGCCGAGGATACGGACGCTCTTTTAATTGCCTTCAACGGCGGAATGTTCGGCGGGCTTGCGGCGGCGGAAGCCATTTACGGCAAAATAAATCCGTCGGGGCGTTTGCCTATTTCGTTCCCGCGGCATTCGGGGCAAATTCCCGTATACTACAACAGCCTGCCCGGCTGGCACGGCGGCAAATATATGGATTTGCCGGGAGAAGCTCTGTTTACGTTCGGCGAGGGGCTGGCGTATACGGAATATGAATACTCCGGAATAGAATTTGACGAAAAGAATTTTGTACTGAGCGTTAACGTAAAGAACACCGGAAATATGGACGGCGCGGAAACAGTTCAAGTATATTACCGCGATTTGGTAAGCTCGGTGTTAACTCCGGTGCTGCAATTAATAGCGTTTGAAAAAGTAAAAATAGGCGCGGGCGAAACCAAAACCGTTACGTTCCAATTGAAAAAAGACGACTTCGCGCTGGTTACGCCGGACGAACGCCGCGTGGTTGAACCGGGTGCATTTGAGGTTATGGCCGGGCATTGCGCAAAGGCGGAAAGTTTGCTGAAGGTTGAGTTTGTGATTTAAACGGAAGGTGCAGAAATGGAAAAAAAATTTAACGTTTTTAAAGCGGCAAAGATATATAAGGCTGAGGAAATTATCACCGGTATAATTGCGGCCTTCCTCAACCCGCGCGGCGAGTATCACAATTATAAAGAGCTTTTTTTAAAGTTATTTATTGAGACGCTGGAAAATGCGTCTGAGAAAAAGTTTGAAATTTCAGCCTCAGACTTGCAGAGCGCGGATGTTCAAACAGAGGTGTCTACCGCCGAGGGGCGGCGTATTGACATGGTCATTTCAACCGACAGGTTCTTTATCCCATTTGAGGTGAAAATTTGGGCAAAAGACCAATTGCGTCAAATCGAAGATTATTATGCGTTTGCCGAAAGTATAAGAAAAGGTGATGTACCTGCCATTTTTTATCTTACGGCAGACGGTCATAAACCAAGTAAGGAAAGCCTGGGTAATGTCTCGTTTGAAAAAATTTGCTGTATTTCGTTTAGAAAACACATATTGCCTTGGTTGGAGAAATGCATAGCAACTGAACCAGATACCGATGTAAAGGAAATAATGGAGCAATTACGGGATATCATTAGCGACAATTTTAACCTCATTCCCAAAGACTCCGTGCTGTTTGAAATTCGTGAAAGAATGGCATCTTCATTCCAAAGCATAATATGGACGGAATGCCCGCCCGGCTACTTAACATTTACCTTGAAGAAAAAGGGTATGCTGGAATTTGCGCTGCGTATAAAGAAGGAAAACAAGGGTATCGTTCAGGTTTTAATAATTTGCGGTGTTGAACGGGAGGACGGCGTTGCTGACTATTCCAACGCCGGTAATTATATCAGCAACCATCCGGACGAATTTGACGCGCTGGTTAAGGAAACTTTTAAAAACCCGTTGCAAATAGAAGATATAAAGCTCGGAAAAGGTAAAAGCATATGGGCGCGGTATGCAAAAGACGTGGCGCGGGAAGCAGGCCAAGGCTATAAGGATTTCGCGGAAAAGTGTTATAAGAATGTTGAAAAAATTCTTAATGCTTGCAATATTTAATATATATACTCTTTCAATAAGCGTGCAAGCTAAAGGAGGCCATAATGTTAATTAACATCACACTTGAAGAGAGCGAGCGCTTCGGCGACTGGGGATATGTTTACGCGGATGATGCCGCCGCGCCTTCATGCTGCGAGGACGGCGTGGTTATAACCCGCTACGCCGGACCGGGGGGACAGACGGAAATACCGGAAGTAATAAACGGCTTGCCGGTTCGTGCAGTCGGTCTCGGTGCATTTGCCCGCAGGAAAGACATTATTTCGGTTGTTATTCCGGGAACCGTACGTATTATCGGCCCCGGCGCCTTCAAGGATTGCAAAGGGCTATCTTCCATTGATGTTAACGATGGGACGACGAAGATAGAATACTGCGCTTTTATGGGATGCAAAAACCTTACTTCGGCGGTTATCCCCTCCGGCGTTAAAGAGATAGAGGGCTTTGCCTTTAGCGGCTGTAAAAACCTGCGGACGCTCGTTATACATAACGGCGTTGAAAATATAGGAGGCTATGCGTTTAGGGGCTGCAAGCAATTAATATCGGTCAGTTTGCCGGAGAGCGTCAATTATATTTCAAACGAAGTATTCGGTGACTGCGCAAACTTGACGGAAATACACGTAAGCGAAAATAATAAAAACTACTCATCCGAAGACGGGGTGCTCTTTAACATAGACAAAACAGAATTAATAATGGTTCCCGCGAAAAAGTCCGGAGGTTACATCATCCCCGACAGCGTAACGGAAATTGATTATGCCGCTTTTAAGGGCTGTTATAACTTGACGGAAGTACGCGTAAGCAAGCATAACGCCGCCTACTCTTCCGCAGATTCGGCGTTGTACGATAAAACCGAAACAGTTTTACTAATGGTACCGGAGAGAATTTCGGGCGATTACGCCGTGCCGGACGGTGTAACGGAAATAAGCGCAAACGCGTTTCGCAGTTTCACACGTTTGCAATCGGTGGTTATTCCGGGCGGTGTGGTTAAAATAGGCGACGGAGTGTTTTGCGGATGCGAAGAACTAACGTCGGCGGTTATACAAAACGGTGTAAAGGAAATAAGCCGAGGAATGTTTGAGGGCTGTAAGCGGTTAAAATCGGTGGTTATCCCCGACAGTGTCACAACAATTGAAGATAACGCGTTTCGCGGCTGCGCCGCGCTGGAGGAGATAGTTTTGCCGGACAATCTCATCCGCATTGGCGCTCGCGCTTTTTCGGGATGCAAATCTCTGAAAAATGCAGCGCTTTTTACGAAATACCGAATTTAGCGCTGCCCTTGGCAATGCCTGCAAACCGCTGTTGATTTTTGTCGCAATCTTATAAAAGACGCGAATTCAAACGCGATGTCTTTGTGCGCAAATGTTCCGCCTCCGCGTCCAGCTTTGACAGTTATACCGATTGCGTTTGTAGTATTTATCCACTTCATAGGTGAGAGTGTGAAAGCGTTTAAACCAGCTTCTCGCTTAAACCCCTCGAATTCGAGGGGTTTAAAATCAGGATTAAATAGCTGTTCACACTTATGCTGAAAATGAATAATACTGTGACACTCAATCAGTTTTCGCTTTGCCGATTTACGATATTGATAAAGGCGTATAAAAGGCGTATAATAATACAGAGGTGGCGAAGAATGAAAACAAAGGATTTGATACGATTGTTAGAAAATAACGGATGGTGTTTCAAACGGCATGGGTCTAACCATGATATATATGAAAAAGGAAAAGAACGCGAATCCGTTGTACGGCACAAAGAAACGGATGAAGAATTAGCCAAAGCAATAATCAAACGTCGAAATCTAAAATAACCGAGCCGGTTTTGGCCGTAAGGAGGTTTTTATGAAAGCTGTATATCCTGTTTTGTTAAGCAGAGGAAAAGAGCGCATAATTGTGTTTGTACCGGACTTTAATATTAATACTCAAGGTGTTGACGAAGCGGATGCAATAGAAATGGCAAGGGACGCAATCGGCATTATGGGAATTGACATGGAAGACGAAAACGAAGTTTTGCCAACTCCAACCAACTTTGCAAATGTGCAAAAAAATAACGAATCCGACATTTTAACACTCGTTGACGTGGATTTTACGGAATACCGGCGTAAAAATGACATGAAATCCGTTAAAAAGAATTGCACAATCCCGTCTTGGCTGAATTTCGAAGCGGAAAAAGCCGGTGTTAATTTTTCGTCAATTCTCCAAGCCGCTTTGAAGCAAGAACTTAAAATAGCCGATAATCGAATTTAGCGCTACCCTTGGCAATGCCTGCAAACCGCTGTTGATTTTTGTCGCAATCTTATAAATATTCCGTAAAATATTCCACCTTTTTGTATAATATTATGTGTATTACCTTTAAATGAGATGTTATATTTGTATTGCAAAGCCCTTTTGGGTAAAATGCACAGTTTAATATCTGATAGGAGGATAATAATGAAGAAAATGCACAAAATTTTAGCTCTAATCGCAGCGTGCGCGCTTATTGTTGGTTTGTTTGGTGCTTGCCAACCCCCCGCGCCAACACCGGACCCGGCTCCCGCGGCAACAACACCCGCAGACCCGGCCCCCGCTGACCCGGCTCCCGCAGACCCGGCCCCCACGACAGACCCTGCACCCGCTGACCCGGCCCCTGCGGCAGACCCGGCTCCCGCTGACGCACCCGCCGAAATCGTAGTTTGGGACATTTGGGCTCAAAACCTCGACAACAACTCCACAGCGTGGAACGACACCATCATTCCCGCTTTTGAAGCCGAATACCCAAACATTAAGGTAACACGCGAATCCACTGAAAACGAGGCTTACAAAACAAAGTTCGCGGCCGCTCAGGCAGCCGGCACTTTGCCGGACGTATTCTTCGGCTGGGGCCCCGCTTCCGCAAGGGAACTTGCTAACGCCAACATGCTTTTAGATTTGGGTCCCTACCTTGATGCCGATTATTTGTCAACGGTAAACCCCGGCTCGCTGGATAACTTCACTTTCGGCGGCAAAACCTACGGTCTTACAATGACAACGTGGGCTGCGCCTCTGTACTGCAACGAGGAAATGTTCACGGCTAACAACATTGCGATACCAGCAACTTACGAAGAACTTTTAACCGCTATAGACGGCTTCAAATCCGCAGGAATTACACCTATTGCGCTTCCGGCAGCCGACGCTTGGACAGTTGCGTTCTTCCAGCACATTATGGCTATACGCTACGCGGGTGCGGAAAATGTAAACGCTATGCTTAACGGCGAAAAATCCTTCAACGACCCCGGCATAGTTCAAAGTGCGCAAGCCCTGCTCGACCTTGTTGACGCGGGCGCGTTCGACGCAAACGCCATAGCAAGCGGCGAGCAGGAAGTAACGGCTCGTTTTAAAGCAGGCGAATTCCCGATGTACTATTTGGGCGACTGGCTTGTAAGTGGCATTGAAAACCCGGACGAATCCTCAATAGTAGGCAAGGTTGTTGCGGTAAACTTCCCCGGCGTTGGCGGCGATTTTGACGACCAGGTTCTTGGCGGCGCAACCGACGGCTTTATGGTTAACGCCAATACAGCCAACCCCGATGCGGCTACAACTTTCCTTAAATTCGTTACCGCTCGTTTGCCGGAGCAAAGCTACAAGCTTGGCGGCTCTATCCCCACAAGGTCGAACTTTAACATGGCTGATTATTCCGCCAACCTTCCGGCTCTTTCGGTTGGAATCGCGGATTTCGCTTCTAAAGCTTCCGGCTCCACTTTGGCTTGGGATACATTCCTTCCCGAAGTTCCAAGAGACAGAATGCTTGGTATGCTTCAGGAATTGGTTGGCAAGCAAATTACAGCGGAGGAATTTGCCGCTAACATGGCAGCCGTTTGCGAGGAAACCGGATACGCGAAGTATTAATATTATTACCTAAATTTCTGTTTATACTTGAATGCGAATATTGGGGCTATGAAAATAGCCCCTTATTTTGGGCTTTTTTACGGGCACCAACGTAAGATTATTATTATGTATTTGTAACTTAGTGAAGGGATGTGATATGCATGGATAAATTTCTCGGAGACAAAAAGGCAATTGCGGTTTTCAGCCTTCCCGCGTTGCTGTTTTATATAGGACTGATTTTTATTCCAATTGGGTTCGCCGTTTATTATTCACTTCTGGATTGGAACGGCAGAGCCGGTACCGAAGTATTTATAGGTTTAAAGAATTATCTCAATTTGTTCAGCCCGGCGGATTTTTTCCCAACCGCACTTAAAAACGCCGCTATTCTGGCGGTTTTATCGGTGTTTGTGCAAATACCCATAGCGCTTTTGCTGGCGCTTGTTATCGCAAAAAATACGAAATTCGAGGGCTTCTTCCGAAGCGTTTATTTTATCCCCGTAATCATTTCCACAACGGTTTTGGGGCAGCTTTGGCAGAAGATATACCACGCGAATTTTGGCGTACTTAACGCTTTTCTTGAGGCTATAGGTTTAGAATCATGGACACGCGGCTGGCTTGCCGACCCAAACACGGTTCTTGGCGCGCTGTTTTTCGTTATGATTTGGCAGTATATAGGCTATCACATGCTTCTTATGTATTCGCAAATTAAATCAATTCCCACCAGCCTGTACGAGGCGGCGGAAATTGACGGCGCGAACGGCGCACAGCTTGCGCTGAAAATTACAATTCCGCTGATAATGCCAATGATTAAGGTTTGCGTTACGTTTTCCATCATCGGCTGTATGAAAACCTTTGACCTTGTTTGGGTGCTTACAAAAGGCGGCCCGTACCACCTTACAGAGGTTCCGACTACCGTAATGTTTGATGTTATTATTAGGCAAATGCGTTTCGGCGCGGGCAGCGCCATGGCTATTTTTATCATGGGTGTTTGCTTGGTGCTGACTCTGCTTATTATGCGCTTTTTTAAAGTTGAAAACTACGAATATTAAGGGGGGACATGCGCCGTGAATAAAGCAAAATTTTATGTTATTAAATTTATAAAGTATTTGGCATTAATCATTGTTGCCGCGCTGCAACTATACCCTTTGTTTTGGCTGTTCATTTTTTCGCTTAAAGATAACAACGAAATTTTCGTTGGCAACCCCATGGGGCTTCCGAAAGTGTACAGATGGGAAAACTACGTGCATGTGTTCCAAAACGCTAACATAGGGCTGTACCTCAGAAACAGCGTTATTATTACGTTTGCGTCGATTGCTATTTCCACCGTTCTTGCCACAATGGCATCATACGCTATTGCCCGTATGAAATGGAAGCTTAGTAACGCCGCGTTAGTTACGTTTCTTTCCGGAATGATGATACCGCTGCACGCGGTTTTAGTGCCGCTGTTGGTACTGCTTACACGCACGCAGCTTACCAACACATTTTGGTCGCTCATTTTACCTTATACCGCATTTGCGCTGCCTATGGCAATTTATATTTTCGTAGGCTTTTTCGGCACACTGCCGCGCGAACTTGAGGAGGCGGCCTGTATAGACGGCTTAAATATCTACGGCATATTTTTAAAAATTATGCTGCCTCTTATACGACCGGCTATCGCCACTGTTTCCGTTTTTACCTATCTTGCCTGCTGGAATGAGCTGATGTTCGCGGTTTCGTTTAACGGAGGCAGCCAAATGGCAACTATAACGATTGGCATTATGAATATGGCCGGCACATACGCATCACACATGGGCAGAATAGGAGCCGGTCTTGCAGTTGCCACTGCCCCCACGCTGATTATTTATGTGGTTCTAAGTAAGCAGATTCAAAAGAGTTTTACTACGGGGGCTTTAAAGGGATAGTTTTTTTGAAAAAAGGGTTTGGCGCTCTGCGCCAAACCCTTTTTCTTTATCCGGAGGTTTACATCTTGTGAAAATGTGGTATTATGATGTAAACTACTTGTGAGGTGAATTTAAATGCTAAAGCTTGCAATATGTGACGACCAATTGGAATTGATTGAAAAATTAAAAAATGACCTGCATAAAATATTCATTGAAATCGGTTCTGAAACGAAAATTGAAGTATATGGCAGAGGCGAAGACCTGCAATCAGACCTCATTAACGGAGAAATTTTTAACTTAATCCTACAATGTTACTCCACTCTTATTTTTTCTGTCAATGCTAATATGAATGAATACTATTTATAAGAAAAGAGGTTGGATACTTTGAAAAAATTAACCGTAGTAATCTTATTGCTTTTGCATTGCGCTTTACTTTTCTCAGGCTGTAACTATGAAACAGTACCGCATGAAATATCAACCGTTAGCGACCTTGCGTATGAAACAACCCTTAATAAAGACTGCCTTGTATATATAGAGGAAAGCGACGGATACGCGCCGTACCTTGTGCTAACGGATGATTACGGAGGGAATACGCTTCTGTTAAGAAAGTATGTATTAGATGAGCTTATAGCATTCAACGAAAACAAAAGATACGGCTCACATTATGAAAATAGTTATGTTGATATTTTTCTAACAGAAGAATTTTACGAAAAATTGCCCAAAATTACCAAGGATATAATTGTTGACACAAATGTTGAAATTACTTCTATAACAAGTTATGGAAGCGGAGATAGAGAAACTACTCTTATAAATAGAAAAGTATTTTTGTTAGCTTTTTCCGAAGTGGCTCATCGAAAATCAAGGACTGATATAGCAGAAGGAAAACCTTTGGCTTATTTTGCAGAAGTAGAGTTGAGGATTGCGTATCATGAAAACGGCGATGTAGCGGGATGGTGGCTTCGCACACCTAATGTAGGATCAACAACCGCTATAAACGGAGTAAATACGAAAGGGATTGTTGCGTTTGTTGCGCTTGAAACCATAGCAGGGATGACAGAAGGAGGTATTCGCCCCGCTTTTTGCGTGGACAACACTATTCCAGTTATCCAAAGCGAAAATATTGTTGATGAGCAAACAGTTTATATTCTTGATTTGGAACAATATGATGTTCAAAAATAACAATTGTTTGACAACGCCAACCGCCAATGTTAAACTTATTTCAACCAAAACCAAAGACAATAAACACCCCGTGAGGGAGTAGTTTGCGCGTTTTCGCGTGCGGTAAGCCAACACCACGGCGCACTTTGCCTGGCTTCCCTTAAAAAACGAGACTCATGTATGGCGCGCGGCGCTGTGCATGGCAAATTATAACTTTTAAAGCTCATGTACGGCCGGTTGCCTATGTGAGCTTTTTGTTTTAACCGCCGCACGGAAAACCGCCGCGCGAATGGCTTTCATCCAAGTCAAGCCGCGCGGAAAACCCCAGGCCAAAACGCTTGCATCATATCCATAAAACGGAGTAAGGGAGGTACAATTTTGGATACTCAAAACCAAGCCCCAACAGGCAAAGAAATCATCATGGAAGTTACAGACCTTACAAAAAAGTACGTTATGGGCGAGGTTACCGTTAACGCCCTTTGCGGCGTATCGTTTAACCTTTACAGCGGGGAATTTGTGGCAATCCTCGGCGCGTCCGGTTCCGGGAAAAGTACGATGCTTAATATTATTGGCGGCATAGATAAGCCAACATCCGGCGAAATAAAGTTTCGCGGCAAACCCATTGGCGGCTTTACCGAAAAAGAGCTTACAAATTACCGCCGGTTAAGCGTCGGTTTTGTTTTTCAGTTTTATAACCTTATTCCAAACCTTACCGCCAAAGAAAATATCGCATTAGCGTCGGAGCTTTCAAAGGAGGCAATTCCCGCTGCGCAGCTGCTTACGCAGATAGATATGGCCGATCGCGCGGATCATTTTCCTTCGCAGTTATCCGGCGGGCAGCAGCAAAGAATAGCTATCGCCCGCGCGCTTTCTAAAAACCCAACAATGCTTCTATGCGACGAACCAACCGGTGCTTTGGATTTTTCAACGGGCATTCAGGTTTTAAAACTGCTGAAGGATTTTAACACGCGCTATAAAAAAACCGTTGCGATAATTACGCATAACGCGGGAATCGGCGCAATTGCGGACAGGGTTTTTCACATAAAAGACGGGCTTATTGAAAAAATTACGGTGAATGAAAACCCTCTGCCTCCGGAGGAGGTGTCGTGGTGATTCTCTTAAAAAAATGCGCCCGCTCGATGTGGGAGAATAAAAAGGCGTACATAGCGTGTATCGTGCTTATTATGATGGGCGTTTTAATAAATATTGTTATCGGCATTTGTTCGGATGTTTTCCAAAGCGCAAAGGAAAATTATTACCGCGATTACCGTTTGGCGGATATTTTCGCGAAGGTAAACGCCATTCCCGCGTCCGCAATTCCGGATATTGAGCGTATAGAAGGTGTAAGGGAGGTTTCGGGGCGGTACGTTTACGACGCCCGCGTTGTTTCGGACAAAACGGATAAGCTTATAACCCTGCGTTTAATCTCGGTTGATACAAGTTATGAGGGAACGCCTATAAACAACATTATTCTAACCGGAAACGGCTTTAGCGGCGGTTTTGATATTGCGGCGGATAAGGCGTTTCAAAACGCGCACGGTTTAAAACCCGGCAGCGCCGTGCGCCTTATTATAAACAGGAAGGAATACGAGTTAAACATTTGCGCTTACGCGGACAGCCCCGAATATGTGTACGCCGTAAAAACCGCCACTGAAATTATGCCAACCCCCGAAACCTTCGGTTACGCGTTTATCCCTATCGAAAACATTTGGGCTTTTTCGGGGCAAACAGGCTTTTATAACGATGTTTGCATTGAGCTTGAAAGCGGCGTTTTATACGAAAGCGTTCAATCCCAGCTTGAGGACGAACTGAAAAAGTACGGGCTAATTTCAATTGTGCGCCAAAAGGACCAGCCAAGCGTTGCTATGGTGGATATGGAACTTAACTCTATATCCACAATTTCGCAGGTTATGCCAATGCTTTTTATGCTTATGTCCTCCGTTGTGCTATACCTCATGCTTAAACGCATTATAGAACAGGAACGCACGCAAATTGGAGTGTTAAAAGCTTTCGGCTACAGGGATAACGAAATTGTTGGGCATTACGTTTCATACGGGCTTATAACGGGCTTAGTTGGCGGAATTTTAGGGTGCGTATACGGTGCGGCGGTATCCGTACCGTATGTGGAAATGTTTAAAACATTCTTTAATTTGCCCACGGAAAACGCGAATATCCCTCCCCTTTTGCTTGCGCGCTCGCTTGGTTTCGCGCTTTCATCCGGCGTTTTGGGCGGTTTTTTCGGCGCAAGGCGAAGCTTAAAACTTACTCCCGCTCAGGCAATGCGCCCGGAAGCGCCAAAGCTTGTTAAGTTTGACCTGTTAAAGCGGCTGCCGCTTTTAAAACTCATATTGTCGTCCGGCGGGAATATGGCGGTTAGAACCATTGCGCGAAACAAAGTGCGCTCCGCGGTAATTGTTTTGGGGCTTGTGTTTTCATTTGCTCTTATGTCGTTTATGGGTTCGTACAATTTAATGATAGATTATATGATGTTAAACCTTTTTTCAAAATCGCAGCTATACGACGCGAAAATTTCCTTTGATAGTCCTGTGGATTTTGAAATTGCCGTTGGCGAGGTTTACAACATAAACGGCGTATCGCTGGCGGAAGGAATTATGGAAGTTTCGGCGGAAATTAAAAATAAGCACCTTAAAACTGGAGCGATTATTACCGGCATTGAAAAAAACGCGATGCTTTACAAAATTTACGATAACGATAAAGCTCTGTACCTTTCGCCGCCCGAAGCGGGAATTGTGCTGTCGGACGTTGCGGCTAAAACCATAAACGCCAAAAAGGGAGACACACTGTATATTTCGTCGCCGCTTTTGGATAAGGATGCGCCTATAACGGTAACCGAAATTTGCTCTCAGAATTTGGGACAGGGAGTTTATATGGAACTTGGCGCGTTAAACAGCTTTTTTAACCTTAAAAAAACCGCGTCGTCGGTTGTGGTTGCAACCGATAATGTTTCCGAAATTAACGCGTACGCCGATACCGCCGAAAATATTTCTTTTATAGACGACAAAGCGTCGCTGCTAAAGGGTTATGAGGATTTACTCGCCCCGTTCGATTTTTTAATTTACGCTATGTGGATTTTTTCCGTTATAATATCGTTTGCCATAATTTTTAACACATCCGCCATTTCGCTTTCGGAGCGTAAACGCGAATACGCAACTCTTAGGGTTTTGGGAATGCAAGTTACGGAGGTTGGCGATATTATGGCGTTTGAATACTGGCTTTTGTGCGGCGTTGGCATAATTTTCGGCATTCCTTTTAATATGTTACTTAAACAGTTATTGGCGAGCGTTTTCGCAACGGATTCTTTTACATTTCCCTCCGCAACACCGCTTACCGCTTATTTAACGGCGGCGGCGGGCTGTGTTTTGGCGGTACACTTATCCAACCGTTCGGCGGTTAGGCAAATTAGAAAATTTGAGATGGCGGAAGTTTTGAAAGAGAGGGATTAGCATGAAAAAGGCTGTAAAATGGGTTTTAATCGGTTTGTTTATTATTGCGGCAGCGGCGGGGACGGCGTATTATTTAAGCCTGCCGTTAAATGTTGCGGCGCTTGAGGTTGTGCCCGAAACGGCGGAAATTTATTTTATTGAACAGGGAATTGCCGAAACGCAAAAATCGGTAAATATTTACCCCGCTATTTCGGGAATGCTAAAGAGCGTTGAAGTTACGGAAAACGAGCGCGTAAACGAGGGCGATATTATTTGCACCGTGGATACCGCCGATTTTGAGTTTCAAATTGAACAATCGCGCGGCAGTATTTTAACCTATGAAGCTCAAATTGCAAATTTGGATATTGAGCAACAGAAAGCGCGTGATACCATGCAGGCAAACAGAACCGCGCTTTTAGGCGAATACAACACACTTACCGCGCAGGAAGCTTCGTCCGGAACGAACGCGCAAAAGCAAAACGACGCGAAGCAATCGCAAATACGCCTGCAAAACATAATAATTGAGCAAACCGAAAACGAACTGAAACGCGCCGAGGATGAGTTACAAAAGGCGGAGGTTTTGTACAGTTCCGGCGTAATTGCGGAATCGGATTATTTGCAGGCACAAAAAGCGGTTACAGCAGCGAACAATTTACTTATACAAAACCGCCAGCAGCTTGACGTAATTTCCCAAGGGGAAGCCGAGGCGGACGAAGCCTACTATAACGCCGCAAAAGCCGCGCTTGAAGAGCAGATACGCGTTTTGGATGAAAATTTGGCGGCTAATTATACCGGCGGTATGAAAAAGTACTACGAAACCCTGATAGACGGCGCAAATGTTACAATTAAGCAGTTGGAACAAAAAATTGAAACGGCGGCGGTACGCGCCAATGTTTCCGGCGTTATAACCGAGCTTTTTGTTTCCGGTACCAATTTTGTAAGCCAGCAAACTCCGGCGGCGGCAATAACGCCGGATACGTCGGCGCTTGTGGAGGTATACGTATCCACAAACGACATAGACGAAATTGCGGCCGGGCTGAATGTGGATTTAATTTTAAAACGCCGAGCGGGCGACAAAACATTTACCGGCAAAATTATTGAAATAGATAACGAAGCAACGGTAAAAATATCCGCGCTTGGCACGCAGGAGCGGCGCGTAAAGGTAACCGTAAAACCCGAAACGGGCACGGAGGAAATAAAAAAGGGTTTTGACGTTGACGTAAAATTTAATACATATTTTGAGGAAAATAAACTAATCGTACCCAAAACCGCCGTTTTTACGGTTGACGGCAAGGACATGGTTTGGGTTATAAAGAGCGGAACTGCCGAAATGGCGGAAATAACGAAAGGACGCGAACTGCGGGCGGGTTTTGTAGCCGAGGGCGGAATTGCCGCCGGGGATGTTGTTATAATTGACGCAAATAATGAGGGGCTGCGGGGTGGTGCGCGGGCAAAAAAAATTAGCGGTTAAGTTAATAACCGCCTGTTTTTTGTATTATGCTAATTCTGTTTAAAAAGTTTGAAGCCAAGCTTGGCTTCAACTTTTTAAATTCGAATTAGTATTAACTGACAAATTCCGCGCCGCGTTCTTCCAGCACAGTAAGAGAATCCAAGTTCAGCCTTAAGTACGCCGAGCCGTCCTCTTCTTCGTAAATTTCAAGAATGCCAACAGCCTCCACCCAATCGTTTTCCGCCGGGCGGTTTCCGCTCCAGCTTACTTCAAACCCGGCGTTGCCGTCGGTTCCGCAGCAGCCGGGGCCATAACGGATAACGTAATCATAAGAGCTATCCTCGAAAGTAAAGGTTGTAAAAATACCTTCATACTTTATTGTTTTGCCCAGGTACTGATCCACATTAAGGTAAATATCGTTCGTTTGGGCAATAAATAATTTTTCCTTAATCTCGATAACATCCGCGTTTAAATCCACATTTTCAACTTTACCGTGGTTAGCCGTACTGCCCGAAGCTGCGCCGGCGGCTTGATTTTGCGAATCGGCTTTGCCGCCTCCGCCCGTACTGCTTGGTACAACGGCTGCGGATTGCTTCTGCGTACAACCCGGTAATACAAGAACAAAAACAAACAATACCGCCAAAATAGTTTTTTTCATAAAAACCTCCCCAATTTTTGCTTGCCGAAAACTTTTTTATACAAACCGGTTGCAACACCGACCATACTTACCGCCGAAAAAATTATAAAAGCGGCTACATCCACAATAACAATACTTGCGCCGGCGGGAATATCATGCCTGAATGATAACACAATTCCAATAAAAAAACAAACAAATGATACAACAGCCGAACATATTGTAACCGTGGAAAATTTCTTGCATAAACGCATAGACGTTAGCGCGGGGAAAACCACAAGGCTTGAAATAAGCATTGTACCCATAAGCCTCATACCCACAACAATTGTTATAGCCGTAAGAAACGCAATTATCATGTTGTAAATTCCGGTTTTAGAACCCGTTGCCGCCGCAAAAGTTTCGTCGAAGGTTACGGCGAAAATTTTATTGTAAAACACAACAAACAGGGTAATTACAACCACCGAAAGGGAAATACTAAGCCACACGTCCTCCATGCTCATGGCAAGAAGGCTTCCGAAAAGGTAATTGCAAACGTCCGTATTCATACCCGTTGTGGACGCAATAACTATTGAACCTATCGCAAGCGAGGATGTTGAAATTAACGCCACTGCGGAATCCCCTTTAATTTTACTGCTCTCGGATATGCGAAGCAGAAGGAACGCCGCCAAAACCACAACCGGAATAGCCACACGTAAAGGAGTTTTACCCAAGTTAAACGCCGATGCCATAGCAAGAGAGGCAAAACCCACGTTTGAAAGCCCGGAACCTATCATCGCGTAGCGCTTTAAAACCAAACTTACTCCCAAAAGCGCCGCGCAAAGCGAAACAAGCGCACCCACAATAACAGTCCTTTGAATAAAGGGATACTCGAACATTCTCACTAAATCGCTAAAAAACCAAAAATCCATCATCCTCACCCGCTCTTCTCAGAAATTTTTTGCCCGCTTCGGAATTTATGTAATCTTCTTTTGTGCCGTAAAAAAGCTGCCTGCTTCTTAAATGCAAAATATGGCTTGCAAAACCTATTGCGCCGTGGATATCATGAGAAACCATAATAATCGTTATTTTATTTTCGCGGTTAAGCTGCCGGATAATGCCGTAAAGCTCGTTAGAGGCGGCAGGGTCTAACCCCGAAGTTGGTTCGTCTAACAAAAGCAGTTTCTTTGTGGCGCAAAGAGCGCGCGCTAAAAGCGCACGCTGCTGCTGACCTCCCGAAAGCTCTCTGTAACATTCGTTTCTGAGGTTTTCAATTTTTAGTTTGCTAATGTTTTCGTTCGCAATTTCCTTATCGCGTTTTGAATAAAAAGGCAATAACCCTCGCGAATTTAACCTTCCCGATAACACAACCTCGAAAACACTTGCCGGAAAATCCTTCGAAACGGCGGTTTGCTGCGGCAGGTAACCAATTTCGGTAACATGCAGGTTATCCCCCGCGTAAACCCGCCCGCTGACAGGCTGTTTCAGGTTCAGTATGCCCTTAATAAGCGTACTTTTCCCGGAACCGTTCTCCCCAACAATACACAAATAATCCCCGGCGTTTACTTCGAAGTTTAAGCCCTCCACGCACAACTTGCCGTCGTACGCGAAAGCCGCGTTTTCACAGGTTAAAAGAGCCATTAGCTCAGTGCCTCCTTGAGTGTTGTAACATTATTTTGCATTAGCGCCAAATACGACGCGCCTGCTTCAAATTCGTCCTTTGGCAGGTTGTGGCACGAGTGAAGTAAAAGATCTTTCGCTCCTGTTTCCTCAGATATTGTGATTGCCATACGCTGGTTTGAAAGCTCCATATGAAACACAACCGGGATTTTTTCGTCTTTTACTTTATCAATTAAAAACGCGACAGTTGCCGCCGAAGGTTCTGTTTCCGTTGAACAGCCCGGAAAAGCCGCGTAATAATCAAGCCCGTATTCGTCCACAAAATAGCGGAACGGAAAACGGTCGCCAACGATTATGGTTTTCCTTACAGAAGAGTCTACAACAGACCGGAACTGCGCGTCAAGCTCAACTATTTTTGCCGTGTACACTTCGGTGTTTTTTATGTATGTTTGCGCGTTTGCCGCGTCCATTTCGCACAGAGCATCGGATATTGCGTTAACAATAGTTACAGCGTTAGCGGGGGATGTCCAAACGTGTTCGTCGTACACAACCTCGCCGTCGTGTGTGTGGGCTTCGCCCTCGGCGTGGTCGTGGTCGTCTTCCGCGTGGGGTTCTTCGCCCTCGGCGTGTGCTTCTTCATCCTCCGCGTGCGCCTCTTCGCCTTCGGCATGGTCGTGGTCGTCTTCCGCGTGCGCCTCTTCGCCTTCCGCGTGGTCGTGGTCGTCGTCCGCGTGCGCTTCCTCGCCTTCGGCATGGTCGTGGTCGTCCTCCGCGTGCGCTTCTTCGCCTTCCGCGTGGTCGTCTTCCGCGTGCGCTTCCGCGCCTTCCGCGCCGTGGTCGTGTTCGTCGTCCTCCATACCCTCAACAATTTCTTCTTCCTTTAAGGTAACACAGTCCATCATTTTGATAATTTTCATGCTGCTTGTATCCATCGTTTCAAGCATTTCGGTAATCCACACGTCGGTTTCACCGCCGGTGTAAATAAATATGTCGCTGTCCATAATATTAATAATATCCTGCGGCGAAGGCTGGAAGGAATGGCTTTCCTGCCCCGGCGGAAGCAACATTCCTATTTCCGCCAAGCCGCCCGTTATTTCCCTTGCAAAATCGTAAGGCGGGAAAATTGTTGTCATTATTTTTATTTTTTCGGCGGGAACGTTTTCCGGTGCGCTCTCTGGCGCGATAACCGGCGCGGTTTCCGTGTTAGCCGCCCCCACTGTTTGCGAAACATCCGCCCCTGCTTGCGTATTTTCCGCATTCTGCGCACCGCCCGCGGGCGCGGAATTACACGAAGCGCAAAAAAGTAAAACAGTTACCAATAAAAAACTTAAAAACCTTTTCAAAATAATTCCTCCCGTAATTTAAACTACCGCAAAAGGCAAAAACATTTGCCGAATGTTCTGTTTCGGCATATGTTTTCAGCTTTCAGTATAATATTCCTATCCAAAAAAATGTACCAATTAAGTGTGGAGATTTTATGGAGAATTGTTAAAATCGCACCTAACACGCACGAACTTATTCTTCCCGCAGCCAAGCACAAAATCCCCGCTAACCCTCATAAATGAATCCCTTACCGTTATGCCGTCAATTTTAATTCCCCCGCCCTCAATAAGCCTTCGCGCGGCGGAATTAGACGGCGCAAACCCTGCCTGTTTTATTACGTTTGTTAGCAAATCCCCATCCGCGCTTATAAATATCTCGCTTATATCGTCCGGCGTTTTGCCCGAAGCAACCTTTAAATACCGCTCATGCGCGGAATCGGCGGCTTCATTTGAATGATACATACGCACAATTTCCCGCGCGTACGCAAAGTGCGCCTGCCGGATATCCTTTTCAATAAGATTCGTGTATTCGCGCTCCGGTATATCCGTTGTCAGCTTAAAATACGTTTCCAAAATACCGTCCGGAACTTTCATGCATTTTTCAAAAATTATTTCGGCGTTTTCGCCAATGCCGATATAATTATCCAAGGATTTACTCATTTTATTAACGCCGTCAAGCCCCGGCAAAAGCGGAAAGGTTATAACCTCCTGCCGGGTTTGCCCGTAATCCTTTTGCAGCTCGCGCCCAACAAGCAGGTTAAAGGTTTGGTCGGTTCCGCCAATTTCAATATCCGCCTTTAGCGCAACGGAATCATACCCCTGCATCAGCGGGTACAAAAGCTCGTGAAGCCCAATTGGTTTGTTGTTTGCGAAACGCCCGGCGAAATCGTCGCGTTCCAATATCCGCGCCAAAGTGTATTTGCCCGCCAAATTTAAAACCTCGCCAAAGGAGAGTTTACCAAGCCATTCGGAGTTATATACCACACGGGCTTTTGAAGTATCAATAATTTTCGATACCTGCTCAAAATAACTCCTGCCGTTTTCACGCGTTTCCTCAAAAGTTAGCTGAGCGCGGGTTTTGCTCCTGCCGGAAGGGTCGCCTATCATGCCGGTAAAATCCCCCACTACAAAAATTACTTCATGCCCCGCGTCCTGCAATTTGCGCAAAATACGAAGCGGTACGCTGTGCCCTAAGTGCAAATCCGGGCGGGACGGATCCGCGCCGAGTTTAATTTTTTGGGGTTTGCCGGAAAATAACCGCTCACGCAGGGTATCCGCCGAAAAAATGTCAACCGAGGCACGTTTAATTGTTTCAAATAAGTTTTCAGAATTTGGTTGTTCCATATCAGGTTCCTCCTTTTAGAAGTTTTATTGTTTTATAGTTTTTTTGTTTTATTGTTCATAGGTAGTTCTCAGAATGATGACAAAAAAATGTCATCATTCTATGATTTTAGGGCGCGGGATAAATGCGGTTATGTGCTTTGCCGCGATTGAAAACCCGGTAAATTAGGCAAATTCTTTGATGCGGTTTTTTTTAATGCGAAAAAATTTTTGTTTCAAAAAATTTTATTGAGGAATTTTTAAAT
>JAISVZ010000063.1 GCA_031271295.1 Clostridiales bacterium | reverse complement strand
AGGAACGTTGCTTAGTCCGCAGCCGATAACACGCGAGAACTTAGATGAATACCTCAAAGAACTCGGCAAAGAGTTTCGCAGGCTTAACGGCGCGAAAGCGGAGGCTGAAGTGGTTTTGATTGGCGGGGCGGCAGTTATCGCCAACTATAATTTCCGCGATTTGACCTATGACGTGGATGCTGTTATCGAAACATCCGGCTCTATGAAAGAAGCGATTTCCCGCGTCCGCGACAAGCATGGGCTTGTCCACGGCTGGATGAACACAGACTTTATGCGAACGGAATCCTATACAGCCAAACTCCGCGAGGTATCTGTCTTTTACAGGACGTTTTCAAACATTCTTCAGATACGCACCGTCGCCGCCGAGTATCTATTGGCGATGAAGCTTAAAAGCGGCAGAGCGTACAAAAACGATTTATCCGATATAGTCGGCGTTATGTCAGAACATCAAAGGCGCGGAGAACCGATTCCGCGAGAGTCGATCAATAACGCCTTTATAACTCTATATGGCGCACAAGCCACTATGCCCGAAACATCGCGCAGACTGCTTGACGCGGTTTTCGCGCAAGAGAATTTGGAAAACCTATTCAAGCTTATACGTGAAAGCGAACTGGAAGCCAAAAACCTTCTGTTGGAATTTGAACGAAAGTATCCCCGCGCACTGAATGATGACAACACAGATGCCATACTCGCAAGGGTAAAGCGGAAACGCGCGGACGCTTACGAAAAAACTTCGCTGCTTGGCAACCTTGAGGAAGCGAAACGTGAGGTTGAGATTAGTAAGCTGAACCGGCAAAACAGATCTTCGAAACGAAAAACAGAGTTTGAAATGGAATAACCTTTAGCACTGTTGCGCCCCCGGACGGCTACTTTTAGCGGTTCGGGGGTGTTTTTGTTTTCGGGGGAATCCGAATGCCGGTACCGGGGTTTTCAGCTTTTCAACAGCAGTGCAAAATGGTTTGTCGGTCTTGCGGAATGAAGCTATAATGGCGGCAATGTGTATACACACGGCTTGCGTACGGAAGATATAATATCAGTTCCAACCGCGATAGGCGAAGAAAAGCATAGAAACGCTAAATCATTCAGCTCTAACACACTGAAAAATTGTAAAATCCTTAGAAATTTTTTTCGGTGCGGGCTTGACATATGGGTGTCACTAATTCCGAAAAAAAGAATGGCGGCGACTTATTATTCTAATGCGTTGCAATGCATTTATTTCCTTGGATAGAGCTTGAACTTAACTCCTAAAAATGCCGCAAAAGTCAAAAATTCAAGCTGTACAGGAAAAAAATAATATGTTAAAATTACTCGCAGAGGGTTGTTCTGAAAAGCGAAAGTATTTACCTCGGCTTTTTAGTATGTTTTAACCTTCGGTTTTATGAGTTTCTCCGCGGGGGCCGGCACCCATAATAAAAAACTGCTGACGCGGCGAAACGAATTATTTTTTAAGCGGGCCGCCGGCAAATATAACGGGCCGCGGCCTTCGTAAAATTAGGAGGCGATTTAAACGGATGGTCAAATAACAGTGTACGACGCGGAAAACCGGGAAATAGGCAAAACGTTTGCCCGAAGGGCACGTCAGCTTGTAAACTCGTCTCGCGCAATGTGGCTTAATGAAACTCAAACTTCCATACGCCTTACATCGCCTGTATTTAAGGAGGAAATATGTATGGAACCTAAAGGGTTTGAAAGTAAAAGGGTTGAAAGTAAAGGGTTTGAAGTAAAAAGTTTAGAAAGTAAAGGTTTGGAAACGGGTTATGCCTCAAACGCGGGCGGTTATACCGCAGTACCGGAAGGTAAAAGCGAAGCTTCGAGTATGCACGATAAAGAGGCATTGCTTCGCCTTGCCAAAAAGAATGTGCAGGAAAAGAGGAACCTTGTAAAGCACTATATTTTTTACATAGTAACTTTTTTCGTGCTCGGCGCTTTAAACGATGGTGATATTTCTTACACCGGTGGCGGTATTTGGCTTGGGTTTACTTTAACCGAGGGCGCACATGTTTTATTGCACACCGCTAAGTTTTTCTGGGCACGCATTCGAAAGGGCGCTCTGCTTAAACGCGACCCTGTTGAGGAAGAGTACAACAGGTTGAAACGCATGGAACCAAGCAGGATTGAAGCGGAACTTGAAAGGCTGTAAGTAAAACCCTGTAAGTAAAACCAGAGGCTGTTGCAAACCATAAAGCGGTTTTGCAACAGCCTTTTATAATTTTGCAGCGTCCCCTCTCTCAATGCCTTAAACCGCGTTTCGCAAAAACTTAGCAACTTCGTTTGCCTTGGGCGGGCAGCCCTTTAAGTTTTTGCTGAACCCTTTTGTGCAGTTGCCCACGCCTATTCCTTCGCCGCCTTTGCCGCGAAAACCCTGCCCGATTTTTATTTTTTTATCCCCGCTAAAGGTAAGCCCTTCCTTATGCAAGGCGCAAATAAGAGCGCTGTAGCATACCGAACACGCGTCTTTTTCATCCGTCATAGCGCTTAATTTTTTAACAATTGCGCTGTTTGCGGGTTTTACTTGCGGTTTTTTATCCGCGTTAAGCTCTAAAATTTTGGCGGAATTATCAAACAGTTTTCCAAGCGCCATTTCATCCGCAAGTTTTAAATAGCCAATTTCCTTTGCTTCGTACCCCAAAAGCGACGCGCAGTACGAATCCGCCAAAACAGGATCTGCCGCGGCTATAATCATGTTGCGTTCAATGGGGTTGCCGCCCTCTTCGAAATTAATATCGCCGCAAATGCCGTCCACAACGCAAAACGAAGTTTTTACCGCTTTGTTAAGAACCGCAATAGGTTTGTGCAAACCCAACGAGTGAAAACGCCTTTTTTCACTGTCCGGAATTAAGCCCTTTAAGTTTTTCATGTTGCAGGTAAGATTAGTTTGGCAATGCGCCTTAAGCACCGGCACGTTTATAATAAACTCCGCGTTTAGCGCCTCTTCGTAAATTTCCATTGCCAAATCGCCGGTTTTTACGGTTTTCGTTTTGGTTTGCTTTAAATCTACAAGCTCTACGCCGTATTTTGAAAAAAGGTTGTCAAACCCGCATATTCTGTATACGGCCTTTGTGTTTTCGCCTACGCTGGCGCTTTCGGCTATTTTAATTTTCGTAACTCCAATATTTCGTAAAAATTCTATTATTGCGGCAACAACCTCCGCGTGTGTGGTAGCTCCGGATGACGGCGGTTTTGCCATAACCATGTTAGGCTTTATCATAACTTCCGCGTCCTTTTTTAAAAACGAAGCGAGCGAAGAATTTTCAAGCGCTTCGTAAGTTACGCGAAAAATATCCGTGCCGTAGTTTATCACCATATCGTACATAAAAACACTCCTTTTGATTTTTTATCTGATAGTCCGATTAGATAGAAATTATTTTAAATTCACTCATAACCGGTATTATTTTTTTTGCCATCCGCGCTTTATTTGTATATAATAATCCGAGAAACCTTTTTTTTCAACCAAGCGTGGATATAGAAAGGAGCGCTTTTTATGGACAATACAGTTATTAACCCCAAGCCGTCAATTTTTCGCAGGTTTATAGATTTTTTAAAGAGGCTGTTCGGCAGAAAAGAATATCAGTATGTGGAGATAATTTCACGTTTTAAAATAATTCTGGACGAAATAAACGATGATACACCGGAATACGACCTTGCCTACAACACCGTAATGCTGTGTGAAGAAGCCATTCGCGTTACAAAACAGCGAATTTTGCACGCCGAAAAAATAAAAGCTCTTAACGAAAAAATTGCCGAGGTTGAAAGCTTTGACAAAATGACCGAGGAAGAATCCAAACGCTTGCAAAACTTGCTGTCGCATTTTATATCGCTCTCCAAGGAGAGGTCCGCGCTGATGCATCAAATAACAGGGTTCGACAACTCGCTTTCGCATATGATGAAGGTTGAGGGCGACGCGTCCTATTCCGTGGATAATATAAACGAAGCGGAGGAACACAGGCGGATTCTGCGTCAGGATTTGGGGTATTTGGGGGGCGAAAAGGCGGAACTTGAATACGAACGCGAGTTTTTGGAAAAAGGGCAGGAATTTATACGCCGCTTTTCAATATTTATGGTATCCGTGTTTGCGATAGTTACCGTTATTTTCGCGTTTTTGTACCTTTTCCGCGATATGGCAATTTTAATGCCAATGTCAATAATGACAATTTTGTTGGTGCTTGTTATTTTCATTTTGTACATTTTCCGGCGCAGGCTTAATTACGAGCTGAAAATGAATTATAAAAAACAAATGCGCGCGGTTGAACTTTTAAACAAAAAAACCGCCGTTTTCGCGCATTATACAAATTACTTAAACTTTGTGTACAAAAAATACCGCGTGCGCAATTCGCAAATGCTGCGCAAAAACCTGAAGGACATTGAATCCTATAAGCATCTTACCGGCAGGTTAGACAATATCCGCAGCATTATGTACCAAACGGAGGAACAAATTGAAATTTTTCTGCGCGAAAAGGGGATTAATCACCTGTCCACATCGGTGGAGCATTTTGCGCAAACAATAAACGTTGAGGATAAGAAGCAGTATTTCCTTGATTTATCCAAGGAGCGCACGGTATTGGATAAAGCTCTTACGGATTTGGATAACCGCCACGAGGAAATATGGGATTTGCTTTTGGAACTAAGCCGTGGAGATACCACAAAGGATAAAGTGGTAGACCGCGTTATTAAAACATATTTGGAAGAGGTTGAAAAAATATTCGCGGTGCAATCGTACACTTTAGCGGCAAAAAAGTAACCCGATAACCCGATTTCAGGCTTGCTTTAGCGGCAAAAAAGTAACCCGGCTTCAGGGGGAAGAAACCGGGTTTTGAGGGGGGATATTAAATTTCCTTAAATAACTTAAGGATACATTAATATTTATTGCCAAATAAATTAAAATTATACAACTGCGAAAAAATTTTTATGCGAGGTGAAAAAATGGCTACAATAGACGATATCGCGGCGGCGGCAAACGTTAGCAACACAACCGTTTCAAACGTTATAAACGGAAAAACCAAAAGAGTTTCTTCCGCAACGGTGGAGAGGGTGAACAAAATTATTTCCGAACTTGGGTATGTGCCGAATATGTCCGCGCGGGCGCTTGTTTCCAATTCGTCAAAGGTGGTTGCGTTAATTCACCTTGAACGCGTCCCCAAATCTATGGACTTTTTGGACGACCCGTTTACAAGCCGTTTGGCAAGCGCGGTTGAACTTGCGCTTCGCGAAAGCGGATATTACCTTATGCTACGCACCGTATCCGACGCGGACGACCTTTTGGCTTTTTTGCGCCATTGGAATGTGGACGGCCTTTTTCTTACCGGCGTTTTTGAGGACGACGAAATTTGCTCCGCGCTTCGCAGTATCAATAAACCCATTGTGCTGTGCGACAGTTACCTTTCCGATTACGGAAACATGGTAAACGTAGGGCTTAAGGATGTTGAAGGCGCGCGCCTTGCCACGCGCTGCCTTATAAGCGCCGGGCATACGCGCATTGCGTTTGCAAGCCCGCCCGTTCGCCCCGGCGGCGTTGTTGAAAAACGGTTGCTCGGTTACAAACAAACCTTGGAGGAAAGCGGCATCCCGTTCGACAGCAAGCTGCTTTTTGTAAGCGAGTTCTCAACTCAGGAGGCAAGCAGGCTTGGCGCGTCAATTGCGATGCGAGGGGATATTACCGCCGTTTTCGCAACCGCGGATTTGCTTGCCGCCGGTATTATGGCGGGAATCCGTTTAAGCGGCAAACGCGTGCCGGACGATTTTTCAATTGTCGGCTTCGACGACCTTAACTGGTGCCTGTTAACATCCCCTAACTTAACTACGGTTCGCCAGAACACGCGCCTAAAAGGGCAGCTTGCTGCGGATTTAATGGTAAGTATGCTGGAAAACGGAGTTGCCACGGCGCAAAATATAACCTTGCCCGTGTATTTAGTGGAACGCGCAAGCGTAAAAACATTAAAGGTAACCGCTTCGCCGTCTAAAAAATTGTAGGCGGCAACTGTTTTGCTACAACAAAATATAAATCGATACGAACGGAGGCATGAAATGAACATTGAAAAGTATCAGGTAACGGGCGGTAAAAAATTTAAATTGGACGATTTTGACGCAAAGGATAGAGGCGGTTTTGAATCGTCGGCGGATGTTGATGAAATTATTGCGCGAAATATTAAGGAAATTTCCGAACTTCAATCCAAACTGTACGCGGAGGGGAAAACCGCCATTTTGATAATTTTTCAGGCAATGGACGCGGCTGGTAAGGACAGCGCGATTAAGCACGTAATGAGCGGAATAAACCCTCAGGGCGTAGACGTGTACAGCTTTAAGCAACCGTCTGCGGAGGAGCTTTCGCACGACTATTTGTGGCGTGCGGTAAAGGTTCTTCCGGCACGCGGCAAAATAGCGATTTTTAACCGCTCTTATTACGAGGACGTTTTAATAGGGAAGGTGCATAAGCTTTACGAAAAGCAGAACCTTCCGGATAAATTAAAGGGGAAGGATACAATTTCTAAAAGGTATAAGCAAATTAGCGGCTTTGAGGAGTATCTTTGGGAAAACGGAATTGTAACGGTTAAGTTCTTTTTGCATTTATCTAAAGGCACGCAGCGTAAACGTTTTTTGGAGCGCATTGATAAAAAGGATAAGAACTGGAAGTTTTCCCCTTCGGATTTGCAGGAACGCGAGTATTGGGACGAATACAGGGAAGCCTACGAAACCGCAATAGAAAAAACCGCTACGGAGAAAAACCCGTGGTACATAGTTCCGGCGGATAAAAAGTGGTATACGCGCACCGTAATATCCGAGGTTTTGCTTCACACGATGAAAAAAATTAACCCTGAGTATCCTACAATTTCCGAAGAGCAAACGAAAGCGCTTGAGGAAAGCAGAAAGAAGCTTATTGAAGAATCATAAATTAATGCCCCGCCAACCCCCGGAAGTTTTGCGCTTGAGGTTGGCGGGGTATTTTTCTTAGAGTAAGTTTTAATATTCACTAAGCGCTATTCCGTTTTCGCCAAGAGGCGTATCGTGGCATAGGCCAACAAATTTTCCGTCCTTTTGCCACAGAACGGGTTTTACGAATTCGTACTTTTTCTCATCCCATGTTGTAAAATCGTGTTCAACCAAACCGCCCGTGTCGCCGGAGTTGGCGTTTAGGCACCAAAATGTATGGTTTAACCGGTAATTTGAAATAAGTGTCCGCATATGTGTCATCCACGTAAGGTTCGGTTCGGTAAGGAAGCCGCCCCATTCGCCTATTAAAAGCGGCGCGGTTTCGTCCTCGTAAATAAACATCCAGTTATCTCTCCAGCAATCCTCATAAAGCGTGTTATAGTTATATCCTTCATAAAACCAAGGCTGCCTGTAAACCGCCGGGCCGTAATCGTGCGGGGAATATACTATTTTATTTGAGTATTCGCCTAAATCCACGGGGAAATCCTTAACGCCTCTCAGGTTGCCGCCCCACCAGTTAAAATAATAATCGCCGTCGTTTTTAGAGGAGTAATCGCCGTTTTTGTTTATGTCTTTTGGGTAAATCTCTATTCCTTCAATTACTATAAGCGCGTTCGGGTTCTCGTTTAATACACGCAGAGCCGCTTTTTCCGCTATATGCTTCCAATTATCCGCATCGGCCGAATCGTTCCATATTGCTCGCGGGCTTTCGCCGGGCTTGCCGTGCGGTTCATTTTTAATATCGTACGCGATAATCGTATCGTCGTCCTTATATCTTTTTGCCATCCAAGCCAACGCGTTCATATAATCGGCTTCGGTAATGTCCCCGTCGTACCACATGGGCTTCATATGCCCCATTGCGTCGGTTTTGGCGCTGTGGATATCTATCATTATTTTAAGACCGAGCAAATCGCAAGTATCAACTATATAGTCGAATATTTCAAGGCTGTTTTTGTCGTTAAAATGGCTGTTTGTTGCCTGATTGTAGTTTGCCTTGGGAAATTCGCCGTTAGACCAGTTTAGGATTAGCTCCGCCGAAAAAGGAATACGGATAAGGTTAAAGCCGCGGTTTGCAATGGAGGCTAAAAGCTCGTCGGCGTTGGCGCTCCACAACCCGTCGAAGGTGTTTGTGCCGGTATTGTAGCCAAACCAGTTAAGCCCGGTTATCCAAACTTCTTGCCCGTCCTCGTCGTAGAGCTTGTTTCCCTCGGCGAAAAGCCAGTCGCTTTTCCCGGACGTTTTGGGCGTGCGCTGCGGTACTTTTATAGGGGGCGCATTTTCCGGCATGGAAGAAGGGTTACCGGAGGAAGGGTTATCGGACGAAGCGTTCCCTGATGAAGCGGTCCCGGATGAGCCGCTCCCGGACGAAGCTTCGCCGGCGGACGAGGTAACATTTTCGGTTCTGGTTTCGTCTTTTTTTATTTCAACCGGCGAGAACACAATAAAACCTATTTCCGTTGAACCTCCCTTGGCTATTTCGCCGTTATAGGAGACGTTGCCGATGGTTAGTATATTTGCGTTAAACGTATACTCGCCGTTCCAACTGTCGGAAAGCTTTGTGCCTTCGGGAAATTCTTTGCTTACATTCCACGATTTTATCGCGCTTGCGGAATTGTTTTTTATAACGCACAGCCACTGTGAGTAATAGCTGCCGCTCTGTTCCCACACATTTACCACCGAAAACTCGGCGGTTATTCCCGAAATTGCGGTATCACTAAGCTTATCCGAGGCGGCGGTTAATATTGCGCCTGTATCGGCTTGGCGGGAGGCGGGTTCTTCAAAAACTGAGGTTTCTGCCGCAGGTTTATTAGGAGATGAGGTTTCTGTTGCGGGATTTACCGAAGCCGGGGCTTCTGCCGCAGGTTTTAGAGAAGCTGAGGCATCTTCTGCGGAATTTTCAACCGCAGGGTTTTCCGAAACACCTTGCTTTTGCGCTTCGGACGGGGGCGCTGCGCACGCTGACAATATTAAAACCGCCGCCAGCAACGTGATAATCCTTTTTAACATATCAAAACCGCCTTTCTAAACTAAGAACAGATTGCGTTTAAAAGCAAACAATGAAATAAATTCCAACTACTTTGCTATTATACAACAACCGCGATAGGGTTATCAAATAATTTTGGGTTGCCCGTGAAAACTGCTTATTGTACAATATTAGTATATTTTGGCGTTAACACGTGAAGGAGAAAATCAAAATGACACTTCGAAAAGCAACAATTCAGGACATAAATTTGCTTATAAAGCTTCGTTTCGATTATTTAACGGAGGATAACGGAAGCCTTTCCGAACCGGAAAAAACCCAGATCGAAACCCAACTGAAATCCTATTTTGCAAAACACATTCCGCAAGGAACCTTTATTTGCTTTTTTGCCGAGGAAAACGGGCAGGTTGTATCAACCGCGTTTTTGGCGGTAAACGAAAAGCCCGCAAACCCCGCGTTTATAACGGGGAGGACGGGAACTTTGCTAAACGTTTTCACATATCCGGAATTTCGCAGAAAAGGCTTTGCCGAAAAGGTTGTTATCCGCATTATGGACGAGGCGAAAACAGCGGGAATTTCCTCTATTAACCTTTCCGCTACCGAAAGCGGGAAACCTCTGTATGAAAAATTGGGGTTTACTCAGCCCAAATACACCGAAATGAAAAAACGCTTGTAAAAACTGTTCATATGAAACGCTTGTAAAAATGCTTGTATGCAACACTCGTATGAAATGTTTTAAGAAACGTTTTATGAGGCACTTGTAGAAAACACGATAAAAAGCTGCCTATGTGCTCTTCGCCAAAACCCATTTTCAAGGAGGTTACCATGAAAGCTGCCATGAAAATTGAAAACCGCGAATACAAGCTTCGGGATTTTTTGATAATTCCGTTTTCCGTTTCGCCATATCTTACGCTATTACGGGCGGCGGATAAGGTTGTTTACGCGTTAATTCCCTCGCTGCAAATATTGGCGACGGCAAAATTTATTGATACGGCAATAAATATTTTAAACAGCCGGGCGCAGAAAAACCAAATTATTTTTCCGCTTGTATGTATTTTGCTGATAATTGCCCACCAATACATAACCTTTGCGCTGATGGGGCTTGTGCGGGATAAGATGAGCATGACCCTTACGGAAGCCTTCCGCACCGCCGTAACCGAAAAACGCGCGCGGCTTGAGTACCGCCATATTGAGAACAACGAAACATGGGATTTGATAGACCGTGTTGGAAAAGACCCTGCCGGGCGGTTGGACGGAGGTTTTAATATTATGTTGCGTATGGCGGATATGTTTTTTCGTGTCGGCTCCGTTATGCTTGTTCTCGCCATGCGTGTGTGGTGGGCGGCGCTTGTTATTGCCATTTTTTCAATACCGCTTTTTTATTTGGCGGTAAAGAGCGGAAAAACAAACTATGAAGCGTCAAAGGAGGCGGCAAAGCATACCCGCAGGGCGCAGTATCTTCAAAGCGTTTTAACCGGGCGCGGCAGCGCCGAGGAACGCTCGCTTTTCGGATATTCGCACGAGGTTAACAAACGCTATTATGAAAAGTATGAAACGGCTTACAAAATAAACATGAAATCCCAGCGCAGCCGCTTTATAAAAATGAAAAGCGCAAGCCTTATAACCGTGCTTATTTCGGTTTTAATTGCGGGCGTTCTTATTGCGCCGCTTGGAACGGGAGATATAACCGCCGGAATGTTTATGGGGTTTGTTACCTCATCCTTCTCTCTTGCGCAAATGATGTCCTGGGAGCTTACGGAAATTACCGGCAATCTTGCCAACAACCGCGAATATCTGCGGGATTTAACGGCGTTCGCAAAACTCTCCGAAACACCGGGCGCGTCGGATTTGCCGGTAAGTTTCATAAAAGAGCCTGAAATAATTGAGTTTCGTAGCGTAAATTTTGCCTATCCGGGTACGGAAAAGCTGATACTGAAAAACTTTAATCTAAAACTGAAAGCGGCAAAACACTACGCTTTTGTGGGCGAAAACGGCGCGGGAAAAACTACAATTACAAAACTGCTTACAGGTTTGTACGATAATTACACCGGCGATATTTTAATTGACGGCAGAAACCTGCGCGATTTTACCCAAGCCGAATTAAAAGCGCTTTTTTCTGTTGTATATCAGGATTTTTCAAAGTATCAAATTCCTATCGCCGACAGCATCGGCATGGGGAATGTGCGTAGCTTCTCACGCCAAGCGGTTAGCGAAGCGGCGGAAAGCGTTGGTTTAAATGAAGCCGTGCTAAAACTGCCGGAAGGGCTTGATACTCCGCTTGGAAGAATAAAAGAAAACGGCGTTGATATATCCGCAGGACAGTGGCAGAGGGTGGCTATCGCCCGTTCGCTTGTAAGCCGCGCACCGGTACATATTTTGGACGAGCCGACCGCCTCCCTCGACCCTGTTGCCGAAAGCGAAGTGTACGGGATGTTTGGGGAAATAAGCAAGGGCAAATCTACGGTTTTTATAACGCACCGTTTGGGAGCCGCGCGGCTTGCCGATGAAATTTTAGTAATCGCGGGCGGTTGTGTGGCGCAGCAGGGTTCTCATGCGGAGCTTATAAAAATGGGCGGAATTTACGCCGAAATGTTCGAAGCGCAGAGGGGGTGGTACGCGTCGTGAGTAAATTAACATCAAAAAAAATAAACATTTGGGGTGCCTTTTTTATCATGGTTCCAAAAATAGCGCGGGTATCTCCCGCCGTATTTTCCGCATGGCAAATTATTGCAGTGGCGCACGCAATTTCCTACGGCGTAATTGCTCCGGTTACGCAGTATTTTTTCGACAGTGCTTCCCGCTTTGCGTCCGGGCAGGCAAAATGGCCGGACGCCGCGTTAGGGCTTGTTTTTTTAGCGGCAGCCCACGCCATAAAGCAAGCGCTAAACGGTACCGCGAATTTCATGAACTTGCAATACTACCGCAAAGTTGAGGGCGTGCTGGCGACCGAACTGCATGAAAAAATAAGCGGGCTTTCTCCGGTAAGCTTTGAGGATACGCAAGTTTTGGACGAAATGAATAAAGCCGTTCAAGGGAAAGACGAGGCTGTATGGTATGCCGGTACAATACTCCTGATGCTTACCTTTTACATCCCGTATTTTGTGTGTATGGCGTTTTACCTGTTCGGGATTAAACCGCTACTTGTTGTTTCGCTCGCGCTTGTTTTTTCGCCTACGCTTATAACGCAAGTTTTACGCGCAAAAGTGTTTTCAAAAGCCGAGGATAAATCCGCGCCTGTGCGCAGGGAGTTTGATTATTACGAATGCTGTATTACAGCGCGGGAATACTTTAGGGAAACCCGTATTTTAGGAGCGTTCGCGTATTTCAGAAAGCTTTACGGCGATTCTTTGGTTCTGCTTAATAAAATCCGGTTTAGGGCATCCGCTAAGTCGGATATGGCGGAGCTTGGTATGCAGATTTTATCCCTCGGCGGGTATGTTGGGATACTTTTGCTGCTTGTTGATTCGCTGCTAAACGGTGAAATCAGCGTTGGCGCGTTCGCGGCGGTTTTCGGTTCGGTGGATCAAATGTTTTCGTTAATGAAAGAGCTTATTGTTAAAAATTTCGGCGCTGTAGCCGGAAATTTCGGCAGGGTGCGAAACTATTTAAAATTCATGCAAATGCCTGTACGAAGCGGCTGTGATGTTGAAATTGATAAAAACGCGGATATTACGCTAAGCGGCGTGTCGTTCACTTACCCCGCAGCGCGGGAGAGCGCGGTAACATCCGTTTCGCTGAGTATAAAAAAGGGCGAAACTATTGCCGTTGTCGGCGAAAACGGTTCCGGCAAAACCACGCTTGTGCGCCTTATTACCGGGTTATACCTGCCGGACGAAGGTTTAATTTCATACGGCGGGGTAAGCACCGAAGCGGCGTCAATGTCCTCAATATTTAAAAATATTTCGGCGGTGTTTCAAAACTTTCAGCGGTATCAAATGTCCCTGCGCGTGAACATTGGCATAAGCGACGTTAACACAGCCGCCGACGATTTAACGCTGGGTGATGTTTGCGCTCAAGCCGGGTTTGATAAAAATGACACTGGTTTTGCCAACGGCTACGATACGATGCTATCGCGCGAATTTAACGGAGTGGATTTATCCGGCGGCGAGTGGCAGAGGGTGGCGATTGCGCGGGGGTTGTTTCGTTCGCGGCGGGGAAGGCAAGTTATTGTGCTTGACGAACCCACCGCCGCTATAGACCCTATTGAAGAAACGAAAATATATAACCGCTTCGCCGAAATAGCAAAGGATAAAACCGCAATATACGTTACACACAGGCTCGGCTCGGTAAAACTTGCCGACAGGATAATTGTTATGAAGGACGGAAGGCTTGCCGAACAGGGAACGCATTCGGAGCTTATGGGATTTGGCGGCGAATATGCGCGGCTTTATAAAGCGCAGGAACAGTGGTATGTTTGAAATGTGTATTAAAAAAGCGCCGCATATGTTTTTATAACAGTGCGGCGTTTGTAACGGCGGCTGTGTTTTGGGTTGATTGTTTGCAAATGTTGCAATAATCAGTAAATTAGCTGTTATTTGTATTTTCATCAATTAGGCGGACATTATTAATAATTTCATCAAGTGTAATTCCGTCAAGAAGTCGGTCACGTTGAGCGGTATAATCGCCGCTGCCTGTACCGAATTGCCTAAGAAAGTATGCTGTACCAACCGTTCCAAGTTCGTTTTTTAATGCAGTCAATCCTGCCTTTCTTATAACGGCTGGATTGCGAAAATCAATTGCCGAATTACCATTCATCTGTTGTCACCTCCATGAACCAAAATAATGGGTTTGCAACTCTTATACTAACACCTATACGGTTAGATTTTTTTAATAATCGCTTATCTGTAGTTAAAAACACGTCAGCACCGCATTTCTCAGCTAAAGCAACATGCAAACTGTCAAAGGGTTTTAGTCCGTGTTGTTGCAAAACGGTAGCTCGTTGTTCTGCTTCAGGAGTTAACAAAAATCTTTCTTTCGCAACACTATAAGTGGTATACACTTTTTCTAATATATCCATATCGGATATTTTTGATAACTCAAAATCGATAATGCCGCTTGAAATGAGCGTCCACTCGCCGCTTTCGCAACGAGAAATGATGGAAAGCACAGCTTCTGCCTCAAAATATATCCTTTCTTGAGAAATATCATCATATGGACGACAAAGGCAACAAACATCCATGTAAATTTGCAAATATCATCACGCACCTTCATGTATTTATTTCAAGCCTACGGATTAAATTTCTACGGACAACAAAAAAATGTACGGCAATGAAAATACAAAGCATTTTACGACTTCATTTTACTACGAGTTTCCGATAAACACAATTTCTAATATTTTAAAATAACTTCAAATTTTTTTACTCGTTCGCGGTCATACAAAAATGCGATTGATTTTTAGTGTTTTATGCGCTATCATGTTGGCAGAGATTAGGTACGGATAGATAATTGAAACTGCATAAGGGAAGTACAATGCCTAAAAATGAATCCAACCGATTACTTCATTGCGTTACGGCTTTTGGGAGGTTTTGCGTTAAGCGGTAAGCGCGGTTGGGTGTAGATAAAAATAGTTGGTATAATTACTTTACAAAAAAGACAAAAAAGAGTATAATAACCTCATTAAAAGTGAGGTGTATAACGCATGGAAAAAGCAGAAAACTATACTCCGA
>JAISVZ010000214.1 GCA_031271295.1 Clostridiales bacterium | reverse complement strand
CAGGGTTTTTAAAAGCTTGTCGTTATCGCGCTGGTGCAAGCCTATGGACGGCTCATCCAAAATATAAACCACGCCCACAAGCCCGGAACCTATTTGCGTTGCCAAACGTATCCTTTGCGCCTCGCCGCCGGAAAGCGAACCCGCCGAGCGCGAAAGCGTTAAATATTCCAGCCCAACATCCGCCAAAAAGCCGGTTCGCGCTTTAATTTCCTTTAAAATCTGCTCCGCTATTAAAAGCTGCGTTTCGTTAAGCTTTAAATCGCTGAAAAATTTCTTAACCCCGGTAACAGTCATTTCCGAAACGTCGGCAATGCTTTTATCCCCAACGGTTATTGCCAAAACCTCCGGCCTTAAACGCTTGCCGCCGCAGGTTGGGCAGGTAATATCGGACATAAAGTTTTCGTATTCGCCGCGCACATAATCCGAACCCGTTTCCTTATAGCGGCGGTTTAAATTAGGTATTATCCCCTCGAACGCGTAAGAGTAGGTTTTAACCTCGCCCTGAGAAATATATTCAATGTTTAACCTTTCGCCGTTTGTGCCGTAAAAAATAATATCGGTAATATCGCGCGGCAAATCCCTAAAGGGCGTATCCAAGCTGAAATTATAGGTTTTGGCAAGCGCGGAAAAAATGGACGAACTCATTGAGTTTTGCGCGGCGATGGAATTCCAGCCGTTTACGGTTATCGCGCCGTCTGCTATGGAAAGGGAGGTATCGGGAATAATAAGGTCGGTATCGAAAATGCGTTTAAAGCCCAAACCCGTACAGTCCGGGCAAGCGCCGGAGGGGTTGTTGAACGAAAAAAAGCGCGGCTCCACTTCCTCTATACTGATGCCGCAGCGCGGGCACGCGAAATTTTGGCTGAACGTAACGTCGCTTCCGCCCTCGGTGGAAACGTTTAATATGCCGTGGGATAAAATCATTACGTTCTCTATCGAACCGGAAAGGCGTTTTTCTATTCCCGCCTTTACAATAAGCCTGTCCACAACAATTTCGACGGTATGCTTTTTGTTTTTGTCAAGCTTAATTTCCTCGGACAAATCGTAAATGGAACCGTCCACCCTTGCGCGGATATAGCCGCTTTTTTTCGCGTCCTCCAAAAGCTTGGTATGTTCGCCTTTTCGTTCCCGTATTACCGGAGCTAAAAGCTGTATGCGCGAACCCTCCGGAAAGGTTAAAATTTGATCCACAATTTGGTCTATGGTTTGCCTTTTAATTTCGTCCCCGCACTTAGGGCAGTGAGGAATGCCCACACGCGCGAATAAAAGGCGCAGATAATCGTTAATTTCGGTAACGGTGCCTACGGTGGAACGCGGGTTATGCCCCGTTGTTTTTTGGTCTATGGATATCGCCGGGGATAGCCCTTCAATCATATCCACATCCGGCTTTTCCATCTGCCCCAAAAATTGCCGCGCGTACGCCGAAAGCGATTCCACGTACCGCCGCTGGCCTTCGGCGTAAATTGTATCGAATGCGAGCGAACTTTTACCCGAACCCGAAAGCCCGGTAAAGACAACAAATTTGTTGCGCGGAATCGTCAGGTCTATGTTTTTTAAATTGTTTTCCCTTGCGCCCCTTATAATTATTTCTTCCATATTAATATCACTTTGCCTTTCCTGAGGGTAAATTTGAATGAGGTTAATTGTATATAAAAATAGAACAAAAAGCAAACACTAAATATAAAGACATTGATTCGTAACAGGAAGGAAAAGCGAACCAACGCGTTTTAAATTTTATGGAGATTGTTGATTAGTTGTGATAAAATAAATCCATAGGAGATGAGTGCGTTGGAAAGATATCATCATGAATTTCGCTACCGCACAAAAGACGGTTTGGAGTTTAGCGACTTAACGGAAATTAATGTGCTGGATTTAAGCAGATTGCCGCACCGTTCCGATAATTCCGAACTGTGGTATTGGCTGGAGTTTATGAAATCGAACAACGAGGAGGTTTTGGAAATGATTGCGGAAAGAAACCCTCAAATGAGTACGCACGAATTGATGATAAAGACCAACCACCATATTATCAAAGGCGGCGAATGTATCCTATTTTCTATATTCCGCCATACAATGATGGGAAAAAACTACAGACAGTTTGTATGCTTCACAATTTAATATGCCGGCTGCCGGAGTATGTATACGTAAAAAATCGAAAGCCCTATGTAAGCGAAAAAGGCAACCGTTTGCATTTTGATATGAACCCGATATCATAATCATAACCTTTGTTCGCCTATTTCCCAAAATGCGGAACAAACAAATAAGTAAATATTTTATTCGGGAGGGGTTAGCCATGAAAAAATGGGTAACGGAAGATTGGGAATTTGAACTTACTGCCACAGACGGGAAAGCCGGGTATTGCAGGCTTGGTTTAGAAAAAGGGGATAAAGTTCGAGATGAAAAGGAGCGTGTTTTATGAGCATTCCAATGATAGACAGCGTTAAAGTTATGTCAAAAGGGCAGGTAACAATCCCCAAAGAAATTCGTAGCCTTTTAAAGGTGTCCGAAGGCGACAGGGTAACATTCATTTGCGAGGGTAATTACGCCATCGTGATGAATGCAAATATCTACGCAATGCGTTCGTTGCAAAAAGAAATGGCGGGAGAGTGGGAAAAGGCCGGGATTAAAAGCGAAGCCGATATTGCGTCGCTATGCCGCGAAGTTCGCTCGGAGATTGAAGGGCTATGAAGGTAAAACGAGTAATGCTTGACACAAACATTTTGTTTTCTGCCATGTACAAATTTAAAGGTACGACTTTTAATGTTTTTGTAAAGGCATCGGAAATGCCGTATCGACTTGTTTTATGCGATCAGATTATTAATGAATTGCGGCGTAATTTCGACCGAAAATTTCCCGCAAAGATACCGGCAATTGAGAAATTCCTATCAATTGCTCATTATGATTTGATAACCCTCACATCTGAAGATGAGGCGATTGGCGATGAAAAAAATATCCGCGACGATAGTGACAGACCAATTCTACGCGCCGCCCGAAAAGCGGAAGTTGATATTTTCGTTACCGGCGACAGTGATTTTTTAGAAAGTTCGGTAACAAATCCAAAAATAATGACAGCAGCTCAATTCATTGAATTTGGGTGATATATTTCAATTGTGAGAATCTTTAAATAATTAAAACGAACAAACCTGTTTTTATTTCATCGACATTTAAAATGAAGGAAAAGGTATAAAAGGAGGTATTAGCAGTGAAAAAATGGATAACGGAAGATTGGGAATTTGAACTGACTGCCACAGACGGGAAAGCCGGGCATTGCAGACTTGGTTTAGAAAAAGGAGATAAGTTTGTTTTCAGCTACGAATGCCCCGCCGGTATGTGTCCGAAAGCAATGGCGCAAGTATATACGTGGTGCGAAGTTGTTCGCTGCGGGGGCGACTTTACATACAGGGGCGAAAGTGAAAAGTATGTAATGCATATGCCGTGTCCCGACCATTGCATTACGTTTAGGCTTAAAGCATACCCAATAAACCGCGATGAAAACGGAAAGCCGTATCCTAACAAAGAAAGACCGGAGGATTAAACGGGGGGCTGGTCGCGCGGAAAACCGCCGCGCTGCTCGCCCATGCATCCAAGGACTGGTCGCGCGGAAAACCGCCGCGCTGACAGCCTTACAAACTAAGGAAGTATTGTAATGCCGCAATGCGAAAACTGCCAAGAGCAGATGCTGACCATGCAATTATTAAACGAAAGCCACAGCAGCGGTCATGTTATAAAAGAAGACAGCAACAGTATCAAACATCTTGGCAAGGTAAAATGCTTCGTATGCCCGAAATGCGGCAAAGTGTCGCTGTTTTTGGACGATCTTTCAAGGCTGCAAAAAATTCCTTGAAGGAAATCAATAGCCGCGAAATATTCTCATAAAGCTGTCAAAAGCGGATACTTCGTATGAATGTAAGCTCCTTCCCGATAGGAGTAACGGCAGGTTGTTAATTTTGCAAGTAAAACGGCGGTTGCAATATTTTTGTAGCCGCCGTTTTTTTGCGGAGCGTATTTTTCTGTGGAAATTTACGCCATGTCATGGTACACTGACAATGATTTTAATACTCATTTATAAGAAAGGATGTTTTGCATGAATCTTTTTGACGCGGTAAATAACCGCACAAGCTACCGTGACGGCTACACGGATAAACCCGTAACGCGGGAAGTGTTGGGGAAAATTATGGAGGCGGGGCTTGCGGCACCGTCCGGGTGCAATAAGCAAACCACCAGCCTTATTGCCGTAGATGATGCGGCGGCGGTTTCGCAAATCAAGAGCTTGCTTGCCTCGTCAATGCGCGCTGTGGATACCGCCCCTGCCTTTATCTGCGTGTTGACCGAGCGTGTTATCGCCTACGGGGACAAATGCTTCGCGGTGCAGGATTATTCCGCCGCCATTCAAAACATGCTGCTTGCAATTGTGGCTTCCGGCTGCGAAAGCTGCTGGATTGAGGGGTATGTTACCGGAGACGACAACATCGGGCGGCAAATTGCGGATATGCTGGGCGTTCCAGCGGAATTGGACTTGGTCTGCGTTTTGCCTGTAGGTTACGCCGCAATGCCTGTTAGACGAGTGGCTAAGAAACCGTTTGACGCAAGGGCAAAGTTCGTGTGATGAATCTTACCGCGTCTGTTAACATTGAAAGATACAGTTAGATGTTAATGGCTAAAATAACAGGAGGATGCAAAATGGACATCAAAATCACAAAATTAACTTCTGACTATGCGGAAGAATACGCGCGTTTTTTTGACACGACGCCTCATAATGATACGTGGGGGCAAAAATGTTACTGTATAGCGTGGCGAAGCGACGATTCTTATGCCGGAGACGACCACTGGTATCCCACGCCTGAAGAGCGCCGCGCGAAAGCCATACAATTCATAAAAGAAGGCAAATTGCAAGGCTATCTCGCTTTATGCGCGGATAAAATCGTTGGGTGGTGCAACGCCACCGCAGATTGCCGTATCGGAGTAAAACAGCTTAAGTTGTGGGGATGGCCGGCGGAGGAAATTAATTCTGATGTTAAAGTAAAATCTATATTTTGCTTCGTAATCGCACCGGAAATGCGCAAAAAAGGCATAGCGACAAGATTGGTTGAACACATATGCGTCGATGCGGCTAACGAAGGTTACGATTTTGTTGAAGCCTACACAGACGATAAATTTATAGATGACGGATACAGAGGGCCTTTGGCGCTGTACGAGAAATGCGGGTTTATTAAATACGGCGAACACGAGGGAAAAATTGTTCTTCGAAAATTGCTGCGGCAATGACGAAAGCCGCCTAATTGTGTGTATCGGGGAGATTACTTGATAAATGCTATACGACAAATTGAAAAAAAGATGCGAAACGGTTCATGAACAAATGTTTGATTTATAATTCAAAATGATTTATAATCTTCACAGCAGGATATTTATTCTAAAACCCGGAGGCAAAAGCTATGGAGATTATGGAAAAGTTACGGATACTTGCGGATTCCGCCAAATACGACGTTGCCTGTACGTCCAGCGGGGTGGATCGCGGGGCGAGAAAGGGAATGCTCGGCTCGGCTGTTAGCTGCGGAATTTGCCACAGCTTTGCGGCGGACGGGCGCTGTATTTCTCTGCTTAAGGTACTTATGACAAATTACTGTGTGTACGACTGCCGGTATTGCGTAAACCGCGTTTCCAACGATGTGGAGCGGGCGGCGTTTACTCCGGACGAACTTGCCGGCCTTATGATAGACTTTTACAAGCGCAACTATATAGAAGGGCTTTTTTTATCGTCCGCCGTTATGAAAAACCCTGATTATACAATGGAGCTTTTGTATAAAACGCTTGAGCTTGTTAGAACAAAATATCGTTTTAACGGGTACGTGCACGTTAAGGCAATTCCGGGGGCAAGTAAGGAGCTTATCACGGCGGTTGGTTTTTTAGCGGACAGGATGAGCGTAAACATCGAACTGCCGTCCTCGCAGTCCTTGGAGCAGCTTGCGCCGGATAAAACCAAGGAAAGTATTTTAGCGCCTATGACACAGGTAAAAAACCTTAAAATTCAAAACAAAGAGGAAGTTAAACTTTACCGAAACGCTCCTAAATTTGTACCCGCCGGGCAAAGCACACAGCTTATAGTTGGAGCCACGCCGGAACCGGATAAAAAAATAATAACGCTTGCGGAAGGGCTTTATAAAAAGTTTGCTTTAAAGCGCGTATTTTATTCGGCGTATATCCCCGTACCCAAACAGGATTCTCTGCCCAAGGTAAAACCGCCGCTTCTGCGTGAGCACAGGCTTTATCAGGCGGATTTTTTGTTGCGTTTTTACGGTTTCGCCGCAAAGGAAATTCTATCCGGCGAAAGCCAAAACTTAAACCCGAATATGGACCCGAAGTGCCAGTGGGCGATAGATAACATCTCAATGTTTCCGGTGGAGGTAAACAAAGCGGATTATTACACGCTTTTGCGGGTTCCGGGCATAGGGCAGATAAGCGCGAAAAAAATTACCGACGCGCGAAAAACCGGCAGTTTGGATTTTGACAACCTTAAAAAACTTGGCGTAGTGCTTAAAAGAGCCCGGTATTTTATAACCTGCAAAGGGAAAATGATAGATAAAATAAGCTTGGTTCCGGAAGTTTTGTATATGAAGCTTTCCGAAAACAAAATAAACGAAAGTTCGGTGCAGATGAGCCTTTTCGATTTAATGCCCCAGCAGATTGAAACGAGTTCGGGCGGGCAGTTTTTGTACGAAGAAAAAGCGGGCGCGAATAAAACCCGGCATACTGTTTATGGGGAAGATAGTGACACGGCAAAAGCCGGGCTGCTCATAAAAAATAGAGAAAACGACATGGCAAAAACTGCGCCGCTTATAAACGAGAGAACAAGCAGCACGGCAAAAACTGCGCTGCTGATTAAAGAAGGAGCGGAAATTGGATGGATAGGCAAGGCGAACTGATAGTTACATTTGACGGCTCCTTTGACGGGCTGTTAACCGTGGTATACAACCGTTTTTATGAAAACCTTCGCCCCGATTTTATATCAAAGCGCGGTAACGTACAGCAGAGGCTTGATTCGCAAATAACGGATATTGAAACCGATTTTGATAAAAGCGCAAAGGTGTATGAAGGTATTGCTTCAAAAATATCGCCGGGCGCTATACATACGGTTTATTACGCAAGCCTGAAGGACGACGCGGAAATTTACACAAAAATATACCGGTACATTTTGCTCGGCTTTAAAGTTCACGGCGACATTAATAACTATTTAAAGGAAGATTATGTGCTCGGCGTACTTAAAGCCGCGAAAACCGTTGGGCGGGAAGCAAATTTTCTGCGGGAGTTTATTCGTTTTAAGGAAACGAAGGACGGAATTTTATACGGAGAGATATCGCCCGAAAGCAATTGCTTAGGTATAGTTGCCCATCATTTTGCCGACCGCTTTTTGGGGCTTAAATGGATTATTGCGGATAAAAAAAGAGATATTTCCGCCGTTTCGGGCGGCGAAGGTTTTATACTTACCGACGATATATTGCCCGATATAGGCGAATTTGCGGATAAGGAAGAAAATTTAATAGCGCTTTGGAAGATGTTTCACAAAACTATCGCCAACGAAAGCAGGGTTAACCCCAAGCTGCAAACTCAGCTATTGCCAAAACGGTACAGAAAGCATATGACGGAATTTCAAATTGATTTCAATTTGCCGGATTAAATTACGAAAATACGGTATATTATCTCGAATTTTCGCGGAAACACGTTGACACGCGCATATAATAGCCTTATAATTCCAAATAGCATATTGCGGGCGGTCTTAACGGCTGAACTCTGAAAGGAGGGATGCCGGTGGATATACTAACTATAATTTCTATAATTGTAACGATAGTTTCGATAATAGTAACTTTAGTATCCATTTGTGAGTCGGAAGACGAAAAAAAATAAGCCGCCCTACATAGCTAAGGAAGTGGCTTATTTTTCCTATTTAACAAAACGGGTTCAGTCATAACCGCCGCAGCAATATGCGAACCTGAGAAAGTGTTAACGCACTCTCTCTTTTCTGTCTAAATTTTAAGGTTTTTTTTCTTGATTGTCAAGAATGAAAATATTATCGACCCTACATTCCGTAAACAATATACCCCAAAATTAAGCAGCATACAATCATGGCTATATAGGGAATATAGTCCTCAAAGCCCTTTTTTTTAACCGTTACCGCGCTTTTTTGCGCATTTGCCCTAACCGCAGCCGGTTTTTTTGCTTCCTTAACCAATGCGGCATCCTTTTTCCCGTTTTGCGCCCAAAACCCCGCCGCGCCTTTATCCGTGCGCCGCATATAGCTATCTATAATTTTCTCCGCCTCAAGCACAAAATCTACCGGCAGGCGGCTGTCCTCGGTTCCTTTTTTAATTATAAAAATTGCCTGTTCGTACCACTTCGAATTGTCGCCTTTAATTAATACCACTCTGTCGTTTGTTTTTGCCATGGCGCGGCCTCCTTAAATTACTCAGGTTTTGCCAAAAAACACGCTCTTTTAGCAACTACCCGCATTTAAAGCTTTGCCAAATTTTCGTTCTTTAACCCCTTCCTAAACCCATTCCCAAACCCTTGCCGCCAAAACTGTCATATCGTCTTTAACTTCCGATACGCTCAGGCGTTTCGCCTCCTCCAAAACGCTGTCCGCTATATCCTGCGGGTTTATGTATTTTACGGTTCGTAAAAACCGCATCATGTTTTGTTCCTTTAATTCGTCGTCGGCGAAAACGTCCAAAACGCCGTCGGTAAGCATCAGTATTATGTCGTTATCCTTGAGTTTTTTTACCGAAACCTCCAAATCCACAGTGTTTAGCATTCCCATTGGGAGCGACGACGATTTTACCAAATAAACCTCGCTTCCGCGCAGAATAAATGTGGACGCCGCGCCTATTTTTATAAAATCCGCCACGCCGCTATGCAAATTAAGCGAACAGATATCCAGAGTTGAAAAACTTTCCTCCACCTTTAAAACCAGCGCGGAATTAATCATTTTTACCGCCAATTCCTTGTCGAAGCCTGATTCTATAAAATCCTCCAAAAGCGAAACAACAGCTTCCGATTCCTCCTTGGCTTTCCTGCCGCAACCCATCCCGTCCGATAAAACAAGCAGGCTGTGCCCGTTTTTCAGGTTCATAAAGGAGTAACTGTCGCCGGATTCGCCGCTTTTATCGCACGCAAGCCTTGCAACGGCGCTTGTTATCCGGAATTTTTGCTCCTCAATTATGCGCAGTTCGCATCTGCCGTCTAAAACGTCGCAAAACTCGTCCTCCTTTTTCATTTTGCGCCCAAGCACGCCGCTAAGAACCGGCACAATATCCGAAAGGCAAATTTTGCGTTTGTCGCAGCTTTTGCTTTCAATTGAAACCTCGTATCTGCCTTCTTTATTTTCCGCAACAATCACCCGCTCTACCTCAATTTTGTTTTTTTTGAGTTCGGTTTTTATTGCTTCCTCCAAATTCGGCTTAAAGATTATATCCGAATTAAGGTCGTCGCGCAGGGTTCGCATTATGTCCGACACGCCCGATAGTTGCAGGCACACAAGCTCGCCGGATTCTATCATGCGGTTATTCCACATCAGGTTGGTTTTATACACCTCGAAAATACGCGCCGTTTTTTCCGCAAACTCAGTTAATTTTATGCAGCTTGCCTTAAAATCAGAAGGGATTATTTTCTGCGATATTTTGGATTCTTCCTCGCACTCTTTAAGCATGGAAGCCGCCGCCTGATATGTGCGGTAAAAATACTTGTCCCAGCACTGCTGTTTGTTTTCGCAGTTTGAACATACCGTTTCGCATATATCGTCCAAAAGAGCGGTAATATCCTCTTTAGAAAGGGATATTTTCTTTTTTCCTATGCAAGAAAGGGTTTTGGAAAGCTCGGCGAAGGATTTTTCATACCCGGCGAGCTTTTGAGACGTTATTTTTTTCAGCTTGGATACGTAATTTTCGGCAGTTTCGGCGCTTCGCGCGTCAAACCTAAAATCGAAACCCTCCGGAAGAAACGCGAAAACAAGGCTTGCTACAGCCGCCGCAAGAAAGAGGTTACGCTCTATCAAGGTTCTGTCTAAATAAAAGGTTACCGCCGCGCCGCAAAGCAAAAAAGCGCACATAACGCCCATTTTTCCGAAACGCGAAAAAAGCCCGGCGGCAAATGCCGAAAGGCTTAGTATTCCTATTGCGGAAACGTCGGCGTGCCCGGTTAAAAGCAAAATAAAGCCGAGCAAAACTCCGGATACGGCCGCGTAAGCCGCGCCGTTTTTATGCGCAATAATCATTAACGCAATAGCGGGCGTAACGTGGCGCATTGAAACGTTTCCTATATAAACATCCGCCGCCCCGGCAATAACGCAGCCCAAAAGCAGCCCTATACTTATCATTTCTTCGTTTAACAGAATTTTGCGCTTAACGGTGCCGTCCATAACCATTACGGATTTTTTTAAGACAAAACCAAGCGATACCGCCAAAACCGTTTCAAGCACGGCCATAAGAGCAAAATACAAGCTCATGCCGTAAAAAGCGGTGAAAATAAGCCCGGACGCCAAAACCGAAAACCCGCATACAAACGGGGATATGAAAGATTTTGAGGCAAACCTTTTAAGCGTTACGTTAGAGCCGGTAATTATTACGGCGCACAAAAAATACTTAAGGAAAAAAGGAAATTCAAGTTTTGTAAAAAGCCCGATTAAGGAAAACAAAAGCACCAAATAGTACCGAGCTCCCATAAACATAAATACCGAAAGAAACGGAACCGCAACCGGGTTTAAAAAACTGAGCAAAACCACCCGCCCCAAAAAGAAGCCGATAATACCCATCGCGAAATAACCCACGTCTGTTTTTGTTATGTAAATTGTGTTTTTTATGTGCCGCCCCACATTGGCAATTAGCTTGTCCATAGATAAACCCCTGACGTTTTGAATATACTTAAGCTTGTACACACAAGTATAATAAAAACGGGGTTCGGCAATTGTCATATTGTGGAATCTAAACAAAAAATCTTTCGACACAATGAACTATTGCGCTCGTATGACGGGATTTATCATCCTTGCCGAGTGGAAAGGGGAATACCCCGCGCTGTTTGATAAGTCGCGCAAAGTGATCAACTCGCCAATATTCTGCTCTATGTAGTCCTGCATACGCTGCATGACCTCTACATTTTCCTGTTTATCCATTCGCTTACCCTCCCCCTGATAATGCTTAAAATATGCGAAACAACACAGGGACAAGCATAACTGCAATACTACCCAAAATAGTAACGGTTAAAACATAGATTACCTTTTTCCTAACTTCTTTATCACTCATAATATATACCTCCCATTATATAAAATCGCTTCGTTTCGTTCTGCTATAATTGCCAACGCTATAATGCTTACTACACATCAAGGTAATTTGTCCGTAATAATTCAAGACAAATGATTGCCGTACCTACGCCATATCCTAATGGAGCTGCATACCAAAGATTTTCATTGAATAAAGCCCCAATAAATCCAATCAAGCACAGGAAGCCGCATAACATCAAAGTCTTTCTTAATTTTGTCGCGGTATCTATTGCGCAGGCGGAAAATATAAACGCTAAACCCATAAACAAGCCCCATCCCAGGTAATCTATCCCCATTAATACAGAAGGAGATTCGCCAACTTGAAAAAAATCTGCAATGGGTGTTCCTCTTTTAATCAATGGCATGATTACAGCAATATTCGTAATGTGTACCGCATTTGTAAGAATCATGCAAGCTGAAACACTTATGTTTGCCATTGTTCTATAAAACTGTGCGGCCTCATTTTTTTATCACCTGCTCTACGCGGTCATCTTGTCGGCATTTTGAAATTCGCAAGCGCCTTGTTTAAGTAGTCGTTAAACGGCTTCATAAGCCGGAATACTTGCGCCGCTTCCGCTGTAAAATTCCCGGCACTGTCAATTTGATCGTCTGCAACGGAATATTCCAAAAACCAACTCTTGTTTTTTAGGTATTCCGCCTGCGGGTGATCTTTGTTGTAGCCCGTCGGGACGTTCTTCAAAGCCTCGCCTTTCACGGTGAAACGCTCCGCAAAGCCTTTGTCGTTGATAATCGCCC
>JAISVZ010000004.1 GCA_031271295.1 Clostridiales bacterium | reverse complement strand
ATTTTCGCCGTCAAAAAATAATCTCTGTGGTATACTGGGGGCGAAAATTGGTTCACCAGAGCAGCGAGAAGAATATTTTTGAGCGCACTGCGTTAACATAAAACTCTTTATAAACTTGGTGCGCTCAAAAATGTTCTGAAGCGTCAGGTGGCACATTGCTGGGCGGTATAATTTGCGCCGAAGCCCTCCTGCAACCTCTATAGAACAGTTACACAAAGCGCGGGTAATTTTCAGTGGGCTGTTATTAGCGGGTAATTTTCAGTGGGCTGTTATTAGCGGGCAATTATTAGTGTTTATTTCTCCGCAGCGAACAGCTAAATTGCTACTTATGAACAAATGAAATTAGTCAGCTTATTATTCAAAGGCGGCGCAATACCATTTATTTTTGGCGAGAGTGTGATCAGTAACAAAATTATTTTCAGCCTCGTTCGAGGCGTAATAAAAATTGTCAGGCTTGCTTTTCCCGAACGCTAATCATTAGCCGTACCAAATAATTGTCGTCCGAAACGCTCACCTCGTTCAGCGGATATTCCTCGTAAGTATCGCCGTCAATTTCAAAACCGTTTTTTTCTATGTACTTTATCATCCTCTTATACAGTTCATCCGTTTGCCCGTATCCTCCCCGGTCGTACCCTATGGCGTAGAGCGCCGCCGGCCTAATGTCGCAGCCGTCCGGATTGTAAAAATAATAGCGGTCGGGCCCTTTCCAATCCCCGTTTTTAACGCGCGAGCATGAAAACACGCCCCAAACGGGATAGTTCAAATCCAAATCCGGGTAAGCGCCGTGCATATCCCGGTAAAACTTTTCTAAATTGTCGTATTCGGTTCTGCCGCCGCTATAGTCGTTCAGGTTTCCGCGAATAATTGCTTCCGCCTGTAAAAACTGTATTGTTAAAGCGTTTTCATCTATATCCGAAACGGATTGAATTGCGGAACGAAGCGTTACCAAAAGCTTACGCGCGCGCATCCATACGCTTATTTCTTTGTCTATACCTTCTATGCGGTTCGCTAAAACCTGCGTTATTTGCTCCGGCGTGCGGTTTTTAATAAGCTCTTTAATTTCCGCCAGCGCTAAGCCCGATTGCTGCAATATGCGAACAACATTTACAATTGCCAACTGCTGTATTTGATAGTACCGGTAGCGGTTTTCGCCCCGCGATACCGGGGAAAGCAAGCCTATGTTATCGTAATGATAAAGGGTGTCGCGGGTTGTGCGCGTTAACTTGGCAAAGTCCCGAACTGTAAGATAGCCGTATTCTTTCATGTTTTCACCTTTTCTTTCAGGTTAAAATGGTAATGACATTATAATACCTTACCGTTTTTCTTTCAACCAATCTTCCGCGTTACACAAATGTTTTACGCCGTTTTTTACGTCAAAACTCCTAAATGCGGTTTAAAAACCCGCGCGAATACAGACGAAAAATTTTTTAACCGCAAAAAATTTTCTATTGACATTCGTATCACACAACCGTTTAAACTTTCATAGGGTATTCGTATTTTTTAAAGGTAACAATTTGATACCTAAGCAACATGGCACCGGCGCGGACGGCTTGAAGAATACAACAGAAAAAACTCTGCAAAGGGGGGAATATATGGGCGAAAACAGCAACAGGGCGCATATAAACTTAAAAAAGCTGCGAACGGACAGGGGCTGGGCGCAATGGGAAACCGCCGAAAAACTTGGCGTGTCCAGAGAGTATATATCCGCGGTAGAAAACGGCAAGCGAGGTATTTCAATGTCTATGATGAAGGCGATTATCCAAGTGTTCGGCGTAAAATATGAGGATTTCTACACATGAAAAGAGAGGACGGGAAAACACATGAAATTTAAGTTAAGGACGAAAATTGTAAGCGGATTGTTCAACATTTTCGTTTTGGCAATTATTCTTGGAGCAGTAAGCAGCTATACAGCCTCACGCACGAAGAGCCTAACCGATTCGCTCTCCCTGTATACCGCCGCGAACGATTCCATTGCGGCGGTTGTGGAGGCGCACCAGTTATGGCGTTATCAGTTGGTTTATTCACTGGCGTACGGAGGAAAAACTTCCGCATCGCTGGACCCTTCAACCTGTTCCTACGGCAAATGGAGGCAGGGGGAAATTGCGCGGCAAATAAACGATACTGAACTTATTAACCGCATGAGCGCCGTGGACGAGGCGCACAATTTAATGCATCTTAAGGCTCAAGAATTGATGACCCTTGCCCAAGAGGGGAAAAATGAAGAGTCGGCCGCGATGCTCGAAAACGAAGTAATGCCCGCCGCCGCGCAGTCTATTGAGAATATTGACAGGTTAAGAGAGAGGTTTCTCCAGCTTCGCGACGAAAAATACAAGGAGCTTGAATCATTTATAGCCACAGCAAAAATTGCCACTATTTCGCTTTGCTTTGTAATAATGGTTATTTTCATAATGATGAGTATTTTAATTACGCGCAGTATATTAAAGCCGATAAAGAACCTGATGAACCTTGTATCGGATGTTTCGGCGGGTAATATAAATGTAAATATGAACCGCAAAAACCTTGCCGACGACGAACTGGGAGCTTTAACGCTTGATGTGTACTCACTTGTGGATGTTATAAAATCGATAATAGACGACATTCATATGTTTACTAAAGCAATAAAAGAGGACGGGGATATTGAATACCGTTTGGATACGGAAAAATACGGCGGCTCATACAAAGAGATGACCGAAGGCGTTAACGACCTTGTAGAGAACCTCTGCGGCGATATTATAAAATGCATGTACGCGCTTCGCGAAATAGGAGTGGGCAATTTTAACGCAAAGCTTGAAGCTTTGCCCGGCAAAAAGGCAGTTTTAAACGAAACCGTGGATGAACTGAGCGGAAAACTTAACGCAATAGATTCGGAAATTATAGGGTTGGCGGTAAATGTTGCAAACGGCAAACTTGATACATATGCCGACGCGGGCAGATACGAAGGCGGATGGGCGCATATTATAGGAAGCCTTAACAATTTGGTTAAGGCCGTTGCCAAACCTATGGAAGAAATAGAACAAAACCTAAAAGAGCTTTCCGAGGGCAACTTAAACGCGCAAATGACGGGCGATTATAAAGGGAGCTTTAATAACGTTAAAAACGCGTTTAACCGCAGCAACGATACAACCGTGGCATACATAAAAGATATCGGCGAGGTTCTTAGGCAAATGTCCGCCGGAAACTTAACCGTTACGGTTAACCGCGACTATATTGGCGGGTACGCCCCCATTAAAGAGGCGCTTAACACAATACTAAGATCGCTGAATAAAACTATGAGCGAAATTGCCGTAGCATCGGAACATGTTTTGGCAGGATCGGTTCAAATATCCGAAAGCGCGATGAAGATGGCGGGAGGCGCGGCAAAGCAAGCCAGCGCCGTTGAGGAATTAACCGCAAGCATTGAGATTGTTAACGAAAAAACAAAATCCAACTCCCAAAGTTCGTCCGAGGCAAGCGAGCTTGCGCTAAAATCCTGCGAAAGCGTGCTCTCCGGCAACGAGCAAATGAAAACTGTTGTTTCTATAATGGAGGGAATAAAAAATTCGTCCGCGAGCATTTCAAGCATTATGCATGTTATAAGCGATATAGCGTTTCAAACCAACCTTCTTGCGCTTAACGCCGCTGTTGAAGCCGCGCGGGCGGGTGAACACGGCAAGGGTTTTGCGGTGGTTGCGAGCGAGGTTAGAACGCTTGCAGGCAGAAGCGAAAATTCCGCAAAAGAAACATCCCTAAAAATTGACGATTCCACGGTTAAGGCAAACAGCGGCATGAACGCGGTAAACGAAACCGCAGCTTCGCTTGAGGAAATAGTACGCGATGTTAGGGTTGTTTCGGACGTGTTAGCGGAAATTGCGGCAATGTCGCGCGAGCAGGCAAATTCCATCGAGCAGATAAACTCCGGAGTTATTGAAATATCAAAGGTTGTGCAGGAAAATTCGGCAACCTCGGAAGAATGCGCAACGGCGGCGCAGGAACTTAATTCGCAGGCGGATATGCTTAAATCTTTAGTGTCGTTTTTTAAAGTTAGGAAACAGTGAAAGCTGCCGGTATTTTGCGCAGCTATCCTATAAGGGTAACAGAGGGCGCGAAAGCGCCCTCTGTTACCTATCCGGAGAAAACTCTTCGTTGTCGTTTAGATAAATAACATTGTAACCCATGTGCAAGTTAGCTATATTACGAGGGGCAGCGCTGTGAATCGGGATAATGCCAATCGAAGGCTTAACCGTTTCGCAAACAAGTTTTATCGCCGTTTTAGTTGCGTGTCCGCTTGTGTGAAAAGGCTCAAAATCATACCCGGATGTAAACTCGGAGAGTTTGTTATTCTTGTTTTTCCCTTTGATATATCCTTCCCACATGGAGAACAAAAAAACGGCATCCGGAAATTTGTCCATAATCTTCTTGAAGTATTCGCCTGCGCGGACAAGCATACAAAACCCGCGCTCATGGAGCTTTTCGTCCAAGTTCTTACCGTAAGTGAGCGCCTTTTGAAAATTATAAAGCGAAGTTTTATCCCCGGCGTGTTTTGTCACAACATCCAGCATTTCCTTTTGGTAATCGTCGCAGAGAAAGTACTTGCCTCTCGGAGTGGCGTGATAGAACGCTACGATACGGTCGATATTTGTGGATGAGCAAAGCACAAAGACATATTTGTCTCTGGCAAGAATAAGCTTCGCCAGCATTTTAATCTCGCCTTCATCTAAGTGCGTTTTGCTTTCACGCGATAGTAATGTTCCCTCCGTAATCAGCACATCAACCGCGCCGACGTATTTTTTAAGCGTTGGTATTACCGCCTTGCCGCGAAAGCCGTGCAGACGAAAATCGCCCGTATGTAAGATACGCTTTCCTCCGCACTCAATAAGAAACATATATGCGTCAAACGCGCTATGGTCAACCAATAGCGGAGTAACCGTAATGTCGTTTATCGTAATTTTATCGAGCGCATTGAAGGTTTTGAAATCCTTTATACGCTCTTTGTGTTCATCGTTTACGCGAGCTGCGAGGAGCATAAACATTTCTTTTGCGGCTTCACCCATATATATGGGGATGCCCGGCAAAACCTTTCCGTAAAGGCCGATATGGTCGCCGTGGTAATGGGTAATAAAAACAGCGTCGCAAGAGGGAAAGCCTGTTGTAACGCCGTCAATCGGGGAATTACCGGATACTTCAAGCCCCGGCAGTTCCGCGCCCATGTCGATAAATATACGGGCATTATCTGATTTGATTTCTGTTATGCATCCGCCTATTTGGTGAGTTCCGCGATGAACTTTAATTATCATGAAATCACTCCCTCTCACACCAACCATTCGATAGCGCGCAGCCTGCCCCCTTAGTGCTTATAACCGTCGATTACTTCGCTCCAATTATTGTTTAGCACAAACAAATCGACATGGAGTTTATCGCACATGAGCGAATAAACCGCTTCACAGGCATCATCCTGAAAGTCCTTATAGGCAACGCAGTTGCTGAAAATTAAAATGGCTTTTCTCAATTCTGCGCCTTCGATGCCAAAATCGCGGAGCAGTTTTTCTTTGTCAACGGTTTTCCAATAGGTGTATGCTTCGAGAGCGCACCGCAGCAAGGTTTCGTTACTGCCGGGTTTCTTTAACTCCAATATATAGGCTGTGTTTTCGGCCTTGTTGTATGAGAGTAAATCAATTTTACCCGCGCTGTCGCTCATAGCGTCTTTCAGCGGAACCTGAAAGTCAAGGATTTCCCCGATGCCATTATATATCTTTCCGTACATGCTTATGGCAATCCATTCTTCTTCGCGCCCGGAATTATCCGGCTTTGCGCGCGTTGCTTTCTTCGCGTGACTTGCGGTTTTATAGCTGCTTGATCGAGATATTGTTGGGATTTCCAAGAGTGCGCTAAAATTATCCGTTTTAACTCTTCTTGAAATCTCACGCGCGGCAATCTCGGTATACCGTATTCCGTCCACGCTGCCTCGGTAGTTAACGAAATCCGCGTCATACAATGTTGAGGGATTTGTTAACGCCGCATTCACCTTGTTTACTATATCCTCTCTTGAATAAGCCATAACGAAACCTCCTATTTCTTCGGCCTTCCCGCGTAAGCGCTGGCCGTTTTAACCCCGAAATAATCATTCATTGATACTGATACGCTTTTTTGTTCCGTATAACCGAGAGCGAATTTGAAAGTCATTCCCCAAACCGCGCCGATGCTCTTTTTTACGTAAACATCCAGCATGGCCTTTTCGTCGCCTGTCATTGTAACAAAATCGTCTTTATAGAAGGTTAAAAACGTTTTTACCGGCGGGATGCCGAACAGGTCATTGCAAAAAATTATGTGCGAGAAAAGCTCAGTGTCGCGCAGAGCTGACAAGCATTTGTTCCAGTACATAGCGTACGCGGGATTTTGCCGGAACTCCTTAAAGTTCGTGTAGTAATCTTCAAACTCATTTTCAACCTTTGCGGCAATATTGTTTAACTCAGGCAAATATTCATCACCACCATTCACACCATATAAATTCACTGGTGTGAATATCATAGCAAATCAAACTCTCCTTGTCAATAGCTTTTCTATTCGACTATACGCGGGGTATCTACAATATCAGCGAGAAGAATATTTTTGAGCGCACTCTATTACATAAAACTCTTTATTAACTTGCTGCGCTCAAAAATGTTCTGAAGCGTCAGGCGGCACATTGCTGCGAGATATAATCTGCGCCGAAGCCACCTGCAGCCCCTGCTTGGCCGCGTTTTGCTTAGCCTTGTTAAGCTAATGCCGCCGTGTTATACTGGTTACGCGGTAACGCGGTAACGCGAAAGGATAAGGAAGGGTAAACGCTTGGGGGTTATAACAGTTTCAAATAACTTATAAAAAGTTATAAAATTATCTTGATAACATCAATTTTGTATGTTATAATAAGAATGAGGTGAAACATATGAAATATTATAGCATACATGAATTTTCAAAACTTATAGGAAGAACGCCGCAAACATTGCGTAACTGGGATAAATCCGGAAAATTAAAACCTAATCACACGGGAGCAAATGGCTACAGATATTATTCTCATCAGCAATTAAATGAATTATTAGGGATTACAGATTTATCTCGAAAAATAATAGGCTATTGCAGAGTGTCAAGTAATAAGCAAAAAGATGACTTAGAGCGCCAAGTTGATTCTATGGAAAAATATCTACAGTCATTAAATTGCGAGTATGAGATAATACAAGATATTGGAAGTGGAATTAACTATACTAAAAAGGGTTTAAGAAATCTCTTAAAGAAAATTAACAGCAAAGAAATAAGTAAAATTGTAGTTTTCTATAAAGACAGGCTTTTGCGTTTTGGATTTGAGTTAGTAGAGTATATGGCAAATCTAAACGGCTGTGAAATCGAAGTATTAGACAGTACGGAAAAATCAGAGCAAGAAGAGCTTGTAGAAGACTTGGTGCAAATTGTAACTGTGTTCAGTTGTAAACTTCAAGGTAGATGTGCTAATAAAACGCGAAAACTTGTTGAAGAATTAACTCAAGAAAGCGAAGTGGCAGAATGATTAAAAGCATTAAAGTAAGCAAGCGATAAAAGATTGCTGTAATGCGTTTTGGAGATTTGTTTCTGAAAAGAAGAAGCTTAACTATGTACCGTTCAGTAAAAAACAGATTCAGAAAGCAGCGATGTATAATCGTAAATTATCGCGATATGATATGCAATGGCATCCGAGGTTTAAGAAAAAAGGCAAAGCACAGCCAAAATTTTATGTTGATACAGCAAAGATTCAGTTTAACGCAATACATGTAAAACTTGAAAATATCGCTGATAGCAAGCGAAAAAGCAGAGCTAAAGCAAACTGGATTAAGCTTGCTGAAAAAGATAGGATTACGTTTGGCAATAACATATCTTATACAAATCCGCGAGTGACATTTGACGGTATTCATTTTTGGATCAGTGTTGGTGTCGAATATGAATTAAGTATTGATAAGTCAACAAATCCTGGTATAGGTATTGATGTAGGCATTAAAGATTTAGCAATTGATTCAAATGCAAACATAACGCAAAACATAAACAAGACTATTAAGGTAAAGAAGTTAAAGCAAAAACAGCGTAGATTGCAACGCAGTATTTCAAGAAAATATAATAAAAACAAGAAGGGAGAAAGTTACTGTAAAACGAGCAATATTATAAAAAGCGAAAAACAACTTTTAAAAACAAATCAACGTCTGACAGGTATTCGTCATAATCATATTCATCAGACTACAAATGAGATAGTGAAAACCAAACCATCTTTTATTGTATGTGAGGATTTGAATACAAAAGGTATGATGAAGAATAAACACCTGTCAAAAGCGGTACAGGAACAATGTTTGTATGAGTTTGTGAGGCAGATTGAGTACAAATGCAATTGGAACGGAATTAAGTATATAGAAGTGAGCAGATATTTTCCTTCCAGTAAAACATGTTCTTGTTGCGGTAATGTAAAATCTGATTTAAAACTATCTGACAGAACTTACATATGTGAGGAATGTGGGTTAGTAATAGATAGGGATTTAAACGCCGCAATCAATCTCAAAAAATATGGAGAGCTAATGATAGCTTGATATAAATATGAGAACCGTGCGTTAGACGGGGATAGCCTCTGGAGCGTTATAGCAAACGAAAGTAGCTACGGCAAAATCGGACGTGTTGAAAGAGGAATGAAACATAAAAGTTGTAATGATTTATAACTTTTTATGAGTTTTCAGTAACGGTAATGGCTTGGTTATTCAAAAATACGTTCCGGTAAAATTTTGGAGAGTATTATTTTTAGCGGCTGTGCCTGTTATGGCAGCCGCTTTTGTGCTGGCCCCGTCCGTGCCTGTCTCAATTTTAACGCATATGCCCCGCTGCCGTTTTTATTCCGCGTTCGGGCTTTACTGCCCTTCGTGCGGTTCAACGCGCAGTTTTTTCGCGCTGCTTAAAGGAAACTTGGCGGAGGCATTAAGATATAATGTTTTTTTCGTTTATTTATGCGTTTTAATTTTTGCGTTTTATATAGAAAACGCCGCAGCCTTACTTGGTAAAAAATTGCGGATTGTGCCAAGGAAAAATTCGTTTTTGTTCATTTCCCTTGCGTTTTTTTTACTGTATTTCGTTCTTCGGAATTTTTTCCCTTATCTTACTCCCGCGCAGAGGTAACGTTTTATTTAGCTACAAGGGCGAATATTGCGGTAAATCTTGAAAATTATATTGTAATAAATTTAATTGACTGGGGGTTTTTTTTTGTGTATAATCTACACAGGTAAGGGCAAATGTAAGTAAATCGAGTGAATTTTAAATTTTATTGCTTTACCGCGAACGTTTCGTTGTTCGTTTGTTAGTGAGCGTAACCGGAGGGAGGGGAAATTCATGTCGGAGGTTAAGTTAAGAGAAAATGAATCCTTGGAAAACGCTCTTCGCCGTTTTAAGCGTAATTGCGCTAAAGCTGGCATTATGGGAGAAGTTAGAAAAAGAGAACATTACGACAAGCCCAGCGTAAGACGCAAAAAAAAGTCTGAAGCCGCAAGAAAACGCAAGTATTCTTAAAGGGGTTTTTCAGGTGGCATTTTTAAGGCAGCCAAATATGCGAAAAACTTAATTTTCAAAAATCCAAGGGATACTTTTTAGTATCCCTTTTTGTAATTTTAATTTTTTTCATCCATACAATCCAAGCCAAGCCAAACCAAACCAAACTGCGGAGGTGAAAAATGGACAAGAGCAAATTGGTATCAATAGTTCTTCCGGTTTATAACGGTGAGGAATTTTTGAAAACAGCAATTATGAGTGTACTTACTCAAACATACAAAAATTTAGAGCTGATAATTGTGGACGACGCTTCAACGGATTCCACACCCCAAATTATCAATCATTTTCTCACTAAGGACAGCCGCGTTCGCGTTATCAAAAACCAAACCAATAAAAACCTGCCAACATCCCTTAACATAGGGTTTGCGCACGCAAAAGGCGATTATTACACTTGGGTATCCGACGACGATTTTTATTTCGATAACGCCATTGAAAAAATGGTATCCTTTTTAAACAGCCGCCCCGATGTTGCGTTTGTTTACGCAAACTGCCTGATTATTGATATTAATAATGTAATAATAAGCGAACGCGTTTCAAAACCTCCATACGAACTCTTCGACGATAATTACGTTGGCTGCTGCAACTTATACAGAAAAGAAATACTTGAAAAAATAGGCGGGTACGACCCCGAAATGTTCTTGGTTGACGATTGGGATTTTTTCCTCAGATGTTACCGGTACTTTAAAATGGACTACATAAACGAATCCCTTTTCTGCAAACGCCTCCACCTTAAATCGCTGACCGGCTCAAGGCAGGAGGAAATAAGAGCCAAAATAGGAGTTATGCTAACGAAGCATGTTAGCTTGTTTATTTCGAAATGGCTTGGCGAAATAAGAGGTTACGGAATAAAAAAGGCGCTGATACTCGCAAACAAAATTAATTTAAAACTCATGGAGCGGCTTTTTTCCTCACCGCCGGCAAAAATTGAAACGTTTACCGTAATAACCGATTATAAACCGCACGGCGCAGGTTCCGATTTCGTTCGTGAAATAAATAACATCACGGATAATTTACTTATCGTAGTTGCCGACAAAAACTACCTTGACATAAACCAAGAAATTTTCAACGGCAATATTGTTATTAACAAATCGTATCCGCTTATAATGAACACCTACAATTATGATGAAGAAAGCGCGAAGCTCATTACTTAACGCTTCTTTCGGAGGTAGAAAAATGAACTCTAATTTTTATTACGATGAGTTAAGCGTGCTTTTTAAAAAAGCCGAAGCTTTAAATGATGAAGCGCTGTGGAACACCGTATACTCCGCGGTTAAAAAAATGGAACCGGATAGGAGTAACAGCATACTGTACAAGAAAATAACGCAGTGCTTCGAAAAACTTGAAGCGGAATCCGAAAGCGATAAATCCTCTCTGCTTTTCTTGTCTTTTCTATTCAATATAACCGAAAACATTAAGTATTTCGAAAAATTTATATCTCTTTGCGCACAAAGCGAAAAAATTCCCAACAGCTCCAAGCTGTATTTATACAATTACTGCTGCCTTGTAATGAAAGAAAGGCTTTATTTCAATACCGAAAAAACCGCCGCCGCATTAAATAACCTTTTCGAAGCCGCGTTTTCTGCCGCACGGCGTTTTCTGCGCGAGGATATAAATTCCCTAAGCCCGGCTAACTCTTCCAAAAACGCTCTGTTTGTGGCGTCGTCGTTCGGAGAATATCCCTTCGGCGCAGTTAAACATATGCTTGATGTTGCGGATTACTTAATGCGGCTTAATTATTCAATAACGGTAATTGTAACCCACGAGAAATTATTCGAAAACGGCAAGATAAACCTGAACCCCGTACCCGTTTACAACCCGGATACCGCGCAAAATACGGATAACGCCATTTCTATTTTAAAATCGGCTAATAAAAGTATAAAAATTTACGAGTTAAATTACAAAAACGCGTTTGTTCCGGAGGTTAAAAACGCTCTTAATATTGTCAGGAGCACAAACCCGCAGGCAATTATGAATTTTACCGGAACAAGCGTTTTTACGCAGTTGTTGGCCGAAAAATATCAAATTGCGGGTTTTCACGATTTATCCCCGAACGAACGCCCAGAAATTCAAAAAATCTCCGCCGGTTTGCTTAAAAGAGCCGAAAAGTTGGCGGCGGCAAACAATTACGGCGAGGTAACCGAAATTTTGCTTAAAGTATATAAAATGCTTCGCAACAACACGGGCAAGGCGGCCATACTTGAGCAGCTTATAAGGGCATACGCCGAATGCGGCGAAACCGAAAAAATGGCGGATGCCGCAAGGGTTTTAATTGAAAATTACGATAACGGGGAGTTTTCGGACGTATGCGCTTTGGCATACGCCGCAAGGAAAGAAAGCAAAAACGCAATATTTTTAAGGGAGAAAATTTATAAGGCCGACAAAACCGCCTTATTTAACAATCTAAAATTATTCGAACTTTACATAACCGAAAAAATGTACTACAAAGCGGAAGAGATGAACAGCGCCATAAAAACCGAACCAAACAGCGAAACCGAAACATTGCGGCATCTCTTTTATTATAAAACCTTCAGAGAGGATGAGGCTATTTTTCATTTGAAAGAATCACTCAGGCTTGCCAGGGAAAGCAATAACCTGCTGCGTTTGGTTGAAAATTCGCTTATTTCCATAACCAGCTCGCTGTATTACGGCTTTTTTAGCGACGATGAATACGTTCAAATAATAAACGGCCATTACAACGGAAGAGCGCCGGTAAAAGAGAACGCTTTTAAAGGCTATAAGCCGAAAAAAAACGCGATAAAGGTAGGGTTTGCATCCGGCGCGGTTGCCAACCATCCCGTCGGTTACTTTATTTCTTCATTATTTAAGGAAAAAAATGAGGGCGGGAATTTTGAGTATTACTTTTACGACGCGTCCGGTTATAACCCGGATATGTCTCTTACCAACCGCATTAAGGAAAACGCGCATCACTACGCGGATATTTATAAGTTAAACCCGGGCGAGGCGGCGGAAGTTATTTTAAAAGATAAGCTCGACATTCTTATAGATTTAAACGGCCTGTCCGACAAGAGCATTTGGAACATCCTTATAAACAGGCTTGCGCCGGTTCAAATGACATGGATTGGGTTTCCGTGCAGCCTTCCCATAAAAAATATGGACTATAACATTGCGGACAACATTACAGACCCGCCGGGCATTGCGGAAAAATTCTACACCGAAAAACTGATGCGGCTGCCAAAAACATTTTTATGCTACGGTATAACCGAAGCAAAGGAAGTTGAAGAAGCGCCGTTTATAAAAAACGGATATGTCACCTTCGGTTCCTTTAATAACGGAAATAAATTTTCCAACAAAATTCTTAAAATTTGGGCGTCTGTGCTAAACGGCGTTAAAAACGCGAGGTTAATTATACGCTCGAAAGATAACGGGAACGAATATACCAAAATTAAGCTTATGGAAAAGTTCGAAAAAAACGGGATAGATATTTCAAGAACGCAGTTTTTACCCGAAACGGACAGGATAGACTATTATTACCAGTACAACACTATAGACATTATTCTTGATACATACCCGTTTAACGGCGCAACAACCACCTGCGACGCGTTTTTAATGAGTACGCCGATAATCAGCCTTTACGGTAACAGGCACGTTTCCCGCGTGGGGCTTTCTATGCTGACAAATATCGGGTTTGCGGAGCTTGCGGTAAAAACCGAAGAGGAATACGTAAACATGGCGGTAAAACTGTGCGGGGATTTCAAGCTTTTAAGGGAAATTACCTCATCTATCCGGGAAAAGGCGCTTGCGTCGGCGCTTTTTAACCACGTACTGTTTAAACAGGATTTTGAGCAAACGCTCTACAACACTTATCAGAATCACTTCGGCGAAACGGGGGAGGGTTTTTAATGCAAGAATCCGTAAAGATGCTTAATATGGGAATTAACCTTGCCAAAGAAGAAAAATTTGAGCAATCCGTTGAGGTATTAAAAAAGGCCGCAAAAACCGTTTCGGATACGCAGATATTAAAGGCGGTTTTGTTTCAGCTCGCAATATGCTATATGCGTCTTGAAAAATACGTTGAAGCGGAAGAAAGCCTGCAAAATCACCTCAAGCTTGGCGCAAATTTTGAAAGCTACGATTTGCTTTCAACCCTTTACGACATAACCGAAAACAAACCCAAAGCTCTGCATGCGTATAAAAAAATTTTAGAATACGATAAAAATAACGAAAAAGCGGTTATACACATACTGGCGCTTACGGATACGGAAAGCTTCACATACGGCGAATGCCTTGAAACATTTCGCCTGATGGATTGGTTTATGCAAAACGGCACTCCCGAAAAGTATTCCGTAAAACTATTCAGCGAAGCGTTTAACACAGCCTATACCGCCGCCGATAAAATGCTAAACCCGGAGAAGCTGCTTGAATATTTGGATTATTATTCGTCACACCTAAGCGACGAGGTTAAAGCAAGTTCCGAATATTACAAAAGTATTGTTGCCGCCTCCTTTTCAATTACAATTTATTCCGAATACCAAAGCAACGACCGGCAGATAAGCCTTATGTGGGAAATTTACAATTTATTTAAACCGCGCCACGTTAATACGTTTGAGCGGGTTAATTCTTGTTTCAGAGAAATTAAAATAGGTTTTTTATCCAGCGATTTAAGCTTTCACCCCGTGGGAAGGTTTCTGCTTGCTTTGTTTAAGGAAGAGATAACAAACAGCGGGGTTAAATATTACTGCTACGATACAAAAGATGAACCGCGTGAAGGAGATACAACCGACGCCCTGAAAAAGCGCAGCGATAAATACACATACATAGGCGACCTTACCGTTGATGAAATGGAAAAGGTTGTTTTAGGCGACGAGCTTGACATTTTGTTCGATTTAAACGGAGTATCCGGCGGCAATAAAAGAGAGCTTGTAATTAGGCGGCTTGCTCCGGTTCAGCTTACATGGATAGGTTTCCCGTGTACGTCCGCAATTCAAAATGTGGATTATATTATTGTGGATTACGTTACCGACCCTACCGAATACGCGCATAAATTCTACACCGAAAAGTTGGCGTATATGTCTAAAACCTTCCTTTGTTACCCGCTTATGTTTAACCTTGACCAACCGGCGCTTCAGCTTTGCCCGCCGCCGTTTGAAAAAAACGGGTACATAACCTTCGGGTGCTTTAATAACGCGCTTAAACATACGGACGACATGCTTAAAGCATGGGCTGAGATACTCGGCGAATTGCCAAACTCAAGGTTAATGATAAGAAATCACAATATTGCGAACGAAATAGCCATGCGCGCTCTTAAAGCAAGGTTTGAGCGCTGCGGAATTAATTTGGCAAGGGTGGATTTTGCGCCCTCGAAAAATTTTGACGGTTACATGTCTATGTACAACGAGGTTGATATAATACTCGATACCTTCCCGTTTAACGGAGCAACTACAACCTGCGACGCTTTTTTAATGGGAACGCCGGTTGTAAGCCTTTACGGTTACAAGCACCTTGAAAGAGTTGGGCTTGATATGCTTGGGCACGTTTCCCTTTCAGACCTTGCGGTTTCCAATTATTCAGATTTTGTGGAAAAAACGGTGGAGCTTGCCAAAAACGGTGAAAGGCTAAAGGAAATAAAGCAAACGCTAAGGGAAGTGTTTTTGGCATCCCCCCTTTGCGATACCGAGCTTTTTAAAGTGGAGTTTGAAAGCGTAATGCGAAAACTGCATATTAGATACTGTATGGAAAACCGGAGAAGATTAAGCCGGGGCAATTTGGATTACAGCGAACTTGTAAGCGAAATACTCCGGGGTTTGTACTTTATTGAATCTCTCCATTTTACAAACGAGGATACGGCGGTTGTAAATTATGTGAAAAACGAGTTATTTACCTTACAAAAAGCGTTAATTAAAATGCTTGATAAGGGAGATTGCGACGAAACTCTTGAAAAATACAAAAAGAGCGTAAATTTGTTTTTCGCGAATGTATCGTTTAGGGAATTGCAATCAATTTCGCGTTCTTGTATGATGCTTTTATACAACAAATAAAAAACTTAGGTGTGAGATTATGGTAAGCGCTGTTTCGCTTTTAATGGAAGGGTTAAATAATGCTAAAGAAAATAAATTTGAACAGTCGGTTTGCGCAATAGAAGAAGCGCTGGGCATGAACCTTACGCCCGATATGAAAAAAGCCGCTTTAATGCAAATTGCCATCAGCCTTTCAAGGCTTGAAGAGTACGGCAAAGCGGAAGGTTACCTTTTAAAACGCCTTGAAATATCAAGGGATTTAGACGTTTTAGATTTATTGGCGACGGTTTACGATTTTATGGGCGATAAAGAAAAGGCGCTTGAAATTTACAAAGAAATAAGCCGCGCGGATACCGGAAACTTCAGAGCATTAATGCGCGTTATTACTTCAAATGAAGAACGAGACGAAAACGAAATACTGGAAATGATTAAATATATGGATACTCTAATTGCCGAAGGCAAGCTGCGTTTATACGACGAGGCCGAAATTGCCGCCGCGTTTTCCTCGGCGTACGAGGCTGTTAAGGGAATGAACGATGTTGACAAGGCGCTCGGTTATTACGATTCTTACCGAAACATGCTCTCCCCCGAAGAGCGCAAAACCAACGAATCGTACCGTGACATGCTCGCGGCAACATTTTCTTTAACTATTTATTCGCATCACCATTCAAACGAAGCGCAAATTGGGATGATGCACGAAATATATAACCTGTTTAAACCCACGCATGTTAATTCCTTTACGCGCTGCCCTTCGTATTTCAGAGATATTAAAATAGGTTTTCTATCCAGCGATTTTCGCTTTCACCCCGTAGGCAGGTTTATTTTTTCGCTTTTTATGGAGAAAATATCAAATTCGGGAATAGATTATTATTGTTACGATACGTATCAAGGCGAAGGCGACAGCTTAACGGAACTGCTTCAAAAAAACGCCTTTAAATACGTTAGCGTTGGAAAAATGAAAAGCCTTGAAGCCGAAAAAATTATTCTTGAGGACAACTTGGATATTTTGTTCGATTTAAACGGGGTATCCGGCGGAAACAAAAGGAGCCTTGTAATTAGAAGGCTTGCGCCCGTTCAAATTACGTGGATTGGTTTTCCGTGCACATCCGCCATTCAAAATGTGGATTATAATCTTGCAGACCATACCTCAGACCCTGCCGGTGTTTCCGCAAAGTTTTATACCGAACGGCTTGCGTATTTGCCTAAAACCTTTCTGTGTTACCCCTTTTTGCACGATTACAGCAGTAAGGAGCTTGAAATTAAAGAAGCTCCGGTTAATAAAAACGGCTTTATAACCTTTGGCGCGTTTTGTAACCCGTTCAAATTTTCGCCGGAAACAATTAAAATGTGGGCAAAGGTTTTGGAAAACGTACCCGGCTGCAAGTTAACAATAAGGGGCAAAAACATGCTTCCGGGCAGCCTCGCGCTTAAAACCGTAAAGCAAAAATTTATGGCGAACGGCCTTGATATTACCAGAGTGGATTTTTTGCCAATCGGCTTGTTTAACGAATATTTAGCATTTTATAACGAGGTTGATATAATACTTGATACCTTCCCTTTTAACGGCGCAACCACAACCTGCGACGCGTTTATTATGGGCGTGCCCATAGTTAGCATGTACGGAGAAAAGCATGTTGAAAGAGTTGGTTTCAGTATGCTTAAAAACGTTGGCCTCGCGGATTTAGCCGCCTCAAACGAAGCCGATTTTGTGCGTAATGCCGCGCAGCTTGCAAATAACACGCAGCGCATCAATTTTTTAAGAAAAACCCTGCGCGAAACCTTCAAAAAATCCCCCCTTGGGGATACCTCTTCCTTTAAGGTGGATTTTGAAAATTTAATGAGAAAGCTGCACATTAGGTATCATTTAGAAAGCGGCATAAATATTGAACACGGCTTTTCGAAGAAAAACGAAAACGAGCTTATTTCCGAAATTTTGCGCGGCCTGCATTTTATCGAAAATATGTTTTACGAAACGGAGGATAAAAACTTAGCGGAAAGCGTAAAAAACGCGCTTTATTTGGCTCAGAAGGAGTTTCTTAAAAGATACGCCGGTGAAATTGAGAAAATATCCCCCGAATTTTTGAAAGGCTTTACAAAATACACTGAATTCTATGGGAAAAACCTTAGTTTTAGCTCTTTGAAACAACTGTCTAATTCGGGAACGGACATGTTTAAAAAAATTATTTAATTTTTAAATAAACTCTAAGTAATTAGCAAATTAATCCGATATAAAGTATGAAAGTATAAATTAAATGGCATGGAAGCCATAAAAAATCAAGGAGGAATGAACTATGAGTAACATGGTAGTAAACACAAACGTACCGGCAATTGATTCCCACAGAAATATGAAAAAAGTGGGCACAATGCAGATGACGGCATCCGCAAGGCTTTCTTCTGGCCTTAAAATTAACTCCGCAGCGGACGACGCGGCAGGCCTTGCGATTTCCGAAAAAATGCGCAGCCAGATTCGCGGGCTCGACATGGCTTCGAAAAACTCTCAGGACGGTATTTCGTT
>JAISVZ010000002.1 GCA_031271295.1 Clostridiales bacterium | reverse complement strand
ACTAATTGGCGAAAATTGGTTCACCAGAGCAGCGAGAAGAATATTTTTGAGCGCACTGCGTTAACATAAAACTCTTTATTAACTTGGTGCGCTCAAAAATGTTCTGAAGCGTCAGGTGGCACATTGCTGGGCGATATAATTTGCGTCGAAGCCCCTCTACACCCCTTATAGGATATCCGCACAAAGCGTGGAGAATATGCGCTCTTGCCGAACAGCCTAAAAATGCGCGGGTAATACAAACAGTATTTTGCGTGCTTAGTTCTGGGCAGCGAACAGCTAAATTGCTACTTACGGAAAATGAAATTAGACACCTTATTATTCTAAGGCGTAGAAATAAATGAAGCAGCTCCTTCAGCGGGAGTGTGAACAGTAACGGCATCCGGCATTGTAAAACAAAATTTTTCGGAAACGTTTGCCTTAATTGCGCGGCATCACTCTATTTTTTTGGAAATCTTAGGTATAATTACTAACAATACCAACGCAAAAATGGCGGTTAAAACTACAAAAGCAATAATAAACGTAATAAGGTTTTCAATCAAACCCGGCATAAGCAAGCTCAGGGTATCCACTATTACTATAGCCGGCACCGCGCCGACTAAGAAGTCTAAAAAGGGATATTCGTTTAACCACTTGATAAGATCCTTCCAAAAAGGCTCCTGCCCTTGTGTACCGTCGCCCACTAAATCGCTGCGTGTTATATCCGGCGAAACGTCGCCCACTAATTCGTTGCGTTTTATATCCGGCGAAACGTTGGAAGCAACGTAAATGACGGACATAAAATTATACTGTGCGCTTAAAACTCTGTTCCCGCCCTCGTCGGTTTTGGCGCAAACGGAACTTCGCGCCGTTCGAACGCAGGATAAAAATTCAGGATTGCCGTCCCCCATAAACTCTTGCAAAAATTTTTCCGCAAACCACGAACCGAGCATTGGCGAATTATTATCGCCATAAACTATCGCCTTGCCTACATTTCCTATAAAAACCGAACTTCCCATATGCTTTATAAATTTTCCCGCAAATGTTTTGTCAAAATTTTCCCCAATCTGCTGGTAAGCGCTGTAGCAACAATCCGCAAGTACAATTTTCGGGTAAATTCCAATTTCGTCGTCAAAGGAAATAAGCGCTTCTGATTCGTCCTCTTTTTTAAAAAGTATGTTAGTAAAACCCGAACCGGTTTTAACTCCGTGCGCTATAAGATGAAACATATCCGAACCGTTCAGGCGCTCTTTAGTTTCTTTCTTTGAAGTCTCTTTTGATACGGCGCATTCCGCATTAATCCAAACCGCATTCGCGCCGTAATTTTTCAGCGTGCGTGCGCCTTGTGCATTTAAAAGCGACCCATCGCCCGTAACCTTGTAGCTGCGCTGCTCTGCGGCTGCTCTTTCGGCGGCTGCAAAATTTCCAGACATTGCGCGGCAAGCGGCAAACCTTATACCCCAGCAATTGGTTAAATCCGCATACATTGAAGGCGGCGTAAGTTCCCAAAGAATTCCTCTTGTGTAATTGTCGCAAATAAGCTTCATAAAACCGCTTTCCGGAAGTTTTTCATGAATTTGCTTTGGAATTAAGCTATGCAGCCCATTGGTAAAAATTTTTGTTGAAGCGGTATTAACCTCGCTTAATACCGCTTCTTGCTCGGCAGTGAGTTTCTCTATATCTTCTATAGATACCCGCTGCGCATATTCCGTGCACACGTTTTTCTCGGGAACCTTAAGCTCAAATTTTAGCTGCCCCCCTTGATTATCAACCCAATCAATATTCAGAATAATCCAGCCGCTCATGTGTAATCACCCCGGTTGTTATTGTACCAACAGATCAAACGGCTCGGTAACAATAGTTTTATTAATATCCTGAAAAGATATGAAACATTTTACATGCGAATTAAATTTAAGAATAAATTCTTTAACGCCGTTTCCGGTATCTTTCGCGTTATCCCAGTCTATCTTTTTTAAAGCTCCGCCCTCGTATAGCACCACGTCAAGCTTTGTGTTCTTGCCGGTTAAAACAACAATTTCGCCCTCGTTTTTTGTATAGGTTAACGTATAACTAATACCGTCCGACAATTTACCCTGGGCTGTTATTTTAATATCCGTACCGCCGCCCATAGCCTTATCTTGAATGCCGTATTTGGATACCTCTTCAACAATACCTTTAAGTGAAATCAAAGCGCCGTTACGGTAATAATCGAACGCCGTTTTTTCCGTAAGAGCTGTTGGTAAAATTTTAATAACAAAAGGGAATTGCAGTTTTATACCGGTTCTAAAAGGTATACGCGTATCCTCTTCAAGTGTATCCTCTTCAAGTGTATCCTCTTCAAACTTATCCCTTTCGGTTACTTCCTTTATGTGCCTTGCAAATTCCTCTTCAAAGTGCTTTTCAAACTCTTCGTCGAAATTAAAATCCTCTTCATCGAAAAGTTCATCATCGGAGTATTCGCATGTTAACTCCGTAAGCACATTTAAGCAGTGCCCGCAGTTAATTAAATGGTTATACATCTGTTCATCCAACTCTTTTGCTGCCGCTAACATGTTCGAAAAATCCAACATGGAAAGATGTTTTTGTTCTAAGGCTATACTATACATAATAATTCCTCCAGTCTTGGCTTGATTATTGGTTCCTTATAAGCTCTTCAACGTTAATTTCCGCTTCCATAGCGTTTATCAAATACGGCTCAAACATCGCTATAAGTTTCGGTAAACGTGTATAGCGCGTTGCGCGCATCTGCCCTTCGGTTACATTCGCGCCGTATTCGGCGATATACAAATCGGCAAGGCTTTCAGGATTCGTTTGTATCCCATTATCCTCATCGAAAATAAATCTTTTAAATACGAATATATCGCGGTTTCTTGTTTCCTCATCATCACAATGTATCATTGTGTTCTTGCCGCTTACGTAAAATTCCTCAAACAAACCTGTAATTTTTTTAAATTCGGGGCTTTCATAGGGCGTTACAGGTACGGGATTGATATGCTTTGGCGCTATAAAATTCGGGTTTTGTACGTTCGCAGTTGGCTGTCCGGGCGAAATTGTTACATTAAAATTTCCGCATTTTTCATTGTTTAAACGAATAGCCTCTTTAATTTCCTGTGGGCTTAGCGGTATTTGGTAATGGTTTAAAACCTGCCGTCCCTGCGGTGTTTTTTCATGAAAAGGTTTGGTAACGGGTTTCCCGGCAGGGTTTACGTTGCCATTTTTCACAGGCTTATTTGAATTTACATAGTTACAAATAACCCTTAAAAACGCAAGAAGCGAAAACCTATAATCATAAATCCTTTCGCTGTAAACTGTGCCCGCTAATTCTTTAAGTTTTTCTTCCTGAGACTTTTTTAAATCTTGAAGCTCGGTTTCGGTTTTAAACCTTTTGAATTTTCGAATTCCGCGGGCTATTTTTGTTGCGGCTTGCGACAGCTTTACGGTTATATCGTTTTCCGTATTTGCATCTATCGAAAAACCGTCCGAAAATTCGGTGTTTGTAAGCTCGTTGTTTGCTCCGTTGTGAAGCCGCCTATTGCTATACTCTTCCGGGAAAGCGTATTGTACCAAAACCAACCTTGCCCAAAAGGCATTAGGGTTTAAAATAAGGCAAATTGCGGCTTCGCGAACAGCCTTTGCGCTAAGAGCCAAAGCGCCTAAATTTTCGTTCATAGCCGGAGAGTATTTGATATTTTCCTCAGCCAGATAGTCAACAAAATTACTGCTCATAATTTGTACCCCTTTTCTGTTTCTTACAAGAAATTATAATAGAAAATTATATCATGTAAAAATTTCATGTAAAGCAGATTTTGGGGATAATGACGCAATTTCGCAAGTTTTATGCCATATTAAAACGCGCAGTATTAGCCGCGCGTTTTAATATTTTCCCTTTCGGCAAGCAGTATATCCGCAAGCGGCAGGGTATCGGCTACTATAAGTACGCACCTGTTTCTTTGCGCCGCGGTTTCGTCAAAAACTCCGGAGGAAGCAAATTCATCCGAGCGCTGGCCGGCCGGTACATGCGGCCCTAAACCAAAGGCTTCCAAATTGTTCTCCGCAACACCATAGGCCACTAAAACTTCGGTAACTTTACGCGCCCTTTTGGCGGAAAGCTCCACAGCCGATGCGGAATAATTATCGTCCGGGCTTGTTTTTGCGGTAGATCCTACAATAAATATCTTTTCCGCCTTGCCCGATAGTAAATATTGGTTTATTTTTTCCGCCTCAGTTTTTAGCTTTCGCTCCGCGTCGGTAATGTCAATAAATTCCGCGCTATCCGGCATGAACGCCACCACGTCGCCCTGAACAACTATAATTTCCGGTTCCGGAACTGCGGGCGGCGCGGCAAAGCCGGTTTCCGAATCAATCTGCGGCGGGGTAAAAACAACGGTGGAAACAAAGGGGAATGCTTGGCTGTTTTCAATATAAAGGTTAGGCTCGCTGCCCTTAGGCGCAACACGGATATCGTTATCTTCAAACGCCGCACCGGATTCCCTTAAAACCGAACGCCAAAACAGCGCCAATTTCTCGCCTTCTTCGCTTTTTAGCATCTGAGGGGCGGCTACATCGCCAAGGCCAAGCCACGAAAAGCCAATGCCTGTTAAATTCGGGAACGCGCTTGGGTTGTTTTTTATAAGATCCGCCGCTGCTGCTTCAAGATTTTCTCCATGCAGGTTAGTTTCATGGAAATTTACGGTTCCGGTTGTGGAAATACCCGAATCTACGATAATTATCTTACGCTCAATCTCAGGTGAATCACTGAAACGCGCCAGAGAACGCGCAGCTTCGAATATTGCGCTCATAATATCCACATCTTGTGCTCTTGCCTTAGTAATGTTTTCGTCTAAGATAAAGTCTATAACCTTTTGCGTGTACTTAGCTTTGCGCTGCTCGTAAATTTGCGCGTTTCGCGCGTCCTGCGGGAAGCTTACCGAATCCGCTAAATATCCGAATGTTTCGGGAAGCGTAACGGGGCTGCCATCGCAGAGAACAACCGAGATATACCCGCTGTATACGGCGCTGCTTACAATTTCCGAAAGCTCGTTAATAGCATCCTGCGAAATTTTGTTTTGGTTGGTGTGCCGTCCTATTACAATAGATATGGCAACCGGCTTTTCGTTTGCAAAATCACTCCCTGCGGCTGCGGAGCAGGATGAAGTAATTGCCGCGATAAAAATAATTACCGCTAATAGAATATTTCTTTTCATGGTGAATACCTCCTTTGGTTGTGGTCCAATTGGTTGCAGAAAAAATTGCCGCCGCTGTTGTTTATACAGCAATATGTTTTGCAAGCTCCGTTAAAATAACTTCGTCGGGCTCAGCCAAACTTGCGAACATAACCTCAAGCTCCTGCGGAATTTTGGTTTGGCTTATAATTCCCTCCTCCGGGCTGCATTCGTCAATTTTAAGCTTAATCTCCTCGGTAAAACCAGCAAAACGGGTATGCAGCAATGACAAATCCGTTTTATACCTTAAGTACAGTTCTTCATAATGTTTTGCGTTAATTTTGCCAATAATACCGGTCATTTTGCCGCCAAAAATTTCGGTAAAATTCAAATTGCCCGAACCCGGCGGGATAAGCTCAACGGACGAAATATCTCCAATTTTCGCAAGCTTTCCGTAAATTTCCGCGGCAAGCTTATTCTCTGCGTTTGCGTGTTTGGTTTTGTCCGCCGCCGCTTTTTTCGCCTCAGTTTTTTGCTCTTTTGCACTCGCGTTTTTGGATGTTATCATTCCGGTAACGAATGAAGCTATACTTGTAAGCAGCGGTAAAATGGTTGTAAACGATACGGTGAAACGCTCCTGAAATCTCTCCGGTGTATTAAAAACTACAATTACCTCTTCATAGCGCACAATAAATAGCACGGTGAAAATAAGCACGATATAGAAAATGCCAAGGAGCGAAACTAAAATTGCTACGCGCCTTTCGCCTTTATGCAAATCGGTAATCGGATCCAAAATCTTCCCAAATCCGGCGGCCGCAAAAAGATAGGGCGGTATATCTAAAAGTCCGGCAAGTATCGCGCCAAAAATAATAGCGTCTTGCGCCGCAAAGTTGCTCATAAGCCCATAGCTGTATATGGCGAACATATCCATTGCTACAAACAAAATTACAAGCACGGCATCTCTTGCTTTAGAAATCATGCCAAATCACTCCTTCTTCTGCGTATAATTTTATTAGCCTCGGCAAGCTGCGCCAAAGTTTCATCCAAGTTTTTTTCGGCCTGCTTTCTTTTTTCGCGCACATCTTCAAGCTCAGTCATCATTTGTTCCAAAAGCCTGAGGTCGTTCTTAGCGCTGGAAATGGCCGGGTTTATTACATCGGAAGAAGCGTTAAGCAGAAGCTCTGAATAAAAGCCGGTTATTTTAATTTTAACCTCTCGAAATTCATAAAAGGCAATTTTCAGATACTGAATCAGATCCGACGGATAAAAATACACCCCATGCTGGTTTGTTGAACTGAAAACATCATCCTCATCGGTATTTTTTCGCGCCTCATCTTTAGCTTTCACCGCCGTTTCAATTTGCAAAAGAACCTTTTGCTTAGCCGAATCCAGATAATTATTAAGCTCTCGTACATACGCGTTATTCTTTTGTTCTCGCTGCTTTATAGCAATTTTTTCTTTATTCTTCATCCTCATTATGCATCCCTCCTTAAATAAATAATTTGCGCCTGTTGCTAAGGCGGCAAGGGTTATATCATCGGCGGTTATTCATCGGTTTTTATTACCGGCTTTGTAATTTCGCCTATTCGAATAACATCTTCATTGGACGGCGCCGTAAAACCTTCATACTTTGGGCTTGAAGCAGCGCCGCCGTAATACGCGGACACATCGGCCATTAGCCTTTTTAACTGAACATCAAATTCAAGGTCAAACGCTTCCGAGTGCTCAGATATTTGGTTTTCTATCTGCTGCAGTTCAAGCTGACCCTTGTTTTTAAGTTTTAGCAGGCTAAGATCCTGCCTCGAAATTACCCGCTCCTTTGCATCTAAGTTGATATCCCCCTCCGCAAAAGCGCTTAAGCGTGCCTTTGCCTTTTCAATTTTTATTTCGAAGGCGCACACTCTGTTTTCGTGTTCTAACCGCACAACTTTCCTCTGCGATAACAATACGTTAACCTTGCCCTGCATCAGAGTGTAATTCTCTTGCGCTTTTAAGTTAAAATCCGCGATGATGCTCTTTACATGGGGGCTTATAACAACGCCGGCAACCTCCGTGTCGTCTTCAAACAGGCCATTATTGGCGTCCCTTACGCCTTTTTCACGAAGCGCTTGCGCTGAGGCCTCTTCAAGATTTACCTTCTTAACCTTTAAAAAATCCATCATAGTTTTTTCTCTCCCTTCTGAGATTTTTTTGCCTATAAAAATTTTTCTGTGCTTAACTATAATCCTTGAAAAGAAGGCGATTTTTCACGTTTTTTTGCGCAAATTTTTGCAAAAATAAAATTCGCTGATAATTTTTGTTATTCGTAACCCAACAGAGGATGATTGCTGTACACGCAAACCTAAATATGCTAAAATCATGTAAGAAAGTAACACCTGCGAATATTATGAAAACGGAGGAATGTTATGTATTATATAGGGATAGACGCCGGCGCGGCATACGCGCGGCTTGTAGCGGTAGACGAAAACATGAAAGTGGTTGGCAGGCACGCCGGCGCGTTCAAAAACAGAGACAATTTGAGCAAACTTTTGCTTGAGTTTAACAGGATGACAAACACCGTTTTAAACGATTGCAAAGCGATGTGTTTAGGCGGAAACGCAATGGACGACGAAGCGAAGCGTAACGAAATGAAAAACCAGATAGACGATATGAACCTGAAATTTCCGGTTAAACTTGTTGCGGAGCCTCAGCTTATGATTTCCGCGCAAACAAGGGGCGGCCCCGGCGTTGTGGTTTATTCCGGAATGTCCGCGTGGGGCGCGGCCGCGGGCGAGGACGGCGCATTGTATTTTGCCGGCGGCTACGGCAATTTAGTACCCGATGCCGCAAGCGGTTATTACATAGGTATGCAGGCAATTTCCGCCGCGCTTTCTTCAAACGATTTAAGAACTGAAAAAACATCTCTGCTAAAGAGCGTAACGGATCATTTTAAATTAAATGATATAACCGAACTTAAAAAAATAATCTACAGTAAGGATTTTAACGAAAACACCGTTGCCGAACTTGCGTTAGCGGTAAAATACGCCTCGTCCGGCGGGGATAACACCGCCCTTGAAATTGAATCGCAGGCGGCAATAGCGCTTTCGCAAATAGCGAACGCGCTTATTAAAAAATCGGGGCTAAGCCAGGCAACCGTATGTATGGCAGGTTCGGTGCTTTTAACCAACGACAATATTCAAAAGCTTTTCGGTCAGTTGGTTCTTTCAAAAAATAAATACGCTTCAATTGTGCCGCTTAGGGAAAAACTCGAAATGGGCGCGCTTTACCTTGCTATGGAAATGGATAACGATAAAAAGGGTTAACCTTATCGAAAAATACTATCAAATAACATTCTGTTAAATAGTTTAACTCTGTTAAATTAAGTGATATAATATTTTATAGGTGAAAAGAGGAATCGCCGTGGATCACATTTTAAACAACGTAATTCCTAAGTTTCATTATTTGGGAGTACCGGTAAGTTATCAGGCATATGGCAACGGAAACATTAACCTCACATATATTGTTAATGTGCAAAACGCTCCCGTTAAGCGCTACATATTGCAAAAAATAAACGGAGAGGTTTTTGCGGATATAACCTCTCTTATGAAAAATGTTGAAAACGTAACAACATTTTTAAGCGGAAAAATTGCCGCGTCCGGCGGTAATAAGGACAGGGAGTGCCTCTCGCTTATTCCCACATCCGACGGCAAAATGTATTATGTGGACGAATACGGCGCGTTCTGGCGCAGCTACAATTTTATAGACCGCGCGTTTTGCTTCGACAAGGCTGAAAAGCCGGACCATGTGCGCGAATCCGGCAAGGCTTTCGGGCGTTTTTTGCGCCTTTTAGACGAATACCCCGCCGAAAACCTGTTCGAAACAATACCGGATTTTCATAACGTGCAAAAACGGTTTGCCGCCTTTACCGCCGCCGTTGACGCAGACCATAAAAACCGGGCGGTAACCGCGTCGAAGGAAATATCTCATGCGCTCCGGTTTAAGGACGATTTAAACTATTTCACGGATTTACGCGCAAAATCCCTTCTGCCGGTGCGCGTAACCCATAACGACACGAAGTTTAACAACGTAATGATTGATATGGATACCGAACGGGCGGTTTGCGTTCTTGATTTGGATACCGTAATGCCGGGGCTTTCGGCCTACGACTATGGGGATTCCATACGTTCGTGCGCCTCCTCCGCGGAGGAGGACGAGGCCGATTTATCCAAGGTTTATTTGGACGACCGGCTCTTTGACGCGTTTACAAGAGGGTACCTTTCGGAGTGCGCTTTAATACTTTCAAAAAAGGAAATTGAAGTTTTGCCAACAGCGGTTATCCTTATTACTTACGAACTCGCGCTGCGTTTTTTAACGGATTATTTAAACGGCGACGAATACTTCAGAATAAGAAAGCCCACCCACAACTTAGACCGCGCCGCCAACCAACTGAAGCTTTTAAGCGATATGGAATACAAAACTCTGTGGATGTCCTCCGCTATTCGCAGGATAATTAACCAGCTATAAAAAATACAATTCAGTTATTTTAAGGAGATTCCGGGATGAAAAACACAATTATGATAGTGGATGATATGAGAATCAATATCGAAATTTTAGAGGTAAGTTTAAGCGACGATTACACTGTAATTTCGGTAACCAGCGGCGAGGGCGCAAAAAAAATGATGCTCCGCAAAAAACCGGATCTCGTACTTTTAGACCTTTACATGCCGGACATTAACGGTTTCGAGGTTTTAAAGTTTATGAAGGATAAACCGGAACTGGCAAGCATTCCCGTAATATTCGTAACCAGCGAGGAAGATTCCGACGTGGAGGAAGAGGGCTTACTGCTTGGCGCTGTGGATTACGTTAAAAAACCGATTAACTCAAACATAGTGCGGGCAAAGGTGCAAAACCACTTGGAACTTAAAACTTACAGAGACTCTTTGGAGATGCTCGTAGACGAGCGTACAAAGCAGCTCGGCGCGTCCCGCGAGGCAATAATAATGGGAATGTCGCTTATGACAGACCTTCACGACAACGTTACCGGGGACCATATCGACCGTATTAAAAAATTCACCCGCGTATTGGCAAACAAGGTTGGAGAGCTTTACCCGGATAAAATTACGCCGGAAATAATTAAGCAAACTATTCTGTTTTCGCCGCTGCACGACGTCGGCAAAATAGCCATATCCGATATTATTCTTAAAAAACCCGGCAAGCTTACGGATGAAGAATTTATTGAAATGCAAAACCATACCGTTTCGGGCGCAAACCTGCTTAGGAAAACGGAAAGCTTTTTTACGGAAGCGGAGCACGGAAAGGAACTGCAAACCGCGATAGAAATAGCCGAAAGCCACCACGAAAAATTTGACGGCACAGGTTACCCGCACCGTTTGGCGGGCGAGGATATCCCGTTTCCGGCAAGAATTGTTTCCGTTGCGGACGTGTACGACGCCCTGCGCAGCGTAAGGCCGTATAAAAAACCTTTTACCCACGAGGAAGCGGTGGAAATTATAACCGTTGGCGACGGCAGAACCAAACCAAGCCATTTCGACCCTGTGGTGCTTACGGCGTTTAACGCTGTTTTACACGAATTTGACGAAATATTTAATACAACAATACCGGAACAGGAATAAAAACTGCGTAGTTTTATTTTGTAAAAAAAAAGTTATTTTGCCGTAATGATTCTGTAATAAATATACTGTATAATAAGCGCAGAACTAAAGAAAAAGGAAAGCAAATCTTTTTGAGAGGAGGGAGCGCTGATGGCAAAACGTTCGCTGTTCGTTTTACTTACAGTTGTGTTTTTGTTTTGCGCGTCTTTTTACGTTTACGCTACGGATGATCTTCTAATTCCGGCAAACACAAGCAACGTACCGGTTGTAATTAATAACAAAATAGGTTCCGTTACAATTACGGGCGGCATATTAAACGCGGAAGGCTCCCTTATGGAAAGCGAGCTAACCTTCGATGAAAAGCGCACAATAGCCGGGCTTGCGCCAAACAACACATCCGTAAAACTCACAGTTTTCCGCCTTGATAACACCGGAGAATTTAACGAGGACGGCACGCCAATTACCGAACGGGTGGATTTAAACGTTTATGAATTGGTTGTTGGGCAAACGGAGATGTTCTCCCTTACCGCTGATTTATTCATTGGGGATAACAACTTAGAAATAACCACCGTTTCAACCGACGCCCGTACATTCAGGTATGTTTGCCTGCTTACAAGAACGCCGGCCGAAATAAAAACCGACATTCAAAACACAAGCGTTTTCCCGTGGCAAATTTTACAGGATGCTTTCCCCGGTTTATTTAATATTCCTTTTGCCGAGTGATGAAATGAACAAAGAAGATTTTAACAACACAATTAAAAATATTATAATAATTATCTTAGTTATAGTTTCTTTAGCGCAAACCTACAGGCTGTGGTTCGGCGTTAACGCGAATTATAACTTTTTTTATGCCTTAAGGTCGTTAATTGTAAAGCAAGAGGATATTAATACGGAAAAAATATATTTGGCATCCCCGTACCGCCTTATCTCAAAAGCCGCCGCTAACGATTACCGCATTAAGTATAACGGGCTTTCGGAAAGTATAGGCAAATACAACGCGGACCTTGTTTTAGAGGAACTGCTTTTATCCGGTGCGTTTGTATCGGAGTATGAGCTAAACTGGGCGGACTCTCTGCGGCGCGGCTGTTTAATTTATTCCTACCCCGTTTTTTTGCCGCCGTCTGTTTTCGCCGAATGCATATTGCAAAGCTCGGACCTTGAAAAAGAGGGTGTAATGCGCTTTACCGAACAGGTAAGCTCCTTCAATTACTTAGTTTTTATACCGGCTGTGAGCAGTGCCTCTAACGTTACGGTGCTTGTTGTTAACGATAGGGATTCAACCGTTTTTGAATATTCGGTTAGGGTAAAGGCCGAAATTAACGACAATCTCCGCCTTTATATAGAGGACGGCAGCGTAGGCAGCCTTCGTTTTATTTCCTCGGCCGAAAGCGGAATTACATCGCCCGGCGAAAATCTGTTTATTCCTGATTTCCCGGCAAACGGGTTTGAATACGCCGCCGCCGGTGTAATTAACCCCTACCAATCGCAAGACGGCGAGGTAACAATAAAAAGCGTTGAATCGCAAATTAAGGTTTTCTTCGAAGATTCGCCTATAAAGCAGGTTATACCGGATGAAACCAGCTTCCGCTACGTATCGGATGATAACGCCGTTGTAAAATACAATTTTTTAAGCGGCGTGCTGGAATATTCCAATTACGCCACACTTGATACCCAAAAGGATAACAGCCTTGTTGCGAACTATTCCGCGGCGCTTAATTTTATCCGAAGCGACCATAACGTAATTAACGACTTTTATTTGGATTCCTACTTTTTAGACGGCGAACGTTACACGTTTTATTTTAACTACGCCGTGTCGGATTTTCCGCTTATTTTTCCGGATTCGGTAAAGGTTAATATAGGCATGGGCTATTGTATGGAGGTGGCAATAGAGCGGCAGGAGGTTGTAAAATACAAACGAATAGCCGCGTGTTTTACGCAAGACGATATGGCAAGCGATACCGCGTCGCTAAACTTTTACGATTTTTTAAACACCTTTTACGACCCCGCGGGAAACGAAAGCCTGCAAGAGATGATGAACCGCGTACGGCTTGGCTACCGGTTTGACGAGAATATGCAAATGCTTTTAAACTGGACAGTGGAATTAGACGGCAGAAGTTATATGCGCCCCGCAAAATAATTAACCCGCAAGGGAGGCTAAACATATGGATGTTAGTTACGCAAAAAAAATAACAATAATTTTTCTGTTTTTTTTAAACGCCGTTTTATTTGTGTGCAATATCCTTTTTGCGGACAACAACAAATATTACATGACAAACGACCAGTTTACAAATATAACCGAATTACTTGAAGTAAACAACATAAGTTTTACCGGCAAAGCAATGCGTTCTTTCGCGCCGAAGGGCAGAATAGAAATGAAGCCGTTTAATTATAACAACGAAGAACTCCTTGAAATTTTTATGACAACTCCGGACGACGCAAAGCTTTCCATCGAGAATAACCGCCAAATTTACCGCACGGATTGGGAGAGTATATCCATTAACGCCAACACGGGTTATGTTCTCTACCGTAACCGCGACGTTACGGCGGGCGTGCCGGACGGCACCTACGCCAAAAACCAAAGCGCGGCGCTTTTAAAAAAAATAAGAGCCTCGTATCCGGATTTTATTTCGGATATGCCCTACGGCCAGCCTTACGAATCCGAAGAGGGGCTTGTGTTTGAATATAGGCCCACATACAGAGGTTATATAATAAGCAGCAGTTATTTAATTATAACGGTAGGCGAAAACGGAATAAGCCGCGCGGAATTTATCTACGCTCAGGCGGACGGCTTTGTTAACGAACAAAGAAGCATCTGTTCCCCGGACGAGGTTTTGCTTACCTGTATGCACGAAATAAAAAACACCTACGCAGGCGCGGGTGTTTCGATAGACAAAATGGATTTGGTGTATCACCGTTTGGAGAACACGGGAATCAGAAGCGCCGCGATTTACGCAGCGCCGTTTTACCGCGTATACATTTCGGCGGATACCGCGCCGCTGCTTATAAACGCGTATACCAATACAATTTATACTCAGGATACAGTTTGAGGATTGCGGACTGCGGTTTGTGGATTTGCCGGTTTGCCGATTTGCGGTTTGCGGTTTGTGGATTTGCGATTTGCGGTTTGTGGATTTGCGGTTTGCCGATTTGCGGGTTGTGGATTTGCGGTTTGACGGTTGCCGATTTGCGGTTGCCGGTTTGTGTTATCCCGGATGGCCTTAAAATAAGCTGTCCGGTTTTTTATTTACCGCATAAATACCAAATACCGGTAAGAACCGCTGCGTTAAAAATAACCGCCAAAGGCACGCCGATAACAAATTGCGGGTGCTTTGTTTTATGCCGGAAAACCTTCATTCCCGCCAAAGCTCCCACACCGCCCATTATAAATGCGGCAAACAGCAGCGTTTTTTCTCTTGTTCGCCACCTGCCCTTTGCCGCGTTCCTTTTATCCGCGCCGTACATCGAAAAAACAACAAAATTCCATATTATATAAATAACCGCCGAAACAACCGTTGAATAATTAACCATACGCGTATTCTCCGTTTCGTTATTAATCCTTGTAGTAAAGTATCTTTTTGGTTACGTCAAATATTTGCGTTTTTAACGCTTCGTCTATCGGGACGCGCGCTAAAAAATCGGCTTCGCTTATTGAACCGGCGCTTAACCCTGCGTTAGAAGCGGTGATTAACCCGGCATCGGCGCTTAACCCGGCGTTAGAAGCGGTGCTTAACCCGGCATCGGCGCTTATCCCTGCGTTTGAACCGGTGCTCAACCCGGCTTTTGAACCTTCGCTTAATCCTGCATCGGCGCTTAACCACATTATATAACCGCGCAAACTTTGCGGGTCTATTGATTTTATCAGGTAAAAATCGGTCAAAATAACAACGATTTCGGAAATATCATGCGACCCGTCGCGCATATTTATATCCCTTTGCAGCAGCATATCGGTGAATTGATGCGTGTATTCATGCCAAAGCGTAAAGAATGTTTTACTTATTTGCTCCTCGCCCTTTGGAAACGGCGCGAGCGCAGTCAACTTAGAATCAGTATATCCCCTTCCGTTTACGGTTAAGCTGTAAGACAAATATGCAAGCGCCGATTTCCCGCAATAATCAAAAACGCATTTGTATTTGGTAAAAAGTTGCTTAATTGCTGTTTCCGCCGCTTTTCGCTCATTATCCCCAGCTTTAAACACGCTTTCCCAAAAATCAAAATAGAAACCGGATTCATCATCAAGAATTTCATTGAAGGGAATAATAAAATTTGCTAAATCCTCCCGCGTAAAACCGGGATAATTCAGAAAAGCGGTTTTCATTTCGTCAAAATTCAAAGCGCCGAACGGAAGAAAATTAATAATCCCCAAACGGTCAAAATTGTTATTGTAATAAGGTTCTAACAAAGCGATATTATTTAGAGTTTTGCCGCCGGAAAACTCCCGCCGTTTCAGTTTCATATCATCAATATACTTCCCGTTATAACAGTTTGAAGCGTTATTTACCTTCATAAACGCCAGAACGTGAAAAAGTATGTCGATATGCTTTGCGTACTTTATCTCCATCATAAACATCCCGCCCTTGCGTTATACTTTGAAAATTATAATACGGTTATTCGGCGTATGCAATACCGGAATTGCTTTTTGCGCCCATGTGCCCTTTTCGCACCCCTGACAAGGAAATTTGTTTGTATTACCCGCGCTTTTGCAGGCCGTCCCTATGGATTTAATTGACAGGGTTAAGGCGGAAGGTAAAGTAGAAGGCAGAGTAGAAGGCAGAGCAGAAGGTAAAGTATTGGCATTTCATGAAATGGGTATAAGTTTATCGGAAATAGCCCGTAGGGTAGGCATATCTTTGGCCGAGGTAAATAACATCCTTGCGGCAGCCTCGTAAACAGCTTCCACACAACATTTTAATTTAAAAAGAGAAGAGTCCCTTGCATCTATGCGGATTTTCTTCTCTTTATTTATTTGAAGTGTCAGAAAAATTCATAAATAAAAATAACTAAGAATGCAACACTTTCTATTTTAAAAAGGGAAGTGTGTAACGGAATTTTTGTCTTCATTGCCAAGTAGAGATAAAAAAATTTTCATCCGCCCCTTGACTCTGTCGTTGCGGAACAGTTTATAATTAGAAAAAACCGAAAGGGGTATTGGTTAATGGTGACGAGCTTATAAAAATCCGCGAAATCGCCGCAAGGTACGATATTTCCGCCCGTACACTGCGCTATTACGAAGAAATGGGGCTTTTAACCAGCGTAAGAAGCGACGGCTACGCGTACAGGCCGTATGACGAATCCGCAGTGAAACGCTTGGAGCAAATTTTGATTTTGCGGAAACTGAATATCGGCGTAAAAGATATTCAAAGGATATTTAACACGTCCGGCTCGGAAATTGTAATTGAGGTTTTGGGCAAAAAGGTTAACGATTTAGACGAGGAAGTTTCAATTTTACACGAACTGAAGGAAATTGTGATGGAATTTATCCGGCAAATTAAGCAAGCGGATTTTGGCAGAGGCGAGGAAGTAAAACTTCTTTACGAAAAAGCAAAGGAAATAGAAACGCACATTAAGGCGGCAATTACAACGGAAACCCTTCAAATGTTAACCGTCTGCTTGAAGTTACCGATAAAATAAAAAAAGCGCCGGAGGTTAGAGTTATCAAGCTGCCCAAATTCAGAGCGGTAACATCGGGCTGCAGCACGTTTGACGAAATTTTCAGCGAAAACGGTTTTAACAACTGGCAGGTGGCGCACATGCCGTTAATTCGCGACTTGCTGTACGCTTCGCCCGATTTTATGTGGCACGAGGACGGCAAAACAGTTTGGATATGGGCAATTAACGATTGGGTAACGAAGGAAGATACCGCGCCGTATGACATTATCAAATTCGAGGGCGGGTTATATGCCGCCGCAATATCAATTGACGTGGTGACGATGATATAAACGGAAGGGTTTATACCGGCATTAAAAATTGGATAGAAACGAGCGGATTTGAAGCAGACGAACGCCTTAAGAATGGAAAAGCTGCTTGATTTGCGGCTTAAAACAAAGGAAGTTGTTTCGTCGCCGATTAACAGCAAAAGGGAAAAGCCCTGTGAGTTTATTTTTGAGATTATACCCGAAAAATAATAATGCGCTCCCAAGTTGGGGACGAAAACACCAAAAATTTATAGCCGCTCCCAAGATCCGAGGTATTTGCGCTTACAATCTTTTTGCGAAAAACCATGCCTTTAAATCAAATTGCACGGTATGAAGCAGTTTTTTGAATCAATCGGCATAACTTCCTCGCACATGCAAATTATACCTCCGCTGCCCTGCTCTGCGGAGGTTTTGCTTAGTATCTCAAATTTTTTAACCTCGCGCCTGTCCGGGTTTGCGGATTTTTTTATCTCCAGCGCGTGAATTAACCCGCCGCGTTCAACAAAAACATCAATTTCTTTTGCGTTGGAATCCCGATAATATGTCAGAACCGCTTTACTCGGCGAATATGAATAATTTTTCACAAGCTCCATAACTACAAAGTTTTCAAAATAATGCCCGCTTGCCGCTCCGTTCATCAAAGAATCCTGCGTTGGCCACATGGAAATAAACGCCGCCAGCCCCGTATCGCAAAAATACAGCTTTGGGGTTTTCGTAATGCGTTTAAGAGCGTTATTTGCATACGGTCTAAGCAAATATACAATACCCATACCCTCCAATAACCGCAGCCATTCCTTGGCGGTAGGCTGTGATATTTCCGCCGCGTCCGCAAGAGTTTTGAAATTAACTTGCTGCGATATAAGCGCGGCGCAGGCGGTTATAAATTTTCCTAAGCGCGCCGTATCGGTAACGCCGCCAAGCTCCGCAACATCGCGCATAAGATAAGTGCTTACGTAAGAATTATAATACTCCTGCCGCGCTTCGGTGTCAGCGCCCAAAACCTGCGGCATTCCTCCCTGCCAAATATGACCGAAAACGCTCCTTACGTCATTTTTCGGAGCTTGCCTTTGCCTGCTTTGCAAACACTCCGGCGTAAAATCCAATTCGTTATTGAAAAATATGCCGTCTTTCTCATTTTTCGAAAGGCTGTATAATTCCAAAATGCCGATTCTGCCCGCAAGTGTTTCGCGGACATTTTTCATCATATCGAATTGCTGAGAACCGGTAAGCCAAAACAAACCCGTATCCGTTGATTCATCGCATAAAATCTTTAGCGCAGCGAACAGTTCAGGCGCGTATTGCACCTCGTCGATTAAAACCGGCGGTTTATATGTTTGGAAAAACAAAACCGGATCGGATTTAGCAAGGTTTCGCGCAAGCATATTATCCAGCGTTACATACGTTCTGTTTTGCTCCCGCGCCAAATGCCTAAGCATCGTGGTTTTGCCAACCTGACGAGCGCCGGTTACTAAAACAGCTTTGAAGAACGCGCTCATTCGCGTAAATTTCCGTTCTAAGCTTCTTTGAATGTATTGCATAAAACCTCCGCAAAAAAAAATTAGGATAAAATAAAGTGTAGTTTATTTTATCCTAATTTTGATGTTGTGTAAAGGTTTTATATCTTTTCGGGCTGCGAATAGTTTTTGTTACGCTCCTATTTCCTCGATTTCCTCTATCTGATTCCTTGACAGCTCAGTTATTTCCATAATTGTATCGATTTGAAGCTTCCTTGCCAGCATTCTTCTCGCTGCTTCTGGCGAACCAATTTTCGCCCCCAGTATACCACAGAGATTATTTTTTGACGGCGAAAATTGTTTCCCGCCGCGTGGCACAATCATGCTGTTCGATATATGCTGCGCCGAAGCCACCTGTTACCCTTATCGAACAGCAACACAAAGTGCGGTCAATATTTACGCCTAAGCATCTGTAACCCTTGCCGGATAGCTACGCGAAGAACGGTAAAGATTACGGCTTGCCATTTAGAATGATGACAAAAAAATGTCATCATTCAATCACAAACCTTAAGCGCCGGAATGCCGCCCCGCCCCCTACCGTCTGCCAACCTCGCTGTCCGAATCCGTAACCTTCGAATTTTCCTTAATATACCCTACCACTTCCTCCGCGGTAGTAAAGGCAAGGGCGACATACGAATCCGCCGCGCCGTAGTACACCGCTATGCGCCCTGTTTCGGCGTCGCATATTGTTGCGCAGGGGAACACAACGTTCGGCACAAAGCCGCGTTCCTCGTACCACTGTTCCGGCGTAAGCAAAAATGTTTGGCATCTGTATTTAACCACCGACGGGTTATCTATATCCAAAATCGCGCCGCCAATGGAGTACACAAAACCGTTGCAGGTTCCGGATACGCCGTGGTAGAACAGCAGCCAGCCCTCGTTTGTTTCAATCGGCGCCGCGCCGCCGCCAATTTTTACGGATTCCCACCAGTTGCTGTAGCTTCTTGCCATAACGTGGCGGTGCTTGCCCCAGTAAACCATATCCGGGCTTTCGGATATGAAAATATTGCCGAAGGGAGTATGCCCGCTGTCGGACGGGCGGCTTAAAAGTTTAAACACGCCTCCGATTTTGCGCGGGAATAAAACGGCGTTACGGTTAAACGGTATAAACGGGCTTTCAATGCGTTCGAACTTTTTGAAATCCTTTGTTTTTGCCATTCCAATAGACGCGCCGAAAAAATCCTGGCACCAAATAATATAATATGTATCCTCAACCTTAACCAAACGCGGGTCGTAAGCGTAGGACGGCATCATAGGCTCGCCGTTTTCGTCAACGAACGGTATTTTTTCGCTGTCAAAATTCCAGCTTATACCGTCGCCGCTTCGTCCTAAATAAATATGCGGCACACCGTTGGTTTGCTCGCCGCGAAAAACTCCTATAAACTTGCCCTCATACGGCATAACCGCGCTGTTGAAAATTCTCGCCACACCTTTAACCGGGTTTCTTCCGATTATCGGGTTATCCTTGTACCTCCAAAGCGGCAGATTGTTGTTTTCGGTTCTTTCCTGCCACGGCATGTTTTTCTCATTGCCGCACAAAAGCTGTACTTTGCCCATAATTACTCTCCCTTAGATTTATTTTTTGACTGCCTCGCAGACGAACCCCGAATAATAACCTCGCCGCGGATAACCGTTATTTCCTTCGATGCGTCCGGGTTTTCAATACGCCACATCAATTGCCTTGCCAAACGTTTGCCAAGTTCCGCGTGGTGTATTTTTACCGTTGAAATAAACGGCGTTATGTGTTCAATTAACGATTCCAAATCGTCATAACCGGTAACCGCAACATCGTCCGGCACGCGGAATTCTCTGGCACGAAGCGCTCCTATTACGTGCATCGCTATATCGTCGTTGGCGCAAACAATCGCCTCCGGTATGTACTTAAAGCAGGAGAGCGCCTCTTCCACCTCATGCCGCAAATAATACCGCTCCGGCATGTGCTTAACCGCTATTATGGATTCGTCCGGTTCAATATCCGTGGATTTTAAGCCCAAAAGAAAACCGTCGTACCTGTCGCGGATGGAGCGGCAATATGTAATATCGCCTATAAACCCTATGTTTTTTATTCCCTGCGCAATAAGATGGCGGGTTAAGCTTTCAACCGAATACACGCCTTCGTTTAAAACCACATCGCCGCGCAAAAACGCCCTGTCCACATCCGTTATTCCGGTATCAAGAAAAACTATGGGCACATCAAGCTCCAGGAAAGGCCACAGAAATTTATCCGAATAAACGCTTAAAACCAAAATTCCCACAAGCGACGGAGTTACGGCGGAAATATAGTCGAACTGCTGGGGGGCTTCCTCGTTCGCAAACTGTATGTTTATGTTGCATCCGTGAGTGTTAAGCTCGTTATTTATGCCCATTATAATGCCGCTCCAAAAAAGCGAAACATCGGTGCGCGTTAAAACCAAAACCGTTTTAATTTCGGTTTTGGCTTCATCCCCGGCTTCGGCATCCTCCGGAAGCTTTGTATAACCCATTTCACGAGCTTTTTTAATTATTTTTTTTCTTGTATCATCCGCAATGTATCCTTTTGCGCCAAGCGCCTTGGCAACGGTGTTACGCGAAAGGTTAAGCTCCTTCGCTATATCCTGTATCGAAGTTTTTTTCATGGTGTATACCCCCGGTTTAAACGTTCGTAATCTCTACCCCTTGCCCTCCCCCGGCGTCACCGCCGGAGGAGGGGATAAGGCATCTTTAGATCATCCGCCAAAATAAGCGTCTAACCTGTCCTGTACAATTAATTTCTGTTCTTCGGCGTACTGAGCCGGAGTTTTTTCGCCGTTCATAATCGGTATCATGCCAAATTCAGTAAGCCCAAGCATTCCCCACATATCAAAGCCCGGCCTTGAAACGCTTTCCTTCGCCATTTCATAGTTGCGCTCCGTTAAATACTGGTTGCGCGACCATTCGTCGTCGTCCCGAAGTTCCAAATCGCCCTTGTGCCAGTTTTCGTATTCGTGGTAAACATCGTATACAAGCTTCGGATCCTCTACGCCAACCGGAATTATGTGGTACGCGCCGGAGGTTTGCGATGTTCTTGAAGAATCAATATTGCCCCTTGGGCCGTAAGGCCACGGAACAACGCCAAGCTCGTAGTTAAGCAGGTTGCCGGATTCGGCCATATCCTGAATAATCCAGTCCGCAGTAATAAAGAACGCCATTTTGCCGTCTACGAAAGGCCTTAAGTTGCTTTCCCAATCATCCGGGTTCCAAGGAGTTGCGGATTTATCAACATTGTATATCGTGTTGAAAAATTCCATAACTTCAATTGTGCCGGGGCTGGATAAACCTTCAACCTTATCCGCCGCTATATGGGTATTGTTTGTGAAAAGAAGCCTCTCTAACATATTCGTCCAGTAACCGCCCCAGCCGTAAACGTCGGTAACGCCGTCGCCGTTGGTATCCTTGGTTAACTGCTGCAGGTAACTTCTCCAAACATCCCATGTCCATTCGCCGCGCTCGTAAACGTCGCGCGGGTCCTCAAGGTTGGCTTCCTGAATCATATCAAGGTTAAACCCTAAAGGATAACCGGTTACGCCGCTGTTAAAGTTCGGTGTAAACAGATAATCCTTCGAATCGCCCATGAGGTTTAAGTATTTCATAACAACCTGGTCTGTAAAAATGTCGTGGTCGGCGGGGAGGAAATCCCTGAGGTTTTGCGCGTAGCCGTTAAGCACCGCCGGAACGCCGAACTGTAAATCCACCAAGTAAAGGTCGCAGTCCGGAGCGCCCGCCATGATGGATGTGTTAATACTTTCAATAACGCCTTCCCAAGTAAGGTTTACAACTCTAAACTCTACGTTAAACTTCTGCTCGATGTCACGCATATTGTCAACCATAAGCTGAGAGGTGTATTCGTTGGACATTGCGGCGTCAGCGTAAATATCCTGGTGGTCGCTGGTGTAGTACTCTTCGTACCACGAACCCATTGTAATCAATCTTTTTTCGGACGACGGAGCGGGCGCCGCAGCCGTTGTATCATCTGCGGGCGCGGGCGTTTCCGCCGAAGGAGCAGGAGTTTCAGCCGCCGCATCTCCGGTAGCTGCCGGAGGGTTTTCGGAAGCGGGCGGCGTCTGGCCGGGATCCCCGCAAGAAACAACAAAAGCCAATGTTAACACAATAAGTAATGAAATAATCCTTTTAAACAATTTTAATACCTCCTTCATGAGTTTTCATTTTCTACTGCGCGGCAATACCCACAGTTACCTTAATAACATTAATAGCCTCGCCCGTATCGCCAATATTGAAGTTATCCAAATAAGTAACGATATCCTCGGTGCCGAATGACGCTACCATATCCGCGTATGTAAACTGAGCGCAGTTTGCGGAATTATTTGTATACGTTGGGGCAACTTTCGCCCAGCCTGCGGTATCCGGAGCGCCGTCCGTCCAGCTTTGCAAAATAAGCTCCGGAGGCAAAGCGCTTGAATAGTAAACCGTTACAACGCAGTTTGGAGCAAGTACCGACGGGTCAAACGTGCCGCCGTCGTTTTTGGTGGACGTGGCAACAACAGCCTGACCCCATCCGCCTGCGGTTTCGCCGGTAAGCGCCAAGTCAATTTCGTCCGTTACATCAACCAAGTTCGACCTATCCTCCGCGGAATACGGCGAATCCGGTTTTGCGGTTCCTATCGTAACCTTTATAACATCAAGAGCCTCGCCCGTATCGCCAACGTTAAACGCGTCGAGGAACGATGCGAAATCGTCCGAGCCGAACGCTGCCAAAATATCTTCATACATAAACTGAGCCACAGTTCCGGAATCGTTAGTAATTGCGGGAGCAACCTTTGCCCAGCCGGCAGTGCTTGGCGCGCCGTCTGTCCAGCTTTGGAAAATAAGCTCCGGAACCAAACCGGATTTGTAGAATACGGTAACCACGCTGCCCTCGGTAACAAGCGCCGGGTCGAACGTGCCGCCTTCGTTTTTAATTGTTTGCGCAACAACAGCCTGACCCCATGCGCCTGTGCTGGAACCGGTAAGCCCTAAGTCTACCTCGCCGCCTACGCCTATAAGGTTTGAAATATCAAGCTGACCAAAGCCCGCCGGCGCGTCGAAGCCTACCGTGGTATCAACCGGAAGCACGTTACCGGCGGCGTCAAGGAAGCAAATATCGCCGATATATACTACCGCGCCCTCGCCGTTATCCTCTTCAAGCGTGAAAACGAAGAAGTTGTTCGCGCCTGCCACCATTTGGTTTGCTCCCATTTCAAACTTCGCCAAATTGGGATTTTTATTTTCAATAAATACCGACCAAGGCTTTTTAACCTCGGTGCGTCCCTCGCCTATGTAACCGAGTATAAGCCCGGATGTGGCGTAAAAATTTCCGTCCGGATGCTCCGTCATAACAGTTGCTTCCATGCTTGCAATATTTGCAACCGCATCGCCCAAAAGGGAGGACGCGTCTATTGCAACATAAGGCTTGCCGTCCGCCAGAGTTTCGATTTTGAGCATTTTAGCTCCGTTAACGTCCGCAATAGATACTTCAACTTCCTTGGAAGCGTCCGCCGGGGAAGTATCCACCATTACAAAGCCCATATTCCCGTCCTCAAAATCTATTGCGCCGGGACGGTATGAAAGTGTTACCGCAGCGGCGGGTTCGGGAGCTGGTTCAGCCGCCGGTTCAGCAACCGGTTCCGGTGCCGGTTCGGGAGCAGGCTCCGGAGCGGGCGCAGGTTCCGGCGCGGGCTCTTCCTGCGCGGGAGGCTCTGCGGGCGGTTCGGTGTTTTCCGGCGTGGTGCAAGCCGCCAGCGACAATGCCAATACAAACGTTAAAACGATCGGTAAAAGTTTCTTTAACATGGGTTAATAACCCCTCCTTTAAATTTTGAAATTTAAAACGTTTTGTTACCGCGGTTAACGCGGCGCGAATTACGCCGCAGCGCAACCGAAAAAACTTCTATCCTACATAATTAACCTACAATTCCGCTTCTCTCCACCCCCTCGATAAACTGCTTTTGAAGCAAGACATACAAAATAACCAAAGGCAGTATTACAAGCACGATACCCGCGTTAACATACAGAGCGGACAGGGAAGGATCCCTTATCTGGTCTAAATTAAGGAGGGTTGCTTGTAGCGTTGTAATCTTTTTGCCGATAATCATATCGGCGCTTAAGTTAAAAAGATTCGAATAAAATGTGTCGTTGTACTGCCAAACCAGCGAAAAAATCGCGACTGTTACAACGGATGGTATCGCGTTTACGAGCATAATGCGAAAGTACGTGTAAAACATACCCGCGCCGTCCACCTGTGCCGCCTCCTCAATTTCCTTCGGTAAACCCCGGAAGAACTGAGTAAAAATAAATATATAAAGCCCGGACCTAAGCCCCGTTCCGAAAACGGACATTATGTACATAGGCCACGGCGTTTGCAAAATGTTTTTGGGCGAACCGGCAATAAGCGTTACAAGCCCCAAAACATCGAAACTCTGAAATGTCATATAAAGCGGGAGCATTATGGAGTGTGTGGGAATTACAATCATAACTATAACGCACGCGAAGAAGAGGTTTTTAAGCGGGAACTTAAACCGGGCAAACCCGTAGCCAACCATTGAGCAAACAAAAACCTGAATTGCGGCAAGCCCCAAAACATACGCGATAGTTTTCCAAAGCACGTTAAAATAATCCATCCTTATAATGGCGAGGCTGTAGCGGGCAAGCGAAGGTTCGGCGGGGATTAAATACACCATCGGGTTGTACTGGTCAGCGTCCGAAAAAAAGCTGGTTGCCACCATGCCGATTAACGGCCCCAAGATAACGTAGCTGATTCCCAATATTATGACAAACCGGAAAAGCCCAAGCAAAAGGTTTTTGAACATTTGAACGTACTTGGCGCGTTCGTTGCCGGAATCGGTGTCGGGGTTTAAGAGATCCGCTATCCATTGGGATATGTTTTTGGTTTTGGTTTTCATGTTGATTCCTCCAAGGTTGAATTTGCTTGCTGTGGTGCTGGGGTTGCTGGCTTTTATTTTCGGTTGCTTTTAATGCATCTGTCGCCTAAGGTACATAATCTCACTATCTACGACGACCGGATTAGGGAGATACTTGCTTCCGCCTCAAAGCAGCTCAATAAAATATCATATTTTTCCTTAAAAAGGCTCAATGGGTTTTCAAGCGCATAAAGCGCAGATAGTCTAAGATACCCGTCACGCAAACGCGAATACGCAAATACCCTTTCGTACTGAAATTCATCCTCGAAGTCTGCTGAAATTATGTGCCACTTTAACCCGTTTACTCTTTTTTCTATTACCTCGCAATTTAACAGCTTTATATTATGCATTTCTAAATTTTTTAAAATATTTTCCTTGCGTTCAGAAAGGTCAACCGGAAACGGAAGAAACTCAATTGACGCGTCAATGCCAACCATTGATTTTAATTCTGTGCCAAAGAAAGCGCCTTTGTACCAAAACGCGTTATAGCTAAATTCTATCCCGTTCACCTTATATCGTTTACGCATTTTAAAACCTTTGTATTCCAAACGTATGTGTATTGCAAGAAACAGCGCAATAATGAGTAGTATTATAGAACCAATAATCATTAATGCAATTTGAAAACCGGACATTGGACACCTCGAAATCTTTTGTTGGGTAAATGGTATTGTTTTTAATCTGCATACTGTCACCGCAGAATATGATTGCAAAAATGTTTTTTTGGAGAATATCGCTTATTCTTATGGCGACCATTTTTTAACATAAGTCAGCGAATCGGTGTTTGGGTTAACAAACTGCATTGCGGCACTGAAAACATTGTTAAACTTTTGCCAAGAATAATTTTGCGATTTTCGCCCGGCTTTTTACAACAACCGCATTTGCCATAAAAATTGACATTTGCCCATGCAAATTCCCTTATTTGCGCATTTGCATTTGTTAATTTACTTTTGCTACCACCGGTAGTACAATCAGTCTAACTGTCTGGTTACTCATTTACCAAATCGCCTACGAACTGGGTATGTCGTTGGAACCATTGATCCATAAAGAACATACTATTCTGTCTTTATACTTTGCATCCCAATAACTATTCTTGAAATTTTCAAGGAGTTTATTTTTCGTTCTAAAATTAATTACACTAAAGCACAAACACCAATCTATTTTTTTTTCAAATATTCAAATGGCTCTATAGCTTCACGAAATTGCGAAATTCTTTTATTATGATCACTTGCTTGAAACACTTTCAATTCCTGCTCTGTCTTAAAAAACATAGATACTACATACCTTTTTTTTATAGAATCTTCATCATCAATAAATACAGTATATTCTTTTTCATTAACTTCGTAATGTGTTATAATTGCATTAAACAATCCCATTAATTTGTTTAATTCTATCTCAACTCCAAATAATAATATTTGTTCAGTCACCTCGAACTCAAAATAGATAGGTTTGTTTATTAATTCCACAAGAAAACTATCATTTGTATTTGGATCATAAATGCCATTAATAGAGTTAACATTTTGGCTTTCTCGTGTTGGATTATGCATTATCAGGTTCTGATATAATTGTTCAACAAGACATGCTGTTTGATTGTTAATCTCCTCTTTTGGAGGCAAAAAAACAACGCCAAAATAATTTTCTAATTTTAAGACTTTATCCCAAAATAGAGCATTCTTTTCATTGTAAGTATTTGCTTTCTTGCTCTTCGTGTCAAAACTTAGAGGTTTGCCCGCAAAAAGAAAATTTCCATCAAAAAATGCATTGTAAATAAATATTGATTCAACAATATCTTTTATTGTCTTGGCGTTTTTAAGTTCTAACGTTGCATTAAACGTAAAGGTTTTACTATCTTCGTCAAACTGATAGTTAATACGCAAAGGCTCATCTTTTTTTGATTCGAAGCTTGCAATATTTATGCTATTATTAGGAACTCTTGATACATATAATTTACGCTCATATTTTTCACATCCAATTGTAAGCGGAAATGGATTTGGAAATGGATATGGGAATAAAGACAATGAACCAGAGACATACCTTACAGGGTTTAATGGTTTATAAGAGATCTTTTCGATCGGAAAATCCCTACCATTTAATGTAATATATCCTTCTTTTTTTTCTTGTAAAGAAATTGGTTTTTGCGAATTGTATAGATATCTCATTACATCACTAAATGAAGGGTTACTACCCAAAATTTCTTTTTGCTTTTCACTTAGGTTTAAATCGAATCCACTAATAGTAAAACTTTCACCGTCAGAACCTATTGTACAAGTTCCATCGTCATCCGATGTATATTTTATCCCCTCAGGTAATGATTTACTAATGAAGCCCATTATTGAAGAAGGGACTGCCATTTTTGTTTGCGGTTTTTCCTTAAAAACTCTATTAAAGTCAACAAACATCAGAAATCACCTCTTGAATTGTCCCAAACCACTATTTTCGACATCAATTGATATTTTTCGGTTTCACCCAAATTCAAAGAAACTATTTTTTCAGTTAATACTCTAAATTCAATATTTGATTTAACGATTATATATTTTATATCCTCATAATTAAAACTTAAAGCAATTTCTGGAACTTCAGCCATTAAACCGTTAAAATAGTTTAGTACATCTTCATTCAAATAAGCGTTATCATAATGTACTTGCTCAAAACCTGCAATAGTGACATCCGAAATATATCTCCATTCGCATTCATCCGTAAAACATTTGACTTCGTTTTTGCCTGTAGTTCGATTCTTCATTATGCCCGAATAAGGCTTAAAATACATCATCTCATGTAAAAGGAAATTTTCCATTTTAATTTGTGCTTTAGACTCTTTGCTTGTGTCGGTTTTAAGTGCAAGAGAAAATGCAGTAGTAAAACTTTTACGAAGCTCTGATTCTAAATTTATATATTGAATAGGTTGAATTCCTTTATTCATGCCCCATTCTTTAGAAAAGGCCAAGCCGTAATTTCCATACCATTCTATATGAACATCTAATTTATGCAAATTAATATCGCAAAAACATTTCATAGGATAAGCAATCTTTTTTAGTTTAGGAATTCTTAAGTATTTGATATCTTCGATATAGTAACGAGGAGATATGTATGATAACTCAAGATAGCCCATTAAGTACTCAAGCTTTGTTGTAAATGTAAAAAGAGCGTCTGCTTGCATTGTAGATGGTGTATGCTTTTTTTGCCTTGGTTTATTAGGTGTCATTTTACCAAATGAAAGTACACCATTTTTCAAATCCATATATAATCACCTCTTAGATCGACTCAAAGAAATTCATTTATAAAGCAAAGTTTTGAGTTAGCAAAACGTAAAATCATTCGCTTTGTATTTCCATTCATTTTTATTGTTAACTTTTCTTTCTATTAAGTTAATGCCTTGTTTTTTATCACACAAATCTGTATAGTTTTCGCCACTCAAAAGGTTAATTTACTAAGGAAATAGTAATTATTTAGTTTTACGAACCATTAAAAAAAATATCAACTCACGAAAACCTCCCTAAACCTCCTTAAACCTCCCTGAACCTCCTTAAACCACCGTCACCGGTATTCCTCCACTATCTCCCTCAAACTCTTCCCCTTATACCTCGCCGATAACTTTATAACCCCCCGCACAACAGGATATTTTTCATAATCCTCGCCAAGCTCTTTCTTAAAAAACTTCCTAAATTCAACTGCCGAAATTTTGCGCGAACCTATTACAGTATCCTCCGTTAGCGGCTCCTTCTTTTCATTTTTTTCATCTACGCCCCAAACAATCTCTTTCCCGTGTTCGTCATAATGCGCAGTATTGGTTTTCTTTCTCGCCTTTGCCGCCGCAACTTCCTCTTTGATAATTTCCGCATAGTATTTAACATCATCCGGGTTGGAAATATCGGGAGTAAAATAAAAATTCCAACTGCACAAATAGTAAATCTTGTCGTCAAGCTTATATGTCCGCTTTAAGCCGCAGTTTGGGCTTCCGTCAATCCACACCGGAAGGTTGTTAACCCACGGTCTGTCGCAGGTTTGCGAACCGCTGTAACAACGCCTTATCCCGCGAAACATTTCCTTTATGCGCTCCGGCATTTTTCCGCCCTCCTTTTACGCCCCGTAATCCGTGCGCATATAAAGGAAACCGTTCCGTGCGCAAAATTACGCAAACCCGCGCACGGATATTCCACAAAAATCAAACATCAATTCTCATAATAAGTAAGCTTCGAAATCAGCAAACTAACCACCAGCAGCAGCAAGCAAACCGCAACCGTGGAAACCAAGCTCATAGTTGAGCCAAGCGGGTAATTGAAATTAGTAAATATCGTGCTGTACGAAAGTTCCACAATAGGGCTTTGCACGAACGAATCTATAACCGTATAAACAATATTTGTTACAATAAGCGGCGAAACTATCGGCAGGGTTACCTTCCAGAAAGTTTCGTAAGCCGTTGCGCCCTCAATTTTGGCAACCTCGTACAAAGCGCCCGGAACGGATTGCAGCGCCGCAAGGAAAATAATTATCTGCACGCCCGACGCGGTTATAACGTTATTTATACGCGAAACAACGCCTATTATGTAGTTAATTAAATTCTGCGGTATGGCTATTTGCGAAAAAATATTCATGTAATAGGTAAGGTCTATATTTGCGGTTGCGCCCATTCCCGCCGCTTCCGTTATTGCGGAGGATGCCGGGCTTACGCCGCCAACGAGCAGTGCTCGCGCCATATTTACCGCCGTGGTTATTGCCTGAGAGTTAAGCAGAACCGGCAGAAAGAAAATAATTCTTACAAAAGTGCGCCCGCGGAACTTGCGGTTAAGCAAAATCGCGATAAAGAGGCTGAAAAAAATTATAAGCGGCACATCTATTACAATATTCATCATAGACTGCGAAAAAACCTGCGTAAACGTGCCGTGTTCCAAAAACGCGAAGCGGTAATACTCAATACCGGCAAACGTTGATGTGTACCCGGCTGCGTTACCGGCGGCAATTTCTATATCCGAAAGTGAAAACATTACGGACATCGCCAAGGAGCGCACATAAAACCAAATAAAACCTATAAGCCACGGGGATATGAAGATAAGCCCCACAATGGCGCGTTTTCTCCTCATAGTAAGAAAATTTTTCATTTCCATACCCCCTTGATATAAGATTTTGCGAAAACTTCAAGCCCGTTAACTACTGCCGAGTAATCGTTTTTATTTACCGTTATCGAAACTCCGTTTTCATAATAGGTTGTTGTAACGCCCGGTTCGTTAATTTCGTGCTTAACTATCGGCTGGCCGGAAACATCCGCAAGCGCGGTATTAACAACTTCGTATATCTCCGCCGCGTCGGTTTTCCAGTTTTCGTAGGTTGTGGAGCGGTAATTGTTAAGCCCCGTCTTTTTAAGCAGGCTGGAGCTTTCAAAGGTAAAGGTATAATGCGGCGAAGCGCCGGAAGCTATAAGGCGCATGGTAATATCCGCGTTAGACGATGTTGTTGTTAAATTTATTGCCTCGCCCGCGTAATCCAAATAACCGTGAACAACCATTTGGAAGAACGGAACCTCTTCATCGGTTATAAAATAGGTGTTGTGGGTTAACGGCACGTTTATTAATGAATCCGCGTATTTTAACGAATACTTGTTCCCGCCCGATACCATTATATTTTTTCCGGTTTGCGCAAGCTTATCAAACTGCGCCAAAACAATGTTTTTAGCCTGTTCGCGGTTTATAACCTCGGTGCGCTTTTTATCGGAATGAAGGGTATCGCCCAAATCCCGCAGGGTTATTCCGGTAAGGGCGGTATCGGTAATTTCTTTGGTGTATTTGTCAACATAACGGTCTAAAAATTTGGGGGAAACAAGGTCGTACATAATTTCCCTGTAGCCCATCGAATTTGTTTGCATGTTTGAAACAGGATTAACCTGACCGAACGCCGCAATATAACCCGCGCCGTAATAACGCGAGGATTCAAGCTGAAAATTAAAGCGTTTCGCCCCGAACGGCAATTTTTGAAACGCCGTTTCGCCGTACAGGCGTCCGCCGTTACCCTGAATATTGGCGGAAAGTTCTTCAAGAGCGCTCGCGCCGCCAAGCTTGCTTAGAATATTTATTTTGTCCGGCGCGTCGTGGTAGTATCCCCGGTTAAACCAGCCCTGTAAATTAACGTATTGGTTAAGCACCCCGTTTTGGCGCATATCCTCGGTTATAAACGCCGCCTCTTCAAAGGTTGTCATGGGGATTGTTTGAGAATACTGCGCGCCCAAAACAAAACCCATTCCCTGCGCCCCGCCAAGCAAATCCATAAAAAACGGTATGTGGCTTGTTGCGCTCTTTTGCGTTAAAACTCCCTCGCTTATAAGCTTATTGCGGTAAAGGTTTGCCATGCCGGAATAGTTTGCTTCCTCGGCGGTTAGCATGTAATACTTAACGCTTAAATTAGTATCGTAATAATCGCGCTCAACAATGGGTAAATCCGCGCTTATATCCGTTGCGCCGAACATTGTAAGCCTGTCGCCGCTGCGAAGCACAAAGGTTGGGTAGGTAAAGTTATAGGAGTTTACCATGCCGGAAATATATGAATTTATGGATGATAACGTATCGCCGTTTTCAATTGAAGCGAAAACGCCGCCGTTTGCCTTCGCAATTCCGTAAACCGGAAACCGCGCCTGCTGGGATTGCTCCGTTACTATGTATTCCGCAAGCAAAGGGTCTATCCCGTATACAAACTGGCTGTAGTTAGGCACATTGGTTTTGCCGTTGTTAAAGCGAATAATTGAGCCGGAGCCGTTCGGAACCAGCATATAGCCCGCCTCGTCCGCGCCTCCCGCGCCCATATAACGCAGAAGCTGAATACGCGCAACCTGCCCGCCGCCGTCCTCTTGAATAAGGTTTGTGGGAACGGTTACTTCCAAATTATCGGCGTTTAAAACGTAATCCACGGAAATTACAAAACTTACGGGTTTTGCCTCGTCCGAACCCACAGAGGCCATATCCGCGTAATAATCATCCTCGGTATAGCCCACTTCCTCCAAAAAGCGCGTTATATTGCGGATGGAAGCGGATTGCTTGCTGCCCTCGTTTAGGGTATACAAACCCTCCGGACTATCCGGAGCGCGGTAATAGCCTTTAAAACGCGCCGCGTTCTTCTCCACCATTTTGGACATCAACTCTTCCATACGCGGAACCGAAAGCGAAAGCGGAACAATGCCCGTTGGGCGCGAAAAATCCCCCAGGGTGTAAGTGTAGCGTATTCCGCCCGGAATTGCCGCGTATTCAAATTGCGCCAAGCTAACGGCGTGGTCCCAAGTATTGAAAATGGCCATGTTCCGGTTAGAGGAATAGTATTCAACAATTAACTGCGACTTTAAGTACGACTTGTTAAGCGGCGTAGCCACAGGGTCATCGTCCGCGTCTTGCGGGTTGGAATACGCTATTTCGCCGTTTCGTTTGTCGAATACCGCAACCTCCGCAGTTTCGGTGTTGGTGTACAGCGCAAGAAAATCGTTTTCGGATACAAGCTTCATTCCCGGAACGTCTGTGCCCGAAAGAAACGTAAGTACGCCCGCTTCGCCCGCCGAAGCGGCTTCGTAATTTTTTAAATACTGCGTGTAGCCTTTATACATCCTGAAATGAAACAGGTTATATAACTGTATGCCCGCAAAAACCAAAACAGCGGCGGCGGCGCAGATAATTAAAACTCTTTTAATTTTACCCATATCGCGCCTCCCGTTATCCTCTGAAGAGTAGTTCCATATAAATTGAATAGATAAAGCCGTAAAGCTGATTTATTAAATCCACCAAAAGAGCCGCCAAAAAAATTATTATTATCATGGATATAAAGGTTAACCCAAGGGTTACAAGGGTTTTGCCGAACGTGTAGTTGTGTATTGTCATAATGCCTATCATCAGCAAAATAAGTGTCCACACAACGGCGAAGGCAAGCAAAACGTAGTAAAAAACCTCTTCGTACGCTCCTATAAAGCGGGAAACAAGCGTTGCCGGAAGCGTCAGCAAAACCATTGGCGTTAACGCGTAACCAACCGCCGTAAAAATATCCTTCATCCTGCCCTCGCCTTCCATTAAGCAGGTGATAGACCAGTTGCCAACGCAAAGAAGCACAAAGAGCAAAAATACCGCCGCAAGCTCACGAACGGAATCCACCGAGCGCGGATCCAAATTATTTACTATAAAACTTGCGTAAATGCGGTTAAGCGAAAAACTCAGCGAAAACAAAGCAACCATAATTAACGCGAGAAAAACGCTTCCTTCGTTTCGGTGGCGCAGTTCGTAATACCCGGCGATAGGGTGCGAAAGAAGGTAAAACAAAAAGCTGATTTTTTTAGTCACCCCAAACACCTCCCTCGTCATCTGTGGGCTTGCGCCATCTTTTTATTATTGAATGCGCGGCAAACGCTATTATTAGCGCCAAACCCACGGTAAATACTATCGAAAGGTTATTTTCCAAAATTTCGTTCCTAAAACGCTTAAACGCTATTGAGTAATAATCCCTGTTCATGCCAAGCTGCAAAAAGTTCATGGCAAGTTCGTTTTCACCGGCGGTAAGGTAGGATTTGCCTATGCCGGTATTGGCAAGTTCAAAGTTTTCGTCGTATTTTAAAACCTGCCGCCACTTTTCAACCGCCAAAGTTTCGTCGCCGTCGAAGCGCAGCGATACCGCCTCGTTTATAAGGTTGCCGTAGTTGGTTTCCTTAAAAATTTGAACCTCGCCCCGGTACGCGTCTAAAACGTAAATTTTATCCCCGTAGGTATCAATAGCGGACGGCACGCGGAACGTTCCCGCCTGCGTACCCAAACCGCCGAAAATATACAGTATGTTTCCCTCGTAGTCGTAAGTAAAAACCCTGCCGCGCTTCGAATCGAGAAGGGAATAAATACCCTTATCCCTAACCGCGATATCTATGAAGTTGGACGGGCCGGAAAAATCCGAAAAACCTTCGCCAAGCTGCAAATCCCCCCCAACGTGGTTGTTAACGCCTTTTTTAATAACGTCCTCGCCCTTGGGGTTAAGCCGCCTTACCGCCTGCTGGCCGTTGGCGTTCGGCGAAAGGTGCGAAGCGTACACAAACCCTTCGTCATCCATATCCACGCCGGTAAACTCCGTTGGGATAAACAGAATTTGGTTTGCCCTTTGCTCCTTGGTTGAAAAAAACCTCCAAAACTTTTGCCACGCCGAAACTGTAACTTCTATTGTTCCGAAAAACCCCGTAAAGTCGTTGCCTTCGAAAACCATTAAGCCTTGGAACATACCGCGCACCACGCAGTACACGCGGTCTGCGTAATCCACCGTTATGCGAAGGGGAGCAAACGAGAAATTTTCGCCCAACAGGTCGGACTGCGGGTTTTCAATTACCCTTACAAATTCGTGCGCCTTTCCCGGTTCGTTTGTTAAAACCACAACGCGGAAGTTTCCGGTATCGGCAATATAAAGCTCGTTATTCGCGGAAACGCACACGCCGTAAGGGCCGCTGAAGGTATCCGCGGCGCCGTTATTTTCGAAAGTATCGATAATTTCCAACGCCTGCGACATTTGGCTGTTTAAAACAACTATGCGGTTGTTGCCGGTATCCGCAACGTAAACCAAGCCGCTCTCATCCACAAAAAGCCCTTGGGGGTTATTAAAAACGCCAACGCCCTCGCCCATGTTTACTCCGGAAATACTTTTTTCCGGCACATACGCCGCCGGAGTGTACACGATGTTGTTTCTAAAATCGTAGTTATAGGTTATATAGGGCAGGGTTTCCCCGGCATAAACCGGAAAGGTACTTAAATAAACTATTAAAACCGCAAACCCAACCGCAAAGAACTTGCGCAATTTCTTCAAAACAAAACCCTCCTTTCTATTCCTTAATTCCGGAAGATGTCATAGTTTCGATAACGTTACTTTGGCAAACAAGGAAGAACACAATAGGAACCACCGCCACAACAAACGATACCGCGGCCATTGCGCCGGCTCTTGCCGCGCCGCCGGAAAGTAAGCTGTTAAGCTGGGTTAACGCGAACTGCAGCGGTTTAATTTCCTCGTTTCGAAGGAACAAATAGCCGGTGTTACCCCACATAAGCTGAAACTGGAATATGGCAAGGGTTAACCACGCGGGTTTTACGTTTGGCATCATTATGCGCCAAAAAACCATCCATTCGTTCGCGCCGTCTATCCGCGCGGATTCTATAAGCGAATCCGGTATTTGCTCCATAAACTGCTTCATTAAATAAAGCCCCATGCCGTACGCGAAAGCCGGCAGAATAAGCGCCAAATATGTGTTGTTTATTCCAAGCCATGAAATAATCATGTAGTTTGGGCTTTGCGTAACCTGCCACGAAAACATCATAGACAGTATAACCATTGAGAAAAGGAGCTTTTTAAGCGGAAAATCGTGTTTGGCAAGAGGGTACGCCGCAAGCGAGGCGCACAAAACATGCCCGATGGTGCTTCCGCCGGTTATAATTACGGTGTTAATTAAATACCTTGAAAACGGAACCCATGTGCTGGTTATTGAATTTGCCAAATCCGTAAAGTTATCAAGGGTTGGGTTGCGCACAAAAAGAGCCGGAGGGAACTGAAAAAGCTCGTCAAGCGGTTTAAGGGCGTCGTTGGCTATCATAACAAGGGGCATAGCCATAAAAATACCGGAAATAAACATCAGTGTAAAAAGCAGCGAGTTGCCCGCCATTGAACGGTTTAATTGATGGCGGCGGCGGAAAAGCCTTTTTTTAACCTTTACATCTGCCATAAGTTAATCGCCCACCCTTCGCAGTATTCTTTGGACAATTTTGTTTGTGCCAATCATTAAAATAAACAGAAGCGTTGCTATAGCGGAAGCGTAGCCCATTTCGAAACGAACCCCGCCGCTGTAATCCAAAAGGTGGGTAACTATTGTGGAACCCGCGTAGTTTACCGAAGGGTTGCCAACAAGCTGAATTGAAATATCCGATACCGCAAAGGCGTTGGTTATTTGCATAACCGCGCCGAACATTAGCTGAGGCTTCATTGCGGGAAGCGTTACAAACCACAGCTCCTGCCAGCGGTTTTTAATGCCGTCTATTGCCGCCGCTTCGTAAAGCGATTTATCAATGGTTTGAAGCCCGGCGATAAACGCCAAAAAGCTGTGCCCCAAGCTTAACCACAACTGAACTATTATAAGTATGGGCATAACGTATTTTTCGGTGGTTATCCAAAAAATAGCCTCGTCTAAAAAACCCATTTCCAGAAGGAAGCCGTTTAAGTAACCGTAGCGGTCGCCGGATAAAATTCTTGTCCATATAAGAAACGCCTGCCCGGAAATGGACGGTGCGTAAAATATAAGGGTTAGAAACGCGCGAGTGCGCCCTTTAAACTCGTTAATAATCCAGGCGAACAAAAGGCACAAAAAGTAACTTGTAGGCCCGGTTACAAGGGCAAAAATAAGCGTGTTTTTAAAGGCTATAAGAAAAATATCGTCCTCAAGCAAAAGCTTAAGGTAATTATTCCAGCCTATAAACTGGGGCATTTCCAGCATGTTAAAGTATGTAAAGGAAAAACCCACCGAAATAATTACGGGCAAAACCGTAAAAAAGAAAAACAATACAAAGAAGGGGGCAAGCATTAAGTACGTTGTTACCCTCATGTAGGCGTGTCTTGCTTTCGCCTTTTTAGATTTTTTAAATTCCGAAACATTTGAGGCCGCCAATTTGTTCCCTCCTTATTATTCCGCCAACGGCATTCCGAATTCGGTACGTTTGTAGCGTATTTCATCATTTATAAGAAGCACCTTATCGGTAAGCTCTTCCCTTGGGGAAACTGTGCCAACTCTTGATTTTGTGGAGAAAATTGTGCTTATATCGTTCGTTACCCTGTAAAAGGCGTTGTTAACGTTTCTAAACGAGTAATAACCGCCCGGCACCTGCCTTATTCCCTTTGCGGTTGCAAACTGTTCGCTTAACGCCTCGTATTCAGACCTTTTCCACGGAAGCATTGAAAAAGCTTCAATGTTCGCGGTTGCAAGGCGCGCGGAAGAGCCAAGCAGGCTTTCAAGTTCGCGCCCAAACAGGGTTTGCGTTTCGGAAGATGTCCACCATTTTAAAAATTCCCAAGAGCTTTCCTTATCCTTAGCGGCGTTCATAATTATGCAGGCGTTACCCGCGCTCGCAACAGACCGGTCAAGTTCGCCGTTTGCCTTAACAGTTGCGGGTACGGGAGCAAAATCCCACAAGCCTTTAATATCCGGCGCGGATACCTGAAGGGTGTTGTAAAACGTGTAATCCGTAACGATAATAGGCGCTTCGCCGGTACGGAACCTTTCGTCCACGCTTGTTATTTTGTCAAGCTTATAGTCCGTATAATAGTTGCAGTAAATTTTAAATGTGTTTATAGCCTCTTCCGAATCGAGCGCGGATTTTGTGGCGTCCTCCGTGTAATACTCCCCGCCGTTTTGGAAAAGCAAAGTGGCAAAGTTTTGCTCCACGGGGAACATTCCAAATTCCATTTGGTTTTTAGCCAAAATTGTCATCGCAACTTTAACGTCGTCCCAGGTGTTTGGCAGTTCAAGCCCCAAATCCCTTAAAATATCCTTGCGGTAAAACATCATGGGGAAGGTTTGCGTCTCCGGCAAACCGAACGTATAATCCTCGTAACGCATAGCCACCATGGAACTTGGGAAAAACCTTTGCGTAACCTGGTTTAAATCCGGAAACTGCGACAAATCCAGCACCGCGTTTCTAAGGCCGTAATTCATAGGCACGTCGTTGCCTACCTGAATTGCCACATCCGGCCCCTGCCCGGAAAGCGTTGCCTGCAAAAGTGTGGACATATCCACAATCATAACGTTTACGTTTATATCCATGTTGTTTGTAAAACTTTTGTCTATAAGGGTTTTTACTATGTTTGCCTGGTCGCGCCCTGTGCCTACCCAAAGGGTTATGGTTTTGGTATCCTCTTTAGAGGAAACGTTACCTATCTGGTTATAATCTATAATGAAGGAATAGAACAGCCTTTTAAGCTCGAACCATAAAATTTCATACCACGCCGCCTTTTTTATATCCGCCTTTTCGCCGGGCGAATAAATAAATATTGAATCAAGCTGCAACGGCTGCGCCATAACGGGCGGTATCCAGCTACCGCAGGCGCGGGCGTTTTTGCGGTAGTCCGCAACGGTTTTCGTAAAATGCTCCCTGTCCGCGATAAGTTCGTTAAGCTGATCCCTCATTGTAAGCAGTACCGCCGCCTTATCGCTTTTTTCCTCCGCCGCGTCCTCAAGCATTGCAATTACCGTGTTTAGGTTATCCCTCGCGGCGGTAAGCTTGCCCTCAAGGCCGGGTATTGAGCGCTCCAACTGATAATCCCTGAATTTATCCGGGCTGACGCCCAAAATTCGTATAACGTCGCGGTAAATTTCGTTTAAATCGTAAACGGTATCCTGCATTAAGCTTATAATATCCGCAAAATCCCCAAGCGCGGTTTCCATTTTCAGCGTATGGGTACCCGCTTCCAAGTAAATCATATACGCGTTTCCATTTTCGTCCGCCAAAACCTCTTCGCGCCAGTTTTGCTTGTATGCAAACTTTTTATTTAAAAGCTCGGTAAACGGAGCTTCGCCGTCTATGGTAATTTTGCGCGTAACCGATATTCCCTTTTGGAAGTTTTGCAGCGCGTTTAAGCTTATGTTGTAATAACCGCTTTCGGGCACGCTAAACTCCCATTCAAGCCACTGCCCGCTTTCGCCCCAGTTGCCGCCGCCTATTGAATTGTTAAGTAATTCCTTCGCGCCCATAGGGTAAACCGAAGGCGAACTTTGGTCCTGGTCGGGATAAAGCATTTGAGAAGACGAACGCGAATAGTTCTCCGCCTCTACCCTTATTACATGCCCTGCGGTATTGGAATAACCCATAGAATCCCACATGGCTTTTTTATCCGCGTAGTTTATGGTTTCTTCGTTGTTTTTAAGCGTAATGCCGCGCATTATCATAGGTTCGCGCATTGAAACAAGGGTTATGGTGTGCTGACCCTGCTCTAAGTAAACGGCAAGTTCGTCTAAAATAAAACCGTTATAATCGTAAAAACCGCTTTCTATCCAATCCGGAAGTTCAATAACGCTCGGCTTTAAGTCGTTTCCTTGGTTATCCTTTTCCCAGGTTAGCCTTGTAACGCCCTTATCGTCCTCGTAAGGAACTCCGGCTACCGCGCCCCACATACGGTAGAACTCAACAAGCGCGAATTCTTTAAAGGGAATTGCGCCGTCTATAAAAACACTGCGCTGAATTGCGCCGCTTTTGCCCGGTATTGGGTAATACAACAGCGATAAATCGTAAAGGCCGGCCTCGGCAACGTTAAAGCTGTACTCTATAATTGAGTTTTCGCCGGAATAGATGCTTGCGCCCTCCATACCCTTGTAATTTTCGTAAACTTCGGGCGTAACGGAAACGTCGTTTTCCGTATACGAAACGTAGGAGGCGGCGTCTATTACAATTTCGGACGACGGGCGAACTTTAGGCAGCGCGCTTAAATAATCCGCGTATTTCGGTATGGAATCGTCCATATTGTAGTTGTCTATCTGCTCAAAATATTCCTCCTGCGTTTTTTGAGCCAAAACCGGGTTTGGGGGAAGCGCCGTAAACACGGTAATTAAAGAGAGCAAAACCGATACAATTTTCTTGGAATTCTTCATAACCATCCTGCTTTCAGAAAATTATTCTATTAAATATTTATTATTTCGCAAACCGTTACCCGCCGCCCGGCAAATAATATACAAACCATTAACCGCCGCGGATAATGGTTTCGCCGCCGCCCTTTTTAACGCGCGTAACGCAAAGAAAACCTCAAACTGTAAGCTTAAGGTTTAATTTCATAAGTTTTAAGGTCCGGAATGTCTTCAAGGGAGAGAAATTTCTCGTGCGCGTATACCTTCTTCAGCATTTCCCTTTCGGTGAATTTTTCGGAATACCGGTTAAGCCCTTGCCCAACAAGCACAAAATCCCCGTTCCATGTGGCGAAAAAACCCCACATAGCGTTATCCCTAATTGCCAAATCAGGGTCGAACAGTGTGCCGTTTTCCGACATAACAACCATTTTGTTCCCGCCGGAATACTCCAAAATTTCCATAAACTTGCCCGTTTGAGGGGAATACACGCGTTCGCCCGCGTAAATATCCTCGCCAATGATATCCACAAATTCGTCGCCGGGATACCATTCGGCGTCCTGCCCGTTCCAAAGCCATATTAAATTGTTAAGTGAGTGATAGTTTGTAAGCCTGTCGTAAATAAGCTTCCAAAGTTCGATGTAAGGCTCCGCGCCCGAAGCGCCCCACCAAAACCAACCGCCGCTTGCCTCGTGAAGCGGCCTCCAAAGAATCGGAACGCCTGCGTCTTGAAGCTCTTTAAGAGGTTCGGCAATAGCGTCTATATCGCGCAGTAAAAGGTCGTACCCGTTTTTATCCTGCCCGTTCATAATTTTGTTAAGCCTGATATTCGTCTCTTCCGTATAAAAACCCCTGTACCATATGCCGGACAAATAATCCTCCGGAGCGTTCCAGTGCCAGCACATTGTTACAATGCCGCCCGCTTCCCAAAACTCAATTGCGCGTTCGGCCGCCTTGCCGTCGCTGCCGTGCAGTACGCGAGAGGGTGTGTATTCCATTAAATCCAGGCCGAGTATCGCCGGTTTTTCGCCGGTTTCCTGTTCAATTGCGTAAAACTCGTGGCTGTATAAGCCCAAATCCGCGTATTGGCCGGTTAAAATATTGTTTCCGTAAATATCGGTTAAATAGGACATAACGCGCTTTGCGTTATCCGAAGCGTTGGGGTTAACAAGTTTTGCGCTTATATTAAAAACATTGGGGTTTAAAGGTTCGGATTCGACAACTATAAGGCTGTCGAGATAAACCCAGCCCCATTCCTTAATAAACTTAATTTTGGACTGCCCCTTTTCAAAATAAATGCGCTTTAGCATAGAATCCGTAAAGGTTTCGCTAAGTACGTTTACCTTGCCGACATTGCTTCCGTTTATCGCGATAATGTTTTCCTTATAGCCGTGGTTGCCGGAAGATGTTATAAAGTTTAAATCAAAAAAACCGGCCTCTTCTATATTAATGGTAAATTCCAAACTATCGTTGTTGTTTTCAAAACCCGTTACATACCCGCTTCCGGTAAAACCCGCCAAAGAACTTTCAATACGCGCAGAGCCGGAAAGCGCCGCGTCCTCCGCTTCGTAGGTTATAGGGTTTGGGTTGTAAGGCGGCAGCTCTTCGGTTTCGGCCAAATCCGTTTCGGCTAAATCCGTTTCGGACAAGGGCGAAGCGGCAAGCTCTAACTGTTCGGTATCCGCCCCTCCCGGCGCAGCTAAAGAAACTTCACCGTTATTACCAACATCAGTGTTATTACACCCGGAAAAAAACGCACCAAAAATAACCAAAATGCACGCAATGCACACAAAACGCCAAATACGATTTTGCAAAACACATACCTCCCCCGAAGCTGATTTAAAATTTGCCCAAGTATTTTGAAACATAACTGGAAATATTGATAAATTTTTTTAAATAACTAACCAATTTGTATAAATAATATCAAATAAAATTAAATAACGCAAGGAGTTGTAAGGAAATTTTCTAAAAATTTTGCACAAAATTTTCTAGAATTTCTATGTATAATGCATTTTTGCATTTTTGAGTTTAATTTGTTCAAGCGAAACGTTTTGCACAACATGAACAATTATGTGGAACCTTTTGCCAAGGACGTTTTCCGAAAAAAATAACCGCGTGCATGTTTTGCATATAACGGAAATAAGATGCAAAATTGCACACGGTTTACTATGTTATATTATACAAAGCACGAACTAATATATTCGCGAAAACTTAAAAACATAACGGCAAATAAGTTGCGATATTAACAAACCCTGAATCCTTAAGCTCTTGCAACGCTTTAGAGCAAACGCTTTCGGCTAATGCCACAATTATTTTGGAGTTTTTATCTTCAATTTCATCCAAACGGTAACCCTGTACGCAGCAGCCCTCTTTTTTGCAATACGGCTCAAATACCGCGCCCGTAATATATTTTGCATCTTCCCCCAATATGTGAAGGAGGTATTTTACCTTTTCTGCCCCGCCGTAAATATATACCTTTTCAGCGCCGGAAACATAGTTTTTTAAGTTGCTTTGCTTTACGTCAAAATTTTTGTTTTCGGATTTTCGGCTTTCAATAATTTCGTTTATTCGGAAAATTTCCGCTTTTCTTTTAACCTCGTTTTTGGTTAGTTCGGAATTTTTCTTTAAAACGACATAAAATTCCACGGGTAAATTTGCGCTGTCATGCGCAAAAACAAGCTCGAAGGGAATTAAATTAAACAGCAGGCAATCGCGTATTAAAGCCATAAAGGAAAGGGATGTAAACACCCAGAAATGCACCGGGTCGGAATCTTTAACAAAATCGCGGAATTGATTTTGCGCAAGGTTAAATCTTTCTTCGTTAAATAATTCGGTTCCGTAAGAAACGCTTCCGCGTAAATACCCAACCGGATTGTTACACGGGTGCTTCATCATAAAATAATCCATCTTAAGCCTTTTAAGCGCACTTTCGCCGTTCATGTAAACGTCGTAGGCGTCGCGGAAGGGGGTTATCTCCCTAAAATGGTCGAAACAATGGCGTTTATCCGGCACGCGCATAACATAGTGCCCCGATTCGTTTAGTATTTCGCCTATTTCCTGCAAATGCCTTATAAAATCGAAGGTATGCTCAATTACATGGCTTGAAACTACGGTTTGAAAGCGCAAACCGCCAACAGCTTCTTTATAGGTACTCTTAACCACAAAATCTATCGGGACAATTTTTTTTACTTTTTCATCGTTATGGACATTCCTGTAATGTTCGGTTAACTCTTCGTTAGACCTGATATCCGCGTAATAAACATTGCCGCCGCTTTTAGTAACCATAGGTACGTCTAAAGGGCCTATTTCCAAAACCGGTTTTTCTTTGTCAATAAACCGGAATAAATCCTGCTTCGTATCCATCATTTAATTTCCTTTCGAAAAGAGCCGCGTCCTCCCCTGCCTCGCCGTTTATTTGCGGCGCGGGTTAAGGGGGGGGGGAACGCGGCTCTTTAGTAAATAGTTTTACAGTTTCGGTATTAAATTATAATAATCCGCAACCTTAGCGTCTGCAAGGCAAGCGTCAATTATTTTTCTGCCAAGCGGAAGCAAATCGTCTTTCATGAACTTTTGAAGTTCGCTTTTGAAAAAATCGGTAAGGATTTTCGCGCCCGCGTCGTAACCTTCGTTTCCAACCTCCGGCTGCATGTTAACTTGCAGGAATGTTTTGGAGATTATTACGCCGTCCACACGGATATAATCCAGCGCGTAGCCTAAAAGCGGGCAGCGCGAATCCACAAGTAATTCCGAACGGAACTTTGCGCCGCCGCGCCTTGCTATAAATTCCCTTGTAATCCATTGACCGGCGAAACCAACCTTATACGCGCCGATATACTGGTTGGGAATAAGCAAGTACCTTGTTTCCGGAGTTTTTAAAATTTGCTTAAGCAGTAAGTTGGCTTGATCCACCATTTTGCCGGTTGCGAACGGCCAATAGGAACCAACGCCTTCGCTTTGCATCCCGGAAGAATCCGTAATGCTTGGGTTGGCAAAACCGCGCGGAGCGGCAAGCCTCCACAGCCACGCCAAAGCGGGCGGCAGAACGTGGAAAATACCGGCGATGCCGTAGTTCGGTTTTTCCTTTGTGGACGGCGGCTGACGAAGCCCAAAGCTTCTAACGTCTACATCCACAGCGCCTACAACGTGGTTTTCAACATACGCTCGCGGCATAATAACGCGCGGGTTTGAGCAGCGTTTGGTGGGCGTATCCATAATGTGTTCCCAAATTAACGCCGTGGAATCCGGTACTGCCTCAATATTCATAAATACGAGAGGTTCTTTGGGGTGAATTGTGCTCTGTTCCAAAGCAGGGTCGGTTCCGTATTTTAATATGTGGTCCATTCGCACAAACCAGCCGTCCTCCGCGTCCGCTATATTAAGCTTACCGCTTTCGTTTTGAAGCGACGGGTGGCAAAGCGCCATATCGTCGGTAACGGGGTACAGCTCGCAAGAATCGGTAATGGGGATTTTAACATCCTCGTTTGTAACTATATTGTGCCCAAGCAAAAGACGCCCATCCGGCAGACGGTGGAACTGCTCGGTCATTTCGCTTTTGCCGCCGCCGGAAGCGCCCTCGTGCATAATAACCGTGGTAAGTTCGTAAGGCGTTTCAATTTTTACGGTGGACGCGTGCAAAGTTACCCATTTTTCCTGTTCGCCGATATTTAAAAGAACGCTGTAAATACCTTTCTTGGCGGACGGGCCGGGGTATAGGTTAAAGGAAAATACCTCGTGCAAATCGAACGTACGGTTGTGAATAACAACTTGCTTTCCTTTATAATGAATGTGGCGAAACGGCGGAGCAACATAAACAATGGCTTTGGGCTTAAAGAAGTTGGGCACGGAATCCGAAGGGATAAAACCCTGCAAATCCGCAAGGCAAAGCGCGAAAAACGCGGAGTTGCCGGGAACTACAAGAAGGGAAGGATACCCTATATTCATTGCCTCGCTTCCGGAAAAAAACGGCATCATAATTAAGCTGTCCTGAGATTTAAGCCAGTCCAGCGTTTCCTGACGGATAGAGTCGAACTTAACTCCGAACCTTTCTTCGTGAGTTGCCTTATCGGTTGGAAGGTCGTCCGCTATAACCATGGAGTCAGGGTCCCTGCGGCGCATGTAAATATCGTCAAAATTAACGGCTATACCGTTTTTGCATTTAACAACCGTTGCTTCTCTGATAACGGCCTCCTCAACGTTAAACTCAACGTCGTAGGTCAGGTTTTCCTTGCCGCCCATAGCAAGCTCGAAAAGGTGATTTCTATCCTCCGGCATGATAATTTCTTTAGTGTTTTTAATGATATCCTTAATTTCAGCGGGAAGCACCATTTTGTTCAGGATACTTTTATAATTCAATTGATAAACCTCCTTTAGGTTTGAGGCGGGAAACATTTTTGCAAACGCTTCTGGAGCCAAAATATAATTGAAACAAGTATATCAAAGCACGGCTTTTAGTTCAAGTGCAGTTTTGTAACTAAACGCGGGCCGTAAACGCGGAAGCTGCACGCGATTTACGTAGCTGTTCGGTAAGGGTTACAGGAGGCTCCGGCGAAAATTGTTTCCCGCCGCGCGGCACAAACATGCCGTGCAATATAACCCGCGCCGAAGCCCGGCAACTTGTTTTTGCAGGCGGCGAAAAAAGCGCGTAAATAATCGGGTGTGTTCTTTGCGGGAAGCAAAAGGGTTACGAGAATTTATACATTGCCAAATATTCTTGGGAAGAGTAACTGCATCATCCTTGCAAGATAAGCGAATGGCGTAATTATGTCCAGGCGATTAATTTTCTAACGTTGCCTTTATTAATACGCGTAAAGTGTTATAGCGCGGTAAGAATATTATTTCGATTCTGACGTTGGCAGATATAAATCAAAGCCGCAAAATAAGCGCCCTTTAGCAAGTAACAAGTACCGCAAACACTGAACAATATAAATATTTAGCACTGCTTCTATTTGAACTCATGGAATAATTAGTGACATATATATGTCACTAATTATTCCAAATTCCGCACTTAATGCAATCTGGATTTTAAAGCTCTTAGCGTTGCATAACAGCTAAGATATTCAAATTTAATGTGATTGATTCCTCACGCGGGCAATAATTACGCCGTTGCCTAATTTAATAAGTTGAAATCTGTGTTACGGCGCGGCTTTGCGCAAACCTTACGTTGCATGTAAAGGGTACACTTGATTACTCGCGCACTCCTTTCGCTTCCTGCAAAGAACATGCTGCCGGGCTTCGGCGCGGGTTATATCGAACAGCATGATTGTGCCACGCGGCGGGGAAAC
>JAISVZ010000001.1 GCA_031271295.1 Clostridiales bacterium | reverse complement strand
GGCGAAAATTGGTTCACCAGAGCAGCGAGAAGAATATTTTTGAGCGCACTGTAAAAATAGACCTTTTATTATAACTTTGGTGCGCTCAAAAATGTTCTGAAGCGTCAGGTGGCACATTGCTGAGCGATATAATTTGCGCCAAAGCCCTCCTGCAACCCCTATAGAACAGTTACACAAAGCGCGGGTAATTTCAGTGGGCTGTTATTAGTGGGCTGTTATTAGCGCTTAGTTCTCCGTAGCGAACAGCTAAATTGCTACTTACGGAAAATGAAATTAGACACCTCATTATTCAAAGGCGTCGCAATCACCTTTTTTGGTGAGTTTATCAATAGCAATAAAATATGACTTGGTAAAAATTTATATTGTTTAATATCGCCGAACATCTTGTAATGGACATGCAGTTTGTTGTATACTTTCATTATTAAGTTGCGTAAAATTAAATCGAAAGCGGAAAGATTACTTGTTTACTATTTGGAAGGAGGCTTTTTATGCGGAAAAATGAATCCGGTCATGCCTCGGTAGTTATGGTCGTGCTTCGCCTGCTTTGTTTCTTGTTGTTTGCCGGGGCGTTTATACCTGCTTTAAACCCCGCCCGGCTTAGTGAGCTTATAGGGGAAAACGTTTCGCTCTTTACATGCGCGTTGTCGTATTCCTCTATCGCTTCGGAGTTTACCCGTGCCTTGCAAAGGGGTTGGGTGGAAAAATCCGCAATTTCAACCGCGTATACGGGAGCGGTTTTGGCGGCGCTCGGCATTGCCGGGTCGATGGGAGTTTTTTGCGTAAGTTTGGGCAAGCTTAAAATGAAGCGTTTAAGCGCGGCAATAGGTATCGGCGCGGGCGTTTTGGGCTTATCTTCAACGGCTGTGCTTCTAAACGCGGCTTCAATGTTTACAAACTCGCCAAATCCTGACCGTATAGACCCTATGATGCCCGTTGGCGTTTGGGTTTTCGCCGCGGTCTTTGCGGTGCAGATAATTCTGTGTGTTATAGCTTTAATGTTTCTGCCAAAACCTACGGCGGAGGACAGATACGAAATTGAAGCGCGTTACCGTCTGTTTCTCATGATGCTTCCGTTTTTGGCGCTGGTTTTGATTTTTTCATACCTGCCGCTTTGGGGCTGGAGGGTTTCCCTCTTCGATTACCGCCCCGGCTTTAAGCTGAGTATGGATTCGTTTGTGGGGCTGAAGTGGCTTAGATACCTGTTTGATAACGCGGCAACCCGTGCGGATATTATGCGCGTTTTAAGGAACACCTTTGCGATATCCGGTATCGGAATAGCAACGTCGTGGCTTCCTATGGCGTTTGCGATATTTCTGTCGGAAATGCGTTCAAACGGAGCGAAACGGTTCGTGCAAACTCTTACCACAATCCCCAACTTTATAAGCTGGGTTTTGGTTTACTCTGTAGCGTTCGCAATTTTTTCCACAGAAGGTTTTTTAAACTGGCTTTTAACATCGGTTGGGATTATCGAAGCAGGTACGAACTACTTAATGAACGGAAGCCATATTTGGCTGAAAATGTGGGCGTGGGGCACATGGAAGGGCTTAGGATGGGGCGCGATAATATATATCGCGGGCATTTCCGGCATAGACCAGCAGCTCTACGAGGCGGCGACTGTTGACGGCGCGGGGCGTTTTCAAAAAATGTGGCATATCACGGTACCGGGGCTTTTGTCCACCTTTTTTGTGCTTTTGCTGCTCAGTATTTCAAACATTCTCTCAAACGGCATGGATCAGTATTTGGTGTTCCACAACCCAATTAATAAAGATTCCATTCAGGTGCTCGACTTGTACGTGTACCAACTGGGGCTTGGCGCGGGCGGCGGCTCAACCAGTAACATTTCCCTTGCCACATTGGTTGGAATGTTAAAATCTATAATCTCTGTCACGCTGCTTTTCGGGGCAAATAAGGTTTCGAAGTGGCTGCGCGGCGAAAGTATTGTATGAGGCTGGTCGCGCGGAAGAACACCGCGCTGCCAGTCTTGCGTCCTTAGGAAAGGAGGATAAAAAAATGGCGAAAACGGAAAAATATAAAGGCACACATTTTAAACCGTCGGCGGGCGACAGAGTGTTTTCTGTTTTAAACGGCACGTTTTTCGCGCTCTTTACGCTTGTGTGCATTTTCCCTATTTATTATCTTTTTATAAACACCATAAGCGATAATTCGCTTGTTGCTTCCGGGCAGGTTAACCTGTATCCGCGCGGCATCCACTTTAACAACTATGTAAAACTGTTAAACGTTAACGATTTGGCGACGTCGGTTTTCGTAACGCTTGGCAGAACGGTTTTAGGCACTGCGAGCATGGTGCTTGCTTCGGCGTTTGTGGGGTATTTGGTAACGCAAAAGAAGATGTTTGCCCGCACGTTTATTTACCGCGCTATAATTGTTACGATGTATTTTAACGCGGGTTTAATACCTTGGTATTTAAACATGTCGATGCTTGGGCTTACAAATAATTTTATGGGTTACGTTATCCCGGCTATTATTTCGCCGTTTAACATTATTTTGGTTAAAACCTATATTGAATCCATCCCGGCGGAGCTTGAGGAAAGCGCTTTTATAGACGGCGCGGGTTATTTTACGGTTTTCCGCGCGCTTATGCTTCCTTTAAGCAAACCCATTTTAGCAACAATTGCGGTTTTCGGAGCGGTTGGGCATTGGAACTCTTTCACGGATTCCATCATTTTAATGGGAAGCGAACCAAAGCTGTACACCTTGCAGCACAGGCTCTACATTTACCTTACCTCGTCTTCAAACCTCGGCAAGTTAATGGAGGGCGGCAGTACGCTTACCGCCTCTATGGTTGAATCGGTTTTAAATAACCGCGTAATTTCCCTTACCGTTTCCATGATAACAATTGTGCCGATTTTGCTGGTTTACCCGTATATGCAAAGGTATTTCCAAAAGGGCATTATGATGGGCGCGGTAAAGGGCTGATACTAATTCCAAGTTAAAAAGTTGAATCCAAGCTTTTTAAACGGAATTAGTATGATATCGGCTCTTCCCGAAAGGGCATAAGCAATTGTCCGAAAACAACTTGTACAATCTGTTAACAACTGATTTTCAGACAATGCCATATTATATAAGGAGTGATTTTAATGAAATTCGGTAAAAAGTTAGCGTTGTTACTGGCAGTTATTTTAACTGTATCGGTACTTGGCGCGTGCAACACAAATTCAGGAAATACCGGCACTGCGCCTACGGAAACGCAAAGCACGCAAACACCTGCGGCAAACGAAGAAGCCGCATCAAACGCGGATTTAACAAAACCTTCACCGGAGGTTGAATCCGTTGTAGACCACGAAGGCGAACCCATAACCTTAACCGTTTATTCGCAGCTTGCAAACTACGCGGGCGAGCAAATCGGCTGGGGAGCGGACGTTCTGCTTGAAAAATTCAATGTAAAGTTTAACATCATCCCGGAATCCGACGGCACGTTCGCAACACGTATGGAATCCGGCGATTTGGGCGATATCGTAATTTTCGGCGATAACGGCGGCGGGTATCAGGACGCGGCTGCCGCCGGAATGCTCTTTAACTGGGAAGAGGACGGTTTGCTTGATGATTACGGTGCGTACATTAAAGAAAATTTCGAGCTTCCGCTGGAGCAGAACCGCAGCCTTACGGGAACCGTATACGGCTACGGACACAACGTTGCCTTTAACCCGCGCGACCACGAGGCGTTTTTCTATTATCCTCACCTGCGCTGGGATTTGTACGACAAAATAGGCCGCCCGGAGGTTAACACCTTAGAGGATTTTGTTCCCGTTTTGGAGCAGATGGTTGCGCTTGAACCAACCGACGATAACGGAAGCAAAACATACGGCGTATCCCTTTTCCCGGATTGGGACGGCACTATGGTAATGATGGTTAAATCCACCGGCGCGCTTTACGGCTGGGACGAATTCGGCTTAGGGCTATACAACGTTGAAACGCAGGAATACCAAGGCGCGCTTGAAGAAGGCGGCATGTACCTTCGCGCGTTAAAATTTTACAACACGCTGTTCCAAAAAGGCCTTTTAGACCCTGACTCGATGACGCAAACCTTCGACGATATGAGCAAAAAGTACGCGTCCGGCGCGGCTATGTTTAACATATTCGAGTGGATGGCAAGCTCGTATAATACGCCCGCGCATAAGGAAGCAGGCAAGGTTATGCAGCCGATTGCCGCAAAAGACCAAAAAAACCTGGTATACGGCGTAACAATTTTCGGCGGCAACCGCGTTTGGACAATTGGCTCTAAAACCGCGTATCCGGAATTGTGTATGGAAATTATCAATTGGATGAGTACCCCTGAGGGCGTTCTTACCGTATTCTACGGCCCCAAAGGCGTTACATGGGATTTGGACGAAAACGGCGACCCAATGTTAACCGAGCTTGGGCTTGCCGCGCAGCTTGATAAGGAAAACACAAGCATCACCTATGCCGGAAACACCGGAACCTACAAAAACGGCGAATACCAGCACAACAACACAAACATGTCCGTGGACGCGGTAAACCCGGATTCTCCTTCGGGCTATACGTTTAACTACAGGTTCTGGCCAAGCACGAACCTCAGGCAGACGGTTACGCCGGTTGAGCAGGCATGGCGCGATTATACCGGAAAACTTTCCGCCGACGAATACCTGATTGACGGAGGTCATATGTCCGTTGCCATAGGTTCGGCATACGCGCAAAACAAAAGGGATACCGAACTTGAAACAACCTGGACACAGGTTGGAACATGTATTAAGGACGGTTCCTGGAGCGCGATTTACGCCCCAACCGACGCGGAATTCGACGCGATTGTTGCGAAAATGATAAGCGACGCAAAATCCTACGGGTACGACGCGTGCGACGAATGGTCGCGCAACGAAGCCGCACGCAGGAAAGTTGCGGAAGATGATGTTAAGGCTATGATAGCTGAGTAAATTAAGTAAATATAAACCCCGCGCCGGGTGAAGAACCGGCGCGGGGTTTTTTGGTTTTTGTTTTAGCGTTTTTTTTATTCGTTGTTAATTTCGGTTTGCAAACGTACAATTATTTCAATTGGCAATTTCGTTACCCTTTCAACAAAGTTAATGTTCGAACCTTCTTTGAATAAATTCCTTGCAAGTTCAGTTCTTTCATTTGCTTTGGTTTGTTCCACTGCCTGCCCCACGGCTTTTTCTACGGTCTCTTCCACATAATCAACTAACATATTGCTCATTTTCAGCACCTCCCAAATTTTTATACGCCCGTTTTCATCCAAGTATTTTTCCGCAAAAGCATACGCCGCGGCAATACAGGATTCCTGTTTTGTTTTATCCTTTATAGTCTGCGCCAGCTTTATTGAATTCACGGCCAATTCGTCCCTCGGTATAGTGTTTTTTATTTTCATAAGAGGCAGAAAAATTAAATTCACCATGTCAAAATCCGATAATTCCGCACCGTTTTTTATTTTACGGCTTAGTTGCTCATAGATGGCGTTTCCGTCGTAGTCAATCATCATAACCTTATCCGGATAAAACGCCAAAGAACCGATATTAAGCTCCGCATTTGCTTTTTTAACGTCCGATGTGTAAATTATAACCGTTTTAATATTGCGCCTGTCGCGCTCGGATAAGCGGATATCGTAAGAGGCGAACCTGTATAGGTCGTCTTTATTATAAGTCGTTTGAAACTCTAAATGCAAGTATGTATCATCCTCCAAAAGAAAAACAATATCCATACCGGAAGCCTTTACGGTAACATCGGGAAGCTCAACATTAATCAGCTCCTTAATTCTTGCGGTTTTAATCCCGTAAAAATCCAGCGCGACATTTTTAAATAAATTGCTTGTGTTTTTCTGAATTAAATCCTTTGTTTGCTTTGAAATTTTAGTTTCCATTTATACTTCCTTCCTCGTTGCTTGCTTAAAGGGTTACCGATTTTTTGTGTTCGCAATACTAAAACACAGATATTAAAGCTGTTGCTGAGGTTTGTGATTGCTTTTTTATATTCAAATAATATCACAACAGGGAGTTTATTACAACTTTTTCATATTGCGCCGCAATTCGCCAACAAAAAAAGAGCTATTGCAAATAATAGCTCCTTTTACTGTACGTGACAGGACTTGAACCCGTAGCCTCATGGTCCGTAGCCATGCGCTCTATCCAATTGAGCTACACGTACATTTCGTTTTAACCGAAACAATTTCGGCGAAAAACAAGCGTAGTTTATCAGAAATCTTTCGCAGTGTCAATAACCGGTTTTATACGCAGGTGCAGATGGAATGATGACAAAAAATGTCATCATTCCGGAAAAGAACAGCGACAGCTTATTATTCAAAGCCACAGTATTTATTGAAGCAGCATCTTCGGAGCGTGTGAACGGCAACAAATTATAAATCCGCGACCTGCAAAAAAATGGGGAAATTAATACCCAAGCACCGCAAAGCGGCAAGCCACCGCAAATACACCAAGGCTGAAAATGCACACAGATAAAAGGATTTGCGCACAATACTTTTATTTCGCACAATTTAGCATAAATATCACATAAAACGCTGACAAACAATTCAAAAGTGTAAACCAAAGAAATTATGTGTTGACATTTTCTTATGCAAAATTTATACTGGATATGTGAAATTTCTCTAAGAGGTTAAAGCTATGCTTGCAATTGGTTGTATCGCTTTAACAATTTCATCATTACACCGTTGGTAGTTTTTCACAAAAATTACATAACGCTTACTTCTTTTTTCACAAAATCTGCATAATAATTTTTTGGAGGCATTTTCATGATTGAGAGATTAAAGAAAAATATCGTTCCTATCGTTATCGGTTCTGCGGTTGTTCTTGCCGTGGTTTTGCTTTTTATTTTAGGTTCGCGCGTTACCGATTATTCCGAAAAATACGCAAATTTAAATTTATCCTCTGAAGCTTCCGGCAGAAGCGATACCTACGCCAAATATGCCGCGAAGTATTCCGGTATTCCTTCCGGAGCGGAGGATATTTTTATTGATATTTTCAGCTACACCGCATCCGACGGCGCGGAGGTGCTAAATAACTTCGAGGGCGAGGAAAAGGTGCTTTTAACGAGCGACCGGGGGTTTGTGGAATATTCCGTCAGCGTTCCTTCGGAGGGCATGTACAATATTTATTTGGAATACTTTCCGGTTGAAAGCCGGGGTGTTGATATTGAAAGGGCTGTTGTTATAAACGGCGAGGTTCCGTTCTTCGGCGCGGAAACCGTCCGCTTCGAACGCATATGGGGCGACGGGGGCGAAGTTCGGGAGGATAACCAGGGCAATGAATTGCGCCCAACTCAGGTTGAAAAGCCCCGTTGGGAATCTTCCTATGTAAAGGACAGAATGGGTTATTTCACCGAGCCTTACGCGTTTTATTTAAAACCGGGCGAAAATGTTATTAGGATAAACGGCGTTAACGAACCTCTCGCGCTGCGCGAATTAACGTTAACCCCCGTTGCGAAATACCAACCTTACAGTGAGTATGCCGCCTCTGTTGATACCGCCAAATTTCAAAATACCGATACCGGGTTTGTTCAGAAGGTTCAGGGTGAGGCTGCGACCAACCGTTCAAGCGCGTCTCTTTACGCAATTTACGACCGCTCTTCCGGAGCAACGGAGCCATCAAGCGTATCCACGGTTAAGCTTAACATGATAGGCGGGCAAAGCTGGCGCGTTGCCGGGCAGTGGATAGAGTGGGATTTTGAAGTGCCGGAGGACGGCATGTACAAACTTTCCTTTAAAGCACGCCAAAACTACAACCGCGGTTTCGTTTCAAACCGGTCTGTGGCTATAGACGGCGAGATTTTGTGCGAGGAACTCTTGGCTGTTCCGTTTAAATATGATACAAATTGGGATTTGGTTACGCTTTGCGATAAAGCGGGCGAGGAAATGTATTTTCCGCTTACCAAAGGCAAGCATACCGTGCGCATGACGGCGGTTTTAGGGGAACTGGGCAATATGCTAAACACCATGTCCGAAAGCGTTTTCCGTCTAAATGAAATTTATCGCAAAATTTTGGTTTTAACCGGCCCAACTCCGGATACATATAGGGATTACCGCGTGGAGTTGGTATACCCGAACGAGGTTGCCGCCATGGCAACCGAAAGCCAGGCGCTTTACAAATTGGTTGACGATTTAACAAGATACGCGGGCGAACGCAGCCCTCAAACCGCAACCGCTTTAACGCTTGCCAAGCAGCTTGAAACTTTTAACGAAAAACCGGAAAAGATACCTCCGCAGATGGCGGCGGGTGTTCAAAACTCCTTTAAATCCAACATAAGCGCCCTTGCGGACGGGGTTTTGGCACTTTCGGATTCCCAGCTTGATATAGACTATATGGTAGTATCCGCGAAGGATGCCGAAATGCCAAGGTTTACCGAAAACTTTGTTACCGGTTTTGTTCACGAAATGGGTTCGTTTTTGGCTTCGTTTTTTACCGATTACAATAAACTCGGCGATACCTATACCGACGGCGGCGACGTTGAGGTTTGGATAACAACCGGGCGGGATCAAAGCACAATTATAAAATCCATGATAGACGATATGTTTACTCCCGAAACTAACACAAGGGTTGAACTTAAGCTTGTTGGCGCGGACGCTATTATGCCGGCTGTTGTTGCCGGAACCGGGCCGGATTCGGTTCTTACCGTTGGCAGCGCCGAACCTGTTAACTACGCGGTGCGCGGCGCTTCCTACGACTTATCGGGTTTCGAGGGCTTTAACGATGTTATTTCATGGTTTGCGCCAAGCGCTGTTGAACCGCTTAAATACGACGGCGGCGTTTACGGTTTGCCGGAAACTCAAGGTTTCCACGTAATGTTCTACCGAACCGACGTTTTAGAGGAATTGGGCATTGAAGCTCCCGAAACATGGGACGATTTAATAAGCATTTTGCTCGCGATTCAAAAAAATAATATGAATGTTGGCTTACCTTCGGTTGTAAACGGCGGTATGGCGGGAACGGCGAACGCGGGCGATATTGCAAACTTTTTAGCTCATCTGTACCAAAGGGGAGGCTCGCTCTACAACGAGGACCACAGCCGCACAACTATAGATGAAGAGGCCGCAATTGAGGCGTTTAGCACATATACTAAGTTTTTTACCCATTACCAAACACCAATGAATTACGATTTTGTTAACAGGTTCCGCTCCGGCGAAATGCCGATTGGCTTTACGGATTTTTCCATGTTCAACACTTTAGAGGTTTTTGCTCCGGAAATTCGCGGCCTTTGGGAGTTCGGGCTTCTGCCGGGAACTGTTCAGGAGGACGGCACGGTTAACCATTCGGCTGCGTCGTGGGGTATGGCAACAATGATGTTCCCCAACGCCGATGATAAAGAGGCAACTTGGAACTTCATGAAATGGTGGGTTTCCTCCGACACTCAGGTTAGGTTTGGGCGCGAAATGGAAAGCCTCATGGGTTCGGCCGCACGGTATAACACCGCAAATATCGACGCGTTCAGCCGCCTTAACTGGTCCGCTTCGCAAATGGATGTTTTAAACGCGCAAAGAGGCTGGACTGTTGGAACGCCGGAAGTGCCGGGCGGGTATTACGTGAACAGGCATATTATTAACGCCGCAAGGCGCGTGCTTTACTCCAGAGAGGATACAAGAGAAACACTGCTTGATTACAGCCGCGAAATAAATGAAGAACTTGAGAGAAAGCGCAAGGAATTCGGGCTTGAATAATAAAGGGAGGTGCAGGCTTTGAGCTTAAAAAATTATACGGCAAAGAAAAAACGCAATTTAAATTATCTTTTAAAATCCATGAAAGAATACAAAACATGTTATTTGTTTTTAGCACCGTACGCTATTGTTTTCGGAATGTTTATCTGTGCGCCGGTTGTAGTTTCAATTTTCTACAGCATTACATATTTCAAAATTTTTGAACCACCTAAATTTGTAGGTTTGCAAAACTACATAAACCTCATTTTGGGGGACGACGTGTTCCTTACGGCAGTTAAAAACACATTTATAATGGCGGCGGTAACAGGGCCTTTGGGGTATTTGGCATCGTTTTTGTTCGCTTGGTTTATTTATGAACTGCCCCGGTATTTAAGGGCGTTTGTAACCTTGGTGTTTTACGCGCCGTCCATTTCCGGCTCCGCGTTTATGATTTGGCAGGTTATCTTCTCCAGCGACTCTTACGGTTATATTAATGGCTTGCTGATACAGCTTGGTATAGTTGAACGCCCGATTTTATGGCTGTCCGACCCTAACTACATGATGGCAACAATGCTTGTTGTTATACTTTGGATGAGCCTTGGCGCGGGGTTTTTGGCGTTTGTTGCCGGGCTTTCAACTGTGGATGAAAGTTTGTACGAGGCGGGGCTTGTGGACGGAGTTAAAAACCGCTGGCAGGAATTATGGTACATCACCCTGCCGAGTATGAAGGGTATGTTAATGTTCGGCGCGGTTATGGCTATAACGCAGTCCTTCGGCGTTGCGGACGTTACCACGGCTTTGGCGGGCTTCCCCTCAACGGATTATGCGGTGCATACCGTTGTTAACCACCTTGTGGATTTTGGCTCTATAAGGTTTGAAATGGGTTACGCTTCGGCAATAGCAACTCTGTTATTCTTAACAATGATTTTGTGCAATAAGGCAATTCAAAAAATGCTTGCCCGCGTAGGAACTTGAGGAGGATAAAAAATGGCAAAGTCTAAATCCAATACATCCGGCATGAAAAGAGTATTGCAAGTGCGGCGGCGGCGCGCCAACCGTTCACGCGGGGGCGATGGGTTTATTTTTACAATATTGGCGGCTTTCGGCGTGTTTTTCGCCTATCCGCTTGTATACGCAATAAATAACGCTTTTAAACCGCTTAACGAAATATTTTTGGTTCCGCCCGCTCTTTTCGTTAAAAGCCCTACAATGAATAACTTTGCGGATTTGTTCATTTTAATGTCAAGGTCGTGGGTGTCGTTTTCCCGCTACATTTTTAACACAATGTTTATAACGGTTGCGGGAACCATAGGGCTTATTGTTTTTGCGTCGATGGGGGCGTATGTTGTTTCCAAATACCCGTTCCCCGGCAGTAAAAAGTTTTTTAACCTTGTAGTAACAACGCTTATGTTTACCGGTTATGTTACGGCAATCCCCAACTATTTAATAGTTTCGGGGCTTGGCTGGGTGGATACCTACCGTTCGGTTGTAATACCGGCGTTTGCAATGCCAATGGGTTTCTTCCTTTTAAAGCAGTTTATAGACACAATACCCGATACCCTGATAGAAGCCGCCAAAATAGACGGCGGCACCGAAGGGTGGATATTCCTGAAAATAATTATGCCGCTTATTAAACCCGCGTGGCTTACGGTTATGATATTCTCCATTCAGGCGCTTTGGAACGCGCGGGCAAGTAACTTTATTTATAAGGAACAGCTTAAAACCCTGCCCTTTGCTTTGGGTCAAATACTCGGCGGCGGTATTGCGAGAGCCGGCGTAGGCGCGGCGGTAACGCTCTTTGTTATGATTGTTCCTTTGGCGGCGTTTATGGTAACTCAAAGTAACGTTATCGCAACAATGGCAAATTCGGGTATTAAAGAATAGTTCTTAAAAGAGGTGACGAAGGTGAAACATAAATGCATTAAGCTTATAGCCGTAACACTGCTTATTTCAATTGTTTGCGCCGTACCCGTTTTAGCGGAGCCTTCCTTTTACACATATAATTACGATTATTGGTTAGTGGAAGTGCCAAGCCCCGACGCGTACCGCGTAAGCTCGTACATCCTTGGCGAAAATATGGAATGCGGCGCTTTTAAGGATCCGCAGGGTCTTTATATAAGAGGCGATCTCCTTTATATCTGCGATTCCGGCAATAACCGGATTGTGGTTGTAAAAGCGCTTGAAAACGCGAAATACGAAGTTTCGGAAATTATTGAGGGCGTTACTATAGAGGGGGAATTTTCCCCGCTTAATTACCCGATGGATGTTTTCGTTACGCCGGAAAACGATATTTATGTTGCCGATACAAGAAACGGGCGGGTGCTTAGGTTAGACGCGCAGCGTAACTTTGTTTCCGCAATTAACAAACCCGAGGACGAAACGTTTACGGAAACCGCCGAGTTTTTACCGTTTAAGCTCGTTGTGGACGTTGCCGGGCGGGTTTTCTTGCAGGCGCAAAACGTTAACAAAGGGTTTATGGAATTCGATATTAATGGGGATTTTATAGGTTACATGGGCGCGAACAGGGTTAACCCAAGCGCGCTGGAACTTATATGGCGCGCGCTTTCCACAAGGGCGCAAAGAGCGCAGCAGGATTTGTTTATTCCAACCGAATACAGCAACTTAGCTGTTGATGAGGAAGGTTTTATTTACGCAACAAACACAAGTAACTACGCGGATTCCGTGCGCCGCCTTAACGCAATGGGTAACGACATTTTAATTCGTAACGGCATTGAGGCTCCTATGGGGGATTTGGCCGTGGGAACCGCCGCAGGTATTTCCGGAAACTCCAAGTTTATAGATGTTACCGCTCTTGAAAACGACTGCTACGCCTGCTTCGACAGAACACGCGGACGCATCTTCGTTTACGACTTTCAGGGGAATTTGCTGTACGCCTTTGCGGGCCTCGGCAACAGGGAAGGTTACTTTACAATGCCAACCGCGCTTGACCACATGGGAATGAGCCTGTTTGCGCTTGATTCAAGAACCGGCGCGGTAACAAGGATGGATTTAACGGATTACGGCAAGCTTGTAAACGACGCGTTGCTTGAATACAAAAAAGGTCATTACGACAATTCCAGCGAATTGTGGGAGCAGGTTTTGAAACGAAACGGCAATTACGATTTGGCGTATATCGGTATCGGCAGGGCGGCTCTTAGGCAAAACGATTATAAAAAGGCAATGGAATACTTCAAACTTAAACGCAACTCCGCGCAATACGGGAAAGCGTTTCAGCTTTACCGCAAGGAATGGATGGAAACAAACCTTTGGTGGATTTTAGTTATAGCCGCCGTGCTTATTGCAACACCTGCGCTTTACCGCAGAATAAAACGCGTTTGGAAGGAGGTTCAGGAATCGTGACAATTGAAAGGTTCGGAGAAAGCCTTCGCTACGCACTTTATGTAATTACACATCCCTTCGACGGTTTTTGGGATTTAACGCACGAAAAACGCGGCACTGTTGCCGCCGCGCACTTTATAACCTTGGCTATGATAATTGTAAACATCTGCCTTGAAACTCTTTCAAACTTCCAGTTTCACGAGGTAAGGCTTGAACGGTTTAACGTTGTATATGTAATACTTGCAATTATCGTACCCTTAGCGCTGTGGACAACGGCAAAATGGGGGCTTACCACCCTCTTCGACGGCAAGGGCAAGTTTGCCGAAATTTATATGGCAACGGCATACGCTTTTACGCCGTACGTTATAACAACCACTTTAGCAATAATTATAAGCCACTTTTTAACCTTTGAGGAAGGAATAATTTACACGTTCCTTACGGTTTTGGGCATTGTATGGTCGGTGGGGCTTGTAATTGCCTCTGTTATGATGGTACACGACTATTCGCTCTCTAAGGCGCTTTTGGCTTGTATATTTACAATTGTAGGTATAGGCATAATGCTGTTCGTCTTTACAATTTTCTTCAGCTTAATCAGCGACGGCATCGCTTATTTTGTATCGCTTTACAAGGAACTCGCTTTCAGAATGACATAAAGGAGGTACACAGCATGGTTCGGTTAAAACCGATTATAATAATTTTACTCTCGGCTCTTGTTTTAATTTTGCCGGCATGTACGCCCGATGTGGTTCCGGAACTTGAGGTTATAATGTACGGTACGGACGCGGAGGCGGAGCCCGAAACACTCAAGCTTTCAAATGAATTTTTGGATTTGGAGTTCTTTTCGGATACGGCGCAAATTGCGTTAACGGATAAGGCTTCGGGCGCGGTATGGCGTTCATCCCCGGAAGGCGTGGAAACGGACGTTCTCGCCGACGGCATAACCAAGCAAACAATGCTTTCTCAGTTCACAGTATCCTACGCGGATTATACGGGTACCGGAATGTCGCTTAACAATTACCGTTACTCTGTGGAACGCTCTTTGTACGAATACGCCGAGGTTGACGGCGGAATAGAAGTTAACTACACGGTTGGCGATATCGCGCGTGAATTTAAAATACCGATAGCCGCCCCCGAATGGCGTTTAAAAGAATTTACCGACAAAATGGAGCGGGCGGACAGCCGCCGTATAGACGATACCTATCGTTTGGTGGATATAAACAAGCTTCGCCCCAGCGACAATAAAGACGAACTTTTGGCGCTGTACCCAACCCTCGCGGAAGAAAAAATTTATATTTTAAGGGACAGCCTTAAAGACGCGGGCAAGGAAGCGGCGGAAACAATTTTATACAGCTACGGCTACACCGACGAGGACTGGACGGAGGATATGGCGCGTTACGGGGTTACATCCGAAGCGGATAAACCCGTGTTTAACGTTACCTTGCGTTATGAACTCGACGGAAACAGCCTCAAGGTTAGTGTACCCTTCGAAAAGATAAGCTACCGTTCCAACTACCCGATTACCGATATTCAGCTTCTTCCGTTTTTCGGAGCGGGCGGAATGGAAGACGAGGGTTATCTGTTTGTTCCCGACGGCAGCGGCGCGCTTATAAACTTTAATAACGGCAGGCAAAACCAGCTTGCTTATAACGTTAACATGTACGGCTGGGACGAGGCGATGTACCGCGACGCCATAATTACAGATACGAAAGCCGCGTACCCGGTTTACGGAATATATAATAACGGAAACACCGCGGTTTGCATTATAGAGGACGGCAGTGCGTATTCAAGCGTACGCGCGGACGTTTCCGGGCGCAACTGCTCGTATAACAGCGTTTCGGCTTCGTTTAAAATGCTTCACAGCGCAAGCATGGACGTTTCCAGCAAATCCGACAGGGCTGTTATTATGTACGAAAAGGTTCTGCCCGCGGGGGAACAAATTTCAATGCGTATAGTTCCCTGCAAGGAGCCGGGCTATGTTGGAATGGCAAAGGAATACCGCAATTACCTTCTTGAAAAACACGGGGATTTTGTTGGCAATACAACCGAAGAGGTTCCTATTGCCGTGGAGCTTATAGGTTCGGTTACCAAAACCCAGCACAGGCTCGGCATACCGTTCGACCTTCCGTTAAAGCTTACTTCCTACGAAGAGGCAAAGGTTATTATAGATGAAATTGCGCAATACGGCTGGGCAAACGCGCAAATTAAAGCTACGGGGTTTTTTAACGGCGGTGTTGACCATACCACTCCGGATAAAATACGAACAATTTCCGAATTGGGCAGCGGCTCAGGTTTTGAAAGCGTTGTTGCCGCCGCAGATAACTGGGGTTATAAGCTGTATTTAGACGGCAACTTTATGTTTGTTATGCCCGGCAACATATTCGGCGGGTTCAGCGTTAACAGCGACGCCGCAAGGTTTATAAGCCGCGAAAGGGTGGAGCAGTTAGCCTTTACGCCCATATGGTACGGCGAAGCCTTAGAACAGCAGAATACGCTTTATCTAAGCCGCCCGGCATACATGAATGATATTATAGACAAATTTACCGCCGAAGCTTCCAAGTATAATATAAACGGCATTTCGTTCCGCAGCTTGGGTTATAAATTAGCCGGGGATTATTACGAAAAACGCTTGGTAAGCCGCGAAGCTTCAATGAATATGCAAGCCGCTAAGTTAGCGCAGCTCGCCTCCGAGGGGAAAAGCACGCTTATTCCCTACGGAAGCGCATACGCAAGCCCGTACGCAACTTTTGTTACGGATATCCCCGTTACCGACCAGGCTTACGGCATTACCGATGTTCCTGTTCCGTTTTACCAAATTGCGCTACATTCATACGTGCCGTACACCGGAAAAGCCATTAACTTGGCGGAGGATTACAGCCTGTATTTGCTGAAGGCAATCGAGGGCGGCGCGGGTTTGTACTTTAGCTTCTTTAAGGAACAAACCGCTGTGCTTCAGGAACTTGGAGCGTATTCCGAGTATTATTCCAACGAATACGATAAATGGGTTGGCGACGCGGATAAGTTATATAAGGATTTTAAACGGGATTTTACCGGCCTTTTTAACCAAACAATAGAAGGGCACGAAATCCTTGCGGATATGGTAACTGTTACCGAATACGCGGACGGCACCAAAGTTTATGTTAACACCAACTCCTTCGATTATAACGAGGGCGGCATTACGGTTCCCGCAATGAATTATTACGTAGAAAGAAGCTGACGGGGGTAATTACATGAAAAAAGAGAAAGAAAAATACCGCCTCACCTTAGCGGATAAAAACGCAATAACGGGTTATTTTTTCATACTGCCCTTCATAATCGGCTTTATATCGTTTATGTTCTTCCCTATGGTGCAGTCTATTATGATGGCGTTTTCCGAGGTTAAGATAGATTTGGATAACCACAGGTTTTCAATGACATTTAACTACCTGGCGAACTTCAAACGCGCATTCTTGGAGGACCGCGATTTTAACCGCATCTTTATCGAAGAAATGGGACGTATGTTTGTTATTGTAATACCCGTAATTATTTTCAGCTTTTTTGTGGCGCTTATACTAAACCAGAAATTCAGAGGGCGCGGCATTGCAAGGGCGCTGTTTTTCCTGCCGATAATTTTATCATCCGGTATTATGGTGGGGCTTGAAACGTCAAACTCCCTGCTTTCCGGAATGTCCACATTAATTCAAGAATCTAACGATTTGCGCTCCTCGGTTACAGGCGTTTTGCAAAACATCCTTATGACGGACGAGGAAAGCGCGGTTAACGATTTTATGACCTATATCTTCCTTATGGTGGATCAGGTTTATACAATAGCGATGTCCAGCGGTATACAAATTGTTATTTTCCTCTCCGGCCTTCAAACAATTTCACCGTCTATGTTTGAGGCGGCGTACATTGAAGGCGCTACAAAGTGGGAAAGCTTCTGGAAAATAACCTTCCCTATGGTAAGCTCGCTTATACTTGTTAATGTTGTTTATTCCGTGGTGGATTACTGTGTGCGCACGGATAACGCGGTTATGGTGAAAATCCGCGATTCGTTAATGCAAAGCATGGAATACGGTTTTTCAATGTCGATGGCATGGATATATTTCGTTGCGGTAATGGCATTGCTCGGAATCGCAAGTCTTATTATCTCGAAGAGGGTGTATTATTATGACGAATGATCAGGCAACAAAAATGGGTTTTTGGGAGCGCAACCGGTTATCCGGCGGGTATTTACTGCGTAGCAGAATAGGAAACGTACTGTTTAAAATTTGCAGGGCTATACTTTTGTTCGGGCTTTGCTTCCTTATCCTTCAGCCTCTTTTAAACAAGCTTTCAATAAGCCTTATGGAGGAACGGGATTTGTACGATTCCACGGTAATTTCCATTCCGCGCCATTTAACGCTGAATAATTATTCTGTTGTCAACGAGCTTATGAGTTACTGGCAGTCAACACTTCGAACCTTCCTTATGTGTACCGTTATTTCGCTTTTTCAGGTGGCTTCGTGTACATTGGCGGGTTACGGGTTTGCTCGCTTTAAGTTTCCGTTTAAATCGTTTTGGTTTTTCTGCGTTATGCTTGTTATAGTTGTACCGCCGCAAACAATTTTGGCGCCGCTTTATTTAAACTTCCGTTTCTTCGATATTTTGGGGATATTCCGCCTTACAACGGGCGCTCCTCTTAACTTAATTGAACACGGGCTTGCGGGTATACTTATTCTTTCCATAACGGGCATGGGGCTTAAAAGCGGGCTCTACATTTTTATGCTGCGCCAGTATTTTAGGGGCGTGCCGCCTGAATTAGACGAAGCGGCGCTGGTTGACGGTTGCGGAAGGCTGCGCACATTTGTCAGCATTATGCTTCCCGACGCAATGCCTATGATAACATCCTGCTTCCTGTTCTCCTTTGTTTGGATGTGGACGGATTCGTTATACACCTCGCTGTTCCTTAGGGGATATAACGTTCTTTCGTCGGTGCTCGGTTCCTTGGCGGAACGGCTTATGGAATATTACATGAGGATTTATACTACCGCGGCACCGATAGGTTATACGCAAATGATTATTGCAACCGGAATGCTTATAAGCTTATTGCCGCTTATTCTGCTGTATTTGTTCGCGCAAAGGGCGTTTGTGGAAAGTTTAAGCCAAACCGGTATTAAAATGTAGTAGAAAATTTCAGTTCGCGTTAGAGTTAACCGCTGTAGTTCGGCGGTTTGGCTCTTGGTGATATATTTAAATTTATAACAGGAGGAAAGAAAATGTTCAAAAAATCAAAAAAAGTTTTGGCGGCGTTAACCGCTTTGTTGCTTGCTTTGTCTATTGCGGCTTGCGGCGGAGGAGGCGGCGGTACAACAGAGCAACCTGCTACCGAACCGGCGGCGGAGCAGCCCGCTCCCGCACCAACTGAGGAGCAACCCGCAACTACGGAGCCTGCAACGGAAGAACCGGCAACCGAAGAACCCGCTGTGGAAACACCTCCGGCGGAACTTACAAGGCATGAAAAAATTCCTGAAAGAGATTTGGGCGGTCAAGAAATTATTATAGGCAACTGGTGGGGAGATTGGGACGCAAATACCTACGAACCAACCGGCGCGGCGGATGAAGCCTCTACGGATTGGCGTTTGCAGATTCAGTCGGATCATAACTTTACCATGATGGAGAAAAACGTAGCGGGCTGGGGAGAAATGCAAGAGCTCGCGGCAACTTCCATTTTGGCGGGCGACCCTTTGGCGGATGTTATTCTTTTAGAGCCTCGCTGGTTTACCGCTATGTACAACCAAGGGCTTCTGGCTCCGCTTAATGTTGAAAGTGTTGACATAACATCAAATGAATTTGCGGATTGGAACCAGGCAACAATTGAAGCTTGTACGTTCGGCGGCTTGCCATACGGCTTCTCGTTCGGTTTCTCGCTTTCCGCGGGCGGACCGAGCGGTATTTACTACAACAAACGCCTCTTTGAAGAAGCGGGGCTTGACCCGGATCTTCCGTACAACATGCAGGCGGAAGGCACATGGACATGGGAGAACTACATTGAACTTTGCTCGCAGTTAACTCGCGATATCAACAACGACGGTATTATGGATACTTACGCAATAGTACCGTATCACGACAAGGTTATAGGTTCTCTTTTAACCAGCAACAACGCAATGTTTATTGGCAAGGACGCGGAAGGTAAATTTACGAACGCAACCGGAACTCCGGAATTTTTGGAAGGCCTTCAATTCTCCATGAGGCTTTTCACCGAAGGTTATTTAATGCCTCAGCCGGAAGGTTCTCAGTGGAACTGGTTTAACGACGCGTTTCAGCAGGGTCAGGGCGCTATGTTCTTCGGCGAAATTTATATGAGAACAGAATCCTTCCTTTCCCAGAATCCGGACGATATCGGTTTTGTTACCGTACCGGTAGGTCCTAAGGGTACGTTGTTCGGTTATGCGCACAAAGATAATGTTCACGTTATACCCGCAACAAAATCTGCTGAGGAAGTGGACGATATCATGTTCGCAACACAGCTTTGGTATATGCCGGCTCCCGGTTACGACGATCCGGAAGCTTGGAAATCCGCCAGCTACAACCTGTATTCGGATTCGCGCGCGGTAGACGAAACTTTGCAAAACATGCGCGCCTCAACCGATATTTTGAACAACTACACAGCATACATTCCAAGAGCGGACTTTATCGGCGATATTACCTGGAACCTTTGGTTTGAGGATGTTGACCCCGCCACTCTTATTGAATCCGTTCAGCAGTCGTGGAATTCTATTGTTGATGAAACTAACGCTATTGAGTAAGATAAGATGTGAATGAGATTAAGATGTGAATGAAATTAAAAACCCCCCGCCGGAAACGGCGGGGGGTTTTTTAGGAACTAAATCTGGCGTTCAATATTGCAGCCCTTGCTTTCGTAATAGCGCAGCATCTCGCTTATTTTGTTCTTGTCATAGCTTGTAACGCAATCAGGCAGTACACTAACGCTGTAATTTGCTTTGCGCAAGTTATAACAGGTTGATTTAACGCAAACCGCTGCGTCCGCCCCGGCTATATAGAAACCGGATATCTCATTCTTGCTGATAAAATCCGCAAAATCCCCGCTTGTTAATGCGTTTGATTTGTATTTAGTAAAATTTTATCTCGTTCGTTTGGTTCGCACACAATTGCGCGGATTTCGTCATAATATTTAAAAACGAGCTGACCGGGACTTAAACCGGATACCTGCCCGTCGCCTGTTTCAAGTACGATAAAATCTCCGCCGGTAGTTTGCGCAAAATCTACCGTATAAAAATTGCTTCGAAGATTGCCGAACCTTTCCGCAAATGCCATTGGCAAATAGGCACTATTTGCCGGTTGGTTTGAATTTTTGCTAACCGTTACAACTTTTCCGTACAGATAAAACACTCTAAATTCGTTAGTTGCCTTGCCGCAGCGCTTCAAGTTAACATAATCTTTGAAAACGATACCGCCTGTGTACAGTGAACCGCGCAATTCAACAAAGCACGTCATCAAATTGTTAAGCTCCTCCTGAGTAACCGGTGTGTTAATATATGCCGGAAAATCATATCCTTTTACCGATTTTACATAATCCTTTATCATAAAGCGCCCGAAAGAATTATTTATTTCGTTTGCGTCCGCTTCGCTAATGCTTGAGTAAAATAAGGCGCGCGGCGTAAAATTTTTGATATCCTGATATACGCGGTTAAAATAGTGCAGGTTTTCATACTCCCGAACTGAATTTATCAGCCTTATGCCATATTCGGCAAGTTTCGTTTCAAGTTTAGCATATTGCACTAAGTTCAGCATCCATGTTCGCGCAATGCACATGCCGGAATAGCCGATTTCATTAAGCGCGGGGTAAAATTTTAGCTCATCGTCGTTAACCAAAGCGTCATGATTATAAAAAAGGATAACGAATTCCGGAATTTTACGCACTTCGTCATATTCCGCTTGGTACTGCGAATCAATTAGCTTAGTGTTGAAATAGTCTGAGGGGAATAGAATTATGGTTTTAATAACAGCAGCACTCCTTGAATTTTTAGAAAATATGGTTTGTTGTACCGCTTTATAATAAGGTATTTTGTCTTGATTTGCAAAACGGGATAGGGGAACGTGGGCTGAAAGCTGTAGAAATAATTGAAACAGCTTCTTCGGCGGGAATGTGAACAAGTAATTAAGGCTACATTTAGTAAAGAATAATTTTGTTTTAGCTCTTGACAATTTCGTATAAAACCCTTAAAATTTAGGTAAATTAATAGAGAGAGCGCTTTCGCGCTCTCTCGGTTGGTCGCTACTGCCGCAGCGGTTGTGACTAAACCCCGTTAATTTAATAACGAGAAGTAAGCCGGTTACCTTTGCGAGGAGGGCGGCTTATTTTTTTGCATTTTTCACACTTACAGTAGCGAGGCAGATGGGTAGTTAAGGGCAAGTTGAGAAGTATCTATGTATTTGACAATCAGGCAACTGTGAGTTATAGTTATTTCAACCCGTATGGGATTTTATGTTTGCGAAGCTACGATGGCGCAAAAAACCGCCGCGCCGGAAGGCTTGCAACAAAAGGAGATGTTTTTGATGACAAATTATATGGTATTGGTGATGCGCGTTTAAAACCGAATATCGGGTATAGCAATTGAAACGGGAGCTGACCGTCTTTTTGCTGTGCCAAAACAACAACCTTTTGTAAATTACTGCTCATAGCTTATTGCCAACAATTATGTT
>JAISVZ010000220.1 GCA_031271295.1 Clostridiales bacterium | reverse complement strand
GGCGAAAATTGGTTCGCCAGAGCAGCGAGAAGAATATTTTTGAGCGCACCGCAAAAATAGAACTCTTTACTAACTTGGTGCGCTCAAAAATGTTCTGAAGCGTCAGGTGGCACATTGCTGGGCGGTATAATTTGCGCCGAAGCCCTCCTGCAACCCCTATAGAACAGTTACACAAAGCGCGGGTAATTTTCAGTGGGCTGCTATTAGCGGGCAATTATTAGTGTTTAGTTCTGGGTAGCGTACATCTAAATTGCTATCTGCGAAAAATGAAAATGTCAGCTTATTATTCAAAGTTGTCGCAATACTATTCATTTTGATCAGGGTGTGAACAGTACAAATTGAATTAATTGTGAAGCAAAAAACCCCCAACTTTCTTGACGTGCGCATAATTTAGGCGTATAATTCGCAGTGTAAGGAGGGGAAAGTAATGACAGTTCGAGAAGTCGAAAAAATAATTAAGGCTGATGGATGGTATGAGATAAGAAGCAACAACGGGTCACATAGGCAATTTAAGCATAACTCTAAAAAAGGAAAAGTAACCATACCACAGCATAGCGGCGACATTCCCCAAGGCACACTAAATAATATTTTTAAGCAGGCAGGGCTTAAATGAAAAGCTGCTTGCTTGATGAAGGAGGCGTTAATTATGCGTAAATCAACTTACTTTGCCGTATTTGAGCCAAGTAATGACGGTGGTTTCGGTGTTTACTTTCCGGATCTCTTAGGCCTCGCAACCTACGGAAAAACATATGAAGAAGCGGAAAAAATGGCTAAAGAAGCATTGGAATTACATCTTTACGGAATGGAAAAAGATAATGACGAAATACCGCTGCCTACTATGCCCGACGAATTGCCTATTGACGAGGAAACAACAAGCGGTTATATCCTATCTCCCATAACCGTGTATCCGGATATCGTTAAAAACGAGTTGGATAACCGCGCGGTTAAAACAAACCTAACTATTCCCGCATGGCTGAAGGATATAGCTGAAGAAAAAAATGTAAACTATTCTCAATTATTAACTACTGCACTCAGAGATTATTTAAATGTATAAAAAGTTAATGTCTATCCAAGGCGTCGAACTAACGCAGTCCGGCGCCTATTGCGTTTTTAATTTTCAGCCCGCCCCTTCAAACTGGCTGTTATAAAGCTCAAAATAAAGTCCCTTCTTCCCCAGAAGCTCCCCATGCGTTCCCTGCTCCACTATATCCCCGCCGTCCATTACAAAAATTAAATCCGCGTCGCGTATGGTGGATAGCCTGTGCGCTATAATAAAACTTGTGCGCCCTTTCAGCAAATTTGCCATTGCCTTTTGAATAAGCACTTCCGTGCGCGTATCCACAGAGCTTGTGGCCTCGTCTAAAATTAAAATTTTAGGGTCGGTTAAAATTGACCTTGCTATTGTTAAAAGCTGCTTCTGCCCTTGCGATACGTTGGATGTTTCTTCGTTAAGCTCCATTTCGTACCCGCCCGGCAGAGTTTTTATAAACCTGTGCACATGCGCCGCTTTTGCCGCCGCTATAACCTCATCGTCGGTTGCGGAAATTTTGCCGTAGCGTATGTTTTCCATAACCGTTCCTTTAAAAAGCCACGCGTCCTGAAGTATCATGCCGAACATTCCCCTAAGGCCGCCGCGCGTAAAGTTTCGTATATCGTGCCCGTCAATTAGTACCGCGCCTTCGCTTACGTCGTAAAAGCGCATCAAAAGTTTTACTATTGTGGTTTTGCCCGCGCCTGTGGGGCCAACAATTGCGACCCTCATTCCTTCCTTTATTTGCGCCGAGAAATTCTTAATTATAACCTCGTCCGGTTTGTACCCAAAGCGGATATTCTTAAATTCCACACAGCTTCTGACATTTTGCGGGTTAACCGCTCTATCCGTATCCGGTTGCTTTTCTTCCTCGCTCAAAAACTCGAAAACGCGCTCCGCCGCCGCCGCTGTGGATTGCAAAACGTTCGCAATTTGCGCCGCCTGCATAATAGGGTGGTTAAACGAGCGTATGTACGATATAAACGCCGATATACTGCCCACGTTTATTCTTCCCGAAATAACCTGATACCCGCCGAATATTACAACCGCCACATAACCGATATTGCCTATAAAATTCATCATAGGCCACATCATGCCGGAAAGGAATTGGGATTTTGACGCCGCCCTTGCCAGCTCTTCGTTGTATTCGTTAAACTTCGCAATTTCCTTTTCCTCGCCGGAAAAAGCTTTCATTACGATATGCCCGGAAAACACTTCCTCTATGTGCCCGTTAACGTTTCCCAAAAATTTTTGCTGGTCTTTGAAATGTTTTTGGGATTTGCGGATAACCGCGCCCGCCGAGCCGAACGATATAGGCATAATAAGCAAAACGATAAGTGTCATAACGGGGCTAATTGTAAGCATCATTATAACAATACCAACAAGAGTTACAACCGACGAAATTATCTGCGACATACTCTGATTTAACGACTGGCTTATGGTATCCACATCGTTTGTTATGCGCGACATTACCTCGCCGTGCGGTACGCCGTCGTAATATTTAAGCGGCAGACGGTTAATTTTGCGCGAAATTTCCTCCCTCAGCGAAAAGCTTACCTTTTGGGAAACGCCCGTTATAATAAAAGCCTGCCCGAACGAAAACAGAGCGCTTAACACATACAGCGCAATTAAAGTAAGCGCGATATTGCCAACCGCCGCAAAATTTATCCCGCCCGTGCCTTGCGTTTGCCGCCAAAACCCTTCGTTTATTTCGTTTATTCCGTTTCCTAAAATTTTAGGGCCAACGATACCGAAAACCGAGCTTAAAACCGAAAGCAGCATTACCGCAAAAATAAGCGGCATGTACTGCTTTAAGTAGCCAAGCAAAATTTTCATTGTGCCTTTAAAGTTTTTCGCCTTTTCGCCGCCCATTCGTATCGGCCCGCCGCCGGGGCCTCCTTGCATAGGCCCTCTTCTTTGCGCCTGCGGGCGCGGCGTTTCTCTTTTATCCGTATCGCTCATGCCAAACCCTCCAGCGCCGCCTTTGGCGAATATTTTCCGTTAAGCTCATTGGCGGATAATTGCGACGAAGCTATTTGCATATAAACATCACAGGTTTTTAAAAGCTCGGCGTGGGTGCCGCAGCCCGCAATTTTTCCGTCGTCCAAAACAATAATCTGCTCCGCGTTCATAATTGTGGAAATGCGCTGCGCTACTATTATTACCGTTGCGTCCTTAACCTCGTCCTTTAGCGCGCGGCGCAGTTTTGCGTCTGTTTTATAATCCAGCGCGGAAAAGCTGTCGTCGAAAATAAATATGCCCGGCTGTTTCGCCAGCGCCCGCGCAATGGAAACGCGCTGCCTTTGCCCGCCGGAAACGTTCGTGCCGCCCTGCGCTATATGCTCGCCAAACTTATCCTCTTTTTCGTAAATAAAATCCGCCTGCGCAATTTTTGCCGCCTTTTCCATTTCATCGTCCGGTATGTCAAAGCCCGCGTATTTAATGTTGGATTCTATCGTGCCGGAAAATAAAATTCCCTTTTGCGGCACATACCCTATTAAACCGCGCAGGTTTTTCTGCGTCATTTCCCTTATATCGGTTCCGCCTATTAAAATTTTGCCGTCCGTAACATCATAAAAGCGCGGAATAAGGTTTATAACCGTGGATTTTCCGCTTCCGGTACTGCCAATTATGGCGGTGGTTTTGCCTGGGCTTGCGGTAAAGGAGATATCCTCCAAAACGTATTCGTCCGCGCCGGGATATTTAAAATACACGTTTTGAAATTCCACTGTTCCCTTGCTACCCTTTATCGGTTTTTCCGCGGCCGGATCCGTAATATCCTCGGTTTCCTCCAGCACTTCCTTTATACGCGCCGCGGATACCAAAGCTCGCGGAAGCATTATGGATATCATTGAAATCATCATAAACGAAAACATAATTTGCATTGCGTATTGAATAACCGCCATAATTTCGCCCGTTTCGGAAGCGTAAGAAGATACCGCGCCCGCGCCGAACCACAAAATTGCCACGGTTGTAAAATTCATAATTATACTTGTTGCCGGAAACATTACGCCCATTAAACGCCCGATAAAAAGGTGAACATCCGTTAAATCCCGGTTTGCCTTGGCGAATTTGCCCTCCTCGTATTCCTGCCTGCCGAACGCGCGTATAACAAGCATACCGGAGAGCGACTCGCGCACAACAAGGTTAACCTTATCCAGCAGTTTTTGCGAAATTTTAAATTTGGGGCTTGCTTTGGAAAACAGAATTGTAACCACGGAGAAAATTGCCGCCACCGAAATTATGATAATGCGCGAAAGCCCGGAATCGGAGCGCAAAACCATAATAATGCCGCCAATACCCGTAAGCGGCGCCATAAGCACCATTCTTAGCATCATCATAACGCTCATTTGCACCTGCTGTACATCGTTCGTGCAGCGCGTAATTAAGGTGGAGGCGGAGAATTTGTCGAAATTTTTATTGGAAAAGCGGGTAACCTTCGAGAAAAGGTCGCTTCGCAAATCCCGCCCAACACGCGACGAAACAAGCGAGGAAAGGTAGGAGCCGGATATCCCGCATATCATTATAAGAAATGAAATTGCCAGCATAATACCGCCGGATTTTATAAGGTAATTCATTTGAAGCTGCCCCGGCTCCGCGCCGGTTGCGGAGGTAATTTGCGCGTTCTCAATTCCGCCGCGGGTTATGCCAACATCCACAACATTAGACATATACGCCGGAAGCATAAGCTCCGAAACGCTTTGCGCAAACAATAAAACAACGGTTAAAATTACGATGTGTATGTACGGTTTTAAGTAAGTGAATACCTTTAACATATCATTCTCCCCTTGGCGTTAAGCCTGTGATACCTATTATAAAACGCGCCGGCGAGGCGTCGAAAAATTTACCAATGCCGCGCAAACTCAATAATATCACGTAGATTATTGCTTGTAAAATTAGAATTTGCTGTGAATTGTTTATAGGTTATCCGAAGCGGATGCGGCATAACCGTATTGCGTGTACTTAAATTTTGCAATTGCGGCTTTGAATTATTGCAAATCTCCTTCGGCGTGAGTGCGAACAGCAGCAGACCCGCAAAAATCCGGAAGATAATGAATACAAAAACCCGTGACATCAAAATCCGAAAATGGTATACTCTCAAACAGAACTGACCATCCGCCAATTAACGAGGCTGGGCTGGCCGCGCAAAATTTCATCGCCGCCGGTCTTGCGCTAAGAGGCTGGCCGCGCAAAAACCGCGCCGCCGTTCTTACGCTCAAAGCCTGACCGTACAAAAAACCGCCGCGCCGCGATGGTCTTGCATCCAAGGAGGATTATTAATGGATGTTTATGACAATACCGTTATTTACATACTAACTTTAGAAAGTGCGGGCTTGGAAACCGTGCATTCCTGCCATCAGCTATGTTACAAGCTGCGCCGCTTTAGGTACAATGCGAAATTGTTTATTCCCCTCGCGTCTGGCGGCAATTTTGAAGCTAACCCGGATTTTGCTAAGTACGGCTGTGAGGTTGCATCTTCGCTTGGGGACGACCCGCGCAATATTTTGATAGTTCCCGAAACAGCAACTCAGCTTCTTTACAAGTTTCAGCGAATACGAAAAGCTATATGGTGGCTATCCGTTAATAATTATTATTCCGTAGTTTTTAGAATTGCTTCGTGGGAAAATCCGAACTTCTTTAATATTATCTCGCCCTACAATTGCTTCCATTTTACCGCGTCTTTTTACGCAAAAAAGCATTTGGAATTATTCAGCATACCCAAAAGCCAAATTGCCCCGTTAGAGCCGTACGTTAATTCTGCCTTGGTTCTAAAATCCAACATTCAATTTAAAAAGCAGGATTTTGTTGCGTATAACGCAAAAATTGTCTCCCGTTTTTTGGCGGGTGTTCTCTCTTTTTTTAAGGAAGAAAAATACTCTCATATTAAATTTGTACCTGTTGCCGACAATATGCCGGTTAATTTGCGTGCGGACGTTTTTAAATTAAGCAAGGTATTTTTTGATTTCGGCGATTTTGCGGGCAGGGAAAGCACTTCGCAGGAGGCGGCGTTATTCGAAGCGTGCGTAATAACCGGCAAAACGGGAGCGGCCGCGTACATTCAGGATACTCCTATTCCTGAAAAGTACAAATTCGGCTACGAGCCGGAAAACGTTGCCGCCGCCGCAAAGAGCATTTTAGACTGTGTAAATAATTATGAGAAAAACATAGGGGATTTTACGGAATATAAAAACTTTTCTAAAGGGCTTGAAGGGCAATTTGAAAAAAATATTAAGGATATATTTGTAAAGGTAAAGGAGCTTTAAAATGGAGATTTATCCGGATACCAAGGTATACATTTTATCGCCGTCCCATATGCTAACGGGCGGGCCTACATCTGCGCACCAATTGTGTTATAAGCTGCGTTTACAAAATATTAACGCGTCTATGGTTTTTTATAAGGCGCCCGATGTAGACGCGGATGCTTTGCAAGTACCTAAGCCTTATCAAAAATACAATAACCCCATTTCCGAAATAATTGAGGATAACGAGCGCAACATTTTAATTTTGCCGGAGGTTTTTTTAACCGAACCGCTGAATACTGCCAAAATGATAAGGAGAGCTGTTTGGTGGTTAAGCGTGGATAATTATATTTACGGTATATATATTGCGGCTCACGTATTTAAGCGAGATGATTTTTTCAACATTTTTTCCGATGCGCTAATTGGTAAAGGGCTTAATTTTACCCACCTTACAAACTCTCATTACGCGAGGGAATTTTTAGAACTTCTTGGCATACCGCGCCAAAAAGTATTCAAGCTTGAATCCTATATCGATTCCGTTTTTACCGAAACGCCCGCGCAAAAAAATGAGGCTAAAACCAATACGGTTATTTATAACCCAAAAAAGGACAAAGCGTTTATAAAAAAAATAATGGATTTTTGCCGGGAGAACGGCATAAATAATATAAACTTTTTACCCCTTGAGGGTTTAACTCCGGCCGAAGTATCGGAAACTTTCGCGAAAGCGAAGGTATATGCGGATTTCGGAAACCACCCCGGAAGGGAGCGTATGCCGCGCGAAGCCGTAGTTAATGATTGCTGCGTAATTACAAACCTAAGAGGTTCCGCCAAATATTACGGCGATATCCCTATACCCGAAAAGTATAAATTTGAAGATACCCCCGAAAATATACCGGCTATAGTTAGCGGCATATTGAACTGCTTTGATAACTATGACAGTTGCGTTAAGGATTTTGCGGAATATAAAAAATTTGTGCAAAACCTTGAAAGCAACTTTGAAAACCAAATTAAAGATATTTTTCAAATTGCGCCTTAGATATTTCCTTTCCAAGCCAAACAAAAAAACCGGGAACCCGGTTTTTTTAAATTAGTTTAAAAATCAGTTAACAGAGAGGCAATGGCGCATGGCATGTCATAGCTTTAATTATTTTTTGTAAAATCAGCTAACGGCTGCAATGGCGTTAAATATTTTTTCCATATTTTCTATTACGTCATACTCTAAAATATCGGCTAAAAACAAGTAATCGCTGTTTTCCATCGCCAGGGCGATATCCTTTATCTGATCGGTTATGCTATTTATTTCTTCGGTTATTCCCAAAGAAAGCGACGCGTTTATATTTGAAGCCGCCTCGCTTACCCATTTAAGGCCTTCGGTTATATCCGCCAAAACAATTATATCCGCCAAATCGTATTCCCTGATACTTTCGTATAGGTTTATAATTGTGGGGCTTAATTTATCCATATAATCTAAAACGGAAGTACACGCTTCCATAATGCTCTTATCCAACCTAATCCACCTCCGGAATGTGCTATACCATAAAAAAAGCCGGAAAGCTCCGGCTTTTTCTGACAACCTTTTTTAAAATTAACCGAGTAACTGAAGAATGTTTTGAGGATTCTGATTGGCCTGCGCAAGCATGGATGTTGCAGCCTGCTGCAATACGTTTGCTTTTGTCAAGTTCATCATTTCCTTGCCCATATCGGCGTCGCGGATACGGGATTCGGAAGCGGACAGGTTTTCGGACGAAATATCCAAGCTCTTAATTGTGTACTCAAGCCTGTTCTGATAAGCGCCGAGCTGTGCTCTTGCCGCCGTAACAACGGAAAGGCCCGCGTCAAGAGTATCAAGGAACTCGGAAGCTTTGGAGCCGCCTGCGTATACAGCCTCTGTAACGCCGGAAAGGCATACATCTTCGGAACCTACGCTCTCAATTTTAACGCCTAAGCTCTGGCCGGAGTTTGCGCCAACCTGAAGGTGAATTGGGCTGTCGGCATAATCGCCGCTAAGCAATACCTTCGTGTTAAACTCAACTCTCTTGGACATGTCGTTAATTTCGTTCTTTAACTGGTCAACTTCCTTAGCGATGTTAAGCGTATCGCTTGTGGTGTTGGTTTGGTTAGCGGCCTGAACGGTAAGTTCACGGATACGCTGAAGCATGTTGTCGATTTCTTGCATTCCGCCTTCTGCGGTTTGAATTAACGAGATACCATCCTGAGAGTTTTTCGAAGCCATGTCGAGCCCGCGAATCTGGCTGCGCATTTTTTCGGAAATCGCAAGACCTGCCGCGTCGTCTGCGGCGGAGTTAATTTTAAGACCCGAAGAAAGCCTTGCAGACGCTGTCATCTGCATTGTGCCCACCTTTTTCATATTTCTGTGGGAATCAATTGCCGGTACGTTTGTGTTAACTACCATGTTACTCATAATCTATTCCTCCTT
>JAISVZ010000219.1 GCA_031271295.1 Clostridiales bacterium | reverse complement strand
TGCGAAAATTTTGCGTGCGCGATAGAAATGATACATACCTATTCGCTTATACACGACGATTTACCGGCGATGGATAACGACGATTTGCGCCGGGGCAAACCCACAAACCACAAAATGTTCGGGGAGGACGTAGCAATTTTGGCGGGCGACGCGCTTTTAAACCGCGCGTTTGAACTGATGGCGGATGCGGTTTATTTCAACCACAGCGCAGCGGTTGCGATGCGCGAGGTTATAAACGCGGCGGGGTCTGCCGGAATGATAGGCGGGCAAATGATGGATATCAGCTTCCCAAGCGCCGAATATCCGCCGGAAAAAATACTTGAAATTTACTCAAAAAAAACCTCGGCGCTATTTAGCGCGGCGCTTAGTGTCGGCGCAATACTGGGGGATGCAAGCATCCATGATAATAACATACTAAAAAAAGTAGGCAATTTGTTGGGGCTCGCCTTTCAAATAAAGGACGATATTTTAGACGAAACCGGCACAACCGAGCAGCTTGGAAAAAATGCTAAAAGCGATATTAAAAATAAAAAAACAACATATGTAAGTTTATACGGGATTGACGCCGCAAATGAAAAATACGCGGAAATTTCAAACGAAATAAATAAAGAGCTGAATAAAGTTTCAAAAGATACGTCTAAACTTCGTGAACTTACGGAAATAATAACTCGTAGAAGCAATTGAGGTGCCGCATGGATTTTTTAACTCAAGTATCCACTAACTTTCCAATATGGGCGGCGGTTGCGGCTTTTTTAGCCGCGCAGCTTTTGAAAATTATTAAGGATTTAATTCTTTATAAAAAACTTAACCTGTATTTAATTATTTCAAACGGCGGCATTCCCTCGTCGCACACCGCTTTTGTTACGGCAATGGCAACCGCGGTTGGAATGCGCGAGGGGTTTGAAACATCCGCGTTTGCGGTTGCGGCTGTAATAAGCCTTATAGTTATGCAAGACGCGGCGGGCGTTAGGCGAGCGGCGGGCGAACAGGCCGAGGTTTTAAATAAAATTGTAACTATTATCAAGGAAAATACGGGTTTGGTAATGGATAAAAAGTTGCAGGAGCTTTTGGGTCATTCGCCGGTGGAGGTTTTTGCGGGCGCGATACTCGGAATATTAACCGGAATATTTTTCGCCGTTACAAATGGGTACAACTTGCGATAAAAGGTTGTGATAATATTAATTATTTAGAAAAAATAAACTCACCGGAAGATTTAAAAAAACTTGACATAAAAGAAATGGAAATACTGGCGCAACAAATCCGCGAATTTTTAATTTCAACAATATCTGAAACGGGCGGGCATTTAGCGTCTAATTTGGGTGTTGTTGAGCTTACCATAGCGCTTCATTACTGCTTTAATTCCCCGCAGGATAAGCTTGTTTGGGATGTTGGGCACCAAAGTTATATACATAAAATTTTAACCGGGCGCAGAAGTCAGTTTCATACGCTTAGAAAATTCGGCGGGTTGTCCGGTTTTCCTAAATCCGGCGAATCCCCGCACGATATTATAGATACCGGGCACAGTTCCACATCAATTTCGGCGGGGCTTGGGCTTGCGGTAACAAGGGATTTAAACGGCGAAAACTACAGCGTAATATCCATAATAGGCGACGGTTCCATGACAGGCGGTTTGGCGTTTGAAGCCTTAAACTGCGCGGGGCGGGCGGATACAAATTTAATTGTAATTTTAAACGATAACCAAATGTCCATTTCGGAAAACGTTGGCGCACTCTCGTCATATCTTAACAATTTGCGTACCGCGCCGGGGTATTTGGGCGCCAAAGCGGACATAACAAAATTACTTAATAAGGTTCCGGTAGTTGGCGAAAAGGCGGTACGCGCGATAGAGCGCATAAAGGACAGCCTTAAGTACATGGTTGTTAACCGAACCGTGTTCGACGAATACGGTTTTAATTATATCGGCCCGGTTGACGGGCACAATTTGGAAAGTTTAATAAACGTTTTAAAGCGAATTAAAAAAATGAAAGGCCCGGTACTTTTGCATGTGTACACAAAAAAAGGTAAGGGTTACTCTTTGGCGGAAAAATCCCCGGAGGATTTTCACGGCGTGGGGCCATATGATATTGAAAGCGGCGAACCGTCCGGCACAAAAATTTGGAACACGTATTCCGATGTTTTCGGCAAAACCATAACCGAATTGGCGGGCAAAAACGAAAAAATCGTGGCGGTTACGGCGGCAATGCCGTCCGGAACGGGGCTTTCGCATTTTGCGCAAAAGTTCCCAAAACGCTTTTTCGATGTTGGCATTGCGGAAGCGCACGCGGTATCTTTTGCCGCCGGTATGGCCAAAAACGGCTTCATTCCGGTTTTTGCCGTATACTCAACATTTTTGCAACGCGCATACGACCAAATTTTGCACGATGTATGCCTGCAAAACCTGCACGTTGTGTTTGCCGTGGACAGGGCGGGTGTGGTAGGCGGCGACGGCGAAACTCACCAAGGCTTGTACGACCTTGCGTATCTTTCGCATATACCGAACATGACAATTGTTTCGCCCAAAAACAGAACCGAATTTATAGATATGCTTAATTTCGCCGTTAACACATTTAACGGGCCGATTGCCGTTCGTTACCCGCGCGGCGCGGCTTCTAACAAATTAAAGGGCTTTAAAACTCCCGTTGAATACGGAAAATGCGAAAAACTTACAGGCGGCGAAAAAATTCTTATAATAGCGTTTGGCGAAATGGTGGAAACCGCAATTGAAACAGCCGAAAAACTGACGGAGGCGGGGCATAACCCGGCGCTTATTAACGCACGCTTTGTAAAACCGCTGGACATTGATTTAATAGATGAACTTAGCAATTACGAATTTGTTTTTACAATGGAAAACGCGGTAAAAACAGGGGGATTGTCGCAGAAAGTGGCGGCGGAAATTGCCGAAAGGAAAATTGATACCGTGTTTTACGCGTTCGCATTCCCGGATGTTTTTTTGCGGCAGGGGGACCAAACGCGGCTTTTAGCCGAATATGGGCTGGACGCGGCAAGTGTTGCGGGTAAGATTATGGAAATTGTGCAAGGGGCGCAAGTTGAAATTATGGAGAGTGCCGAATGAAAAAAGCGGGAATAATTATAAACAGCAATAAACCCGGCGTTTATGAATATTTGTGCGAGGTAATTGGCGTATTTGCCAAAAACAACGCCATGCCGGTTATTACCGTAGCCGATTACGAAAAAGCGGCGCGAAGCGGCGCGGCTTATGTAAATCTTAAAAATGCAAAAGCAAACGGAACCCTTGAAACGGTTTCCGAAAGCGAACTGTTTAGTATCCCGGATTTTTTAATTGTACTTGGCGGCGACGGCACAATACTTGCGGCTGCGGAAAAAGCCGCTCAGGCAGGCATTCCGGTTTTGGGAATAAACCTTGGAACGCTGGGGTATTTAACGGATGCGGATATTTCGGAAGGGTTCGCCTCAATCGAAAAGGTGTTAAACGGCGAATATAAAATTGAAAAAAGAATGACACTTACCGCGAGTTTCGTTATCGAAAACGGGCGCGAAAACAAAGGAGGCAAACCGCCTTCAGCGCAAAGCGAATTTTGCGAAAACAAAAGCGCAACACAGCCGCATGTGTTTAACGAATTTTCCGCAAACCAAACCGCAAAACAGCCTTTAGCGTTAAACGAATTTTGCGTATCCAAGGGCGTTTTGTCCCGAATGATTACGTTTTCCCTTTCGGTTAACGGTTCGTACATTAACACCTACCGCGCGGACGGCATTATTTGCGCAACGCCCACCGGCTCCACGGCGTACAACTTATCCGCCGGGGGCCCTCTGCTTTCCCCCTGGAGCGATATGATTGCGATAACGCCAATCTGCCCGCACGATTTGTTTGCCCGCCCAACGGTGGTATCCGGTACGGATGTTATTACTATCAAAATTATATCGGGCGGCGACGGCGAAATTGTGCTTTCGGCAGACGGCAGGCACGCCGCGAAACTTACGCATGGCTCGGAGGTTTTAATCAAAGCGTCCGAATATTATATGAGTATAATTAAAACTAACGATCTTAGTTTTTTTGATGTTCTGCGAAAAAAGATGCCTATATATCTTTGACGGACGAGTTTTTTCGTGTGAAATAACCGTGTATGGAAAGAGGCTGTAAATATGTCATCACGGGCAGATGTTGCACTGGATAGCCGTTATTTACTTACGGATTGCCCAGTTCTATATTAACTTATACCTCACCGACCCGTTGTTGATTTCACGGCAGGCGGCCGGGATACCGGACGCGATATTTGAAATTGCGTTCGCGGTTATAATAACAACAGCGGTATGGTTTAGGATGCAGCGTTATAATGCGATATCAAAAACAGGAAGTAATCATAATGAAAAAGTGCATTATTCGTATTTTATGGGATAATGGAATATGGTACACAAAACCTGATAGTGACATTGGTTTTGGCTTTACTTTAGAAGACAATTCTTTTGATGCGCTTGTTGAAAGAGTAAAAATTGCAATTCCGGATATGTACGAGGAATGCTGCGGTTATAGCGGCGATATTGAATTAACAATAATCACAGAACGCATTGACAAATTGTTGGCGGTGAGAGCATAATGGCGGATTATACACGAATGGTAAAAACATTGCTGTCAAGGAAAGGTTGCTATCTTGTAAGACAAGGTAAGGGCGACCATGAAATATAGTATAGCCCTATTAATAATAGGAAATTTACTGTTGATGGAAGCATTACAAACCGCACAAGCGCAAACCGTTTTGCGGGCATACGAAAGGGGCAATTTTTTTGAAATCGGAAAGACGCGAAAAAATCCTTCAGCTTATCGAAGAACACGAAATAGAAACGCAGGACGAGTTAACCGCCCTTTTAAAGGACGCGGGTTTTGATTCCACACAGGGAACCGTATCGCGTGATATCCGCAGTTTAAATATTACTAAGGTAAAGGCCGAATCGGGCAAACTGATATACGCGGCGGCGCAAAGCGAAAAAACCGAAAAGCTGCAAAAAATGCTGCGTGTTTTTGCCAACGGTGTTGTTTCAATGGCGCGCTCGTCCAACATTATTGTGGTTAAAACGCTTGAGGGCATGGCAATGGCGGTTGCGGCGTCTATTGACACGCTGGGGGGCGACGGGATTTTGGGAACAATAGCCGGGGACGATACCGTTTTTTGCGTAATAGCGGAAACACAGCGCGGGCAGGATATTATAACCGGATTTGAAAAATTAATAAAAAGCATAACGCAAGGAGAGCGCCATGATTAACTCTTTACGCATAAAAAATGTCGCGCTGATTGAAGAAACCGAGCTGGAGTTTAGCCCCGGCTTAAATATTATTACCGGAGAAACGGGTTCCGGCAAATCCATGATTGCCGATTCGCTGGGTTTTATTTTGGGCAGGCGCGCCCCGAAGGATTTTGTGCGCGGCGGCGAATCTTTTGCGGAGGTTACCTGTGTTATTGAAATTACGGACGAAAACAGGGAAAAGTTAACCGAACTCGACGCCGAACCGGACGAGGATAACCTCCTTATAATAAAGCGGAACATGGCGGCGGATACCGGAAAATCCGTATGCAAAATAAACGGAAAAACTGTTTCCGTGGGTACGGTTAAGGATATTTCCGAAATTCTCTTCGATATCCACAGCCAGCACGAGCACCAGGGGCTTTTAAAAACCGCCCGGCACCTTGAAATTTTGGACAGGTTCTGCGAAGGCGCGGACGAAATAAAGGCGCGTCTTGCCGAAATTGTGAGGCAGTTATCCGCGCTGGACAGGCAAATTGCCGAAATAGGCGTAAACGAAGAGGACAGGGCTTCCCGGCTTGATTTGTATTCGTATCAAATTAACGAAATTAAAACCGCGGCTTTAAAGGACGGCGAAGAGGAGGAACTTTTTTCGCGCCGCAAAATCCTGAACAATTCGGAAGAGATTGCCGAAAAAACGAACGCCGCCATAGAACTTTTATCCGGCAGCGATACATCCGCCACCGATTCGTTGGGCGAGGCGGCAAATAATATAGCAAGGCTTACATATTTGGATTCGTCGTGCGAGGCGTTTGCGCAAGCCGCCGAAAGTATTACCGCGCAGTTGGACGAGCTTGTGCGGGATTTGCAAACATACCAAAGCACGATAGAGCACGACCCTTACGAGGTTATGCGCATAGACGAGCGGCTTAACTTAATTTACAACCTTAAACGCAAATACGGCAAAAACATACGCGAAATTCTTGACTTTTTGGAAAAAACCGAGCGCAAATACGAAATGCTCGAAACATCGCGGGAAAGGCTCGCGGAGCTTAACAAAACCCGCCTTGGTTTGCGCGAGGGGGCGGAAGAACTGTGCGCCGGGGTTTCGGAAAAAAGAAAAAAAGCCGCTTTTGAAATATCGCAAAAAATAGCGGATAACCTGCGCGAGCTTGAAATGAAGGACGCCAAGTTTGAGGCGGTTATTACCCGAAGGGAAGATTT
>JAISVZ010000190.1 GCA_031271295.1 Clostridiales bacterium | reverse complement strand
TAATTATCCCTTTCCTTAACGGCAAGGGTAATTAATTTTTCGGCTACTCTCCTAACTTCCTTTGCTCTGGTTACCGTGGTTTCGATTCTACCATGATATAATAAATTGGTCGTCAAGTTGCGCAGCATAGCTTTGCGTTGGCTTGATGTGCGTCCAAGTTTCCTATAGCCCGGCATTTTGAAACCTCCTTAAATAAATATTCTTAAAATTATTCTTCGGCGGGGCTAAGTGTTAACCCCAGTTCGTTCATTTTATTAAGCACTTCCTCAAGCGATTTTCTGCCCAAATTGCGAACCTTCATCATATCCTCTTCCGTCTTGCCGATTAAATCCTCAACGGTATTGATACCCGCGCGTTTTAAGCAGTTGTATGAACGGACGGACAAGTCCATCTCTTCAATTGAGAGCTCCAGTACCTTTTCCTTTTTATCAACATCCTTTTCCACCATAATTTCAGACGGCTTGGGATTTTCCGATAAATCAATAAAAAGGCTTAAATGTTCGCTTAGAATGCTCGCCCCAAGGCTAACAACATCGTCCGGCGAAACGGTTCCGTTTGTCCAAACTTCAAGGGTTAACCTGTCGTAATCCGTAATTTGCCCAACACGCGTGTTTTCAACAAGGAAATTTACGCGGCGCACCGGAGTATACAGCGAATCCACAGGCAAAATACCAATGGGCTGTTCGGCGTTTTTGTTTTTGTCAGCGGGGATGTATCCGCGCCCCTTCGTGATAGTAATTTCAATATGAAGCTTACTGTCACTTCCGCCGGAAAGAGTTGCGATATGCAAATCCGGGTTTAAAATTTCAATGTCGGAATCCACCCTTATATCGCGCGCCTTAACTTCGCAATCCCCGGCGGCGTCTATATACGCAACCTTAGGGTCGGTGTCCTCGGACACATTTTTGATTGCAAGGCTTTTTAAATTTAAAATAATTTCTGTAACGTCTTCTTTGACGCCGGGTATTGTGGAGAACTCGTGGGAAACTCCGTCAATTTTTATATTGCTAACAGCGCTGCCCGGCAGGCTGGACAATAAAATTCTGCGCAGAGAATTGCCAAGGGTTGTTCCGAATCCGCGTTCGAGAGGTTCGGCGATAAAACGTCCGTACATGTGATCATTAGAAATATAATCAATTTGAATACGAGGTTTCTCAAATTCAAACACTCACTAAAACCTCCTTTTTTACTTGGAGTACAACTCAACGATGAGGGTTTCCAGAACCGGAGCGTCAATTTGGTCGCGGTTTGGCAAAGCCTCAATATACCCTGTCAGATTATCTTTTTCAACCCTAAGCCAGTCCGGTACGCCTCGGTTACTTGTAGAATCCAGAACCAAACCGAAAAGGTTAAGAGTTTTGCTTTTTTCGCGAACGCGTATTTCGTCGCCAACCTTTACCTGGTACGACGGAATGTTAACGCGTTTGCCGTTTACTAAAATTAATTTGTGGGAAACAATCTGCCTTGCCTCGCGCCTTGTACGCGCAAAACCAAGCCTGAAAATTACGTTGTCAAGCCGAAATTCCAGCAAACGCAAAAGGTTTTCGCCGGTAATTCCCGCCATATTGTTAGCCTTATCAAAATAATTGCGGAACTGTTTTTCAAGAACTCCGTAAAGGAATTTTGCCTTTTGCTTCTCGCGAAGCTGAAGAGCGTACTCGCTCATTTTTTTATTGGGGTTAGCGGGCTTTTTTTTGCTTTTCTTGTAAACGCCCATATATCCCGGGTCAAGCCCTAATTTTCTGCATCTTTTAAGTACCGGTGTTCTGTTAACTGCCATATTGTTTTAAGCCCTCCTTCAATTAAACTCGTCTGCGTTTTGGCGGACGGCATCCGTTATGCGGAACCGGAGTTACGTCTTTAATCATCGTAACTTCCAAACCGGCGGCTTGCAGTGCGCGAATTGCCGCCTCACGCCCGCCTCCCGGCCCTTTAACGTATACGTCTACAAACTTAAGGCCGAATTCCTTTGCGGCGGCTGCTGCTGTATCCGCAGCCATCTGCGCGGCAAACGGAGTGGATTTCCTTGAACCGCGGAAATTAAGCTGCCCTGCCGACGACCATGAAAGAGCGTTTCCGGACATATCGGTAATGGTAACGATTGTATTATTAAACGAAGACTGAATGTGCGCTTGCCCGCGTTCAACAAACTTCTTGTCGCGGCGGCGGCGAGCGGTAGTCTTTTTAACTGTTTTCTTAGCCATTTATCAAAACCTCCTATTTCTTCTTATTGGCTACAGTTCTGCGCGGTCCTTTTCTGGTACGCGCGTTGGTACGGGTTCTCTGCCCGTGAACGGGCAAACTTTTCCGGTGGCGGATGCCTCTGTAGCACCCAATTTCAGTAAGGCGTTTGATATTCAGCGCGATTTCACGCCTCAAATCGCCCTCCACAGTTTGGGATTTATCAATAACTTCACGGATTTTGATAACTTCGTCGTCCGTTAAGTCCCGAACTCTTGTGTCGGGGTTAACTCCGGCTTCCTTCAAAATACGCACCGAGCTTGATCTGCCGATGCCGTAAATATAGGTTAAGCCAATTTCTATACGTTTTTCTCTTGGTAAATCAACACCTGAAATACGCGCCATTTAGTACAATTACCTCCTTATCAAATTAACCTTGACGTTGTTTATGTTTCGGGTTTTCGCATATAACGCGGATAGACCCTTTTCGTCTTATAATTCTGCATTTTTCACAAATCGGTTTTACCGAAGGTCTAACTTTCATGATGTAACACTCCTTTGAAT
>JAISVZ010000159.1 GCA_031271295.1 Clostridiales bacterium | reverse complement strand
GGCGGCGAAAATTGTTTCCCCGCCGCGTGGCACAATCTGCTGTGCGATATAATTTACGCCGAAGCCCGGCAGCATGTTCTTTGCAGGAAGCGAAAGAAGAGCATAAGTAATTGAGTGTGTTCTTTGCAGGAAGCAAAAGGTTTACGAGAATTTTTACATTGCCAATTATTCTTTGGAAACGTAACTATAGCATTCTTGCAGGATAAGCGAATGGTGTAATTATGTCCAAGCGATAAATTTACTAACGTTACCTTTATTATTTCGCGTAAAAGGTTATAGCGAGATAAAAATATCATTTCGGTTCTGCCGTTGGTACACATGAATCAAAGCCGCAAAATAAGCGCCCTTTAGCAAGTGACAAGTACCGCAAACACTAAACAATATAAATATTTAGCGCTACTTCTATTTGAACTCCTCGAATAATTAGTGACACATATATGTCACTAATTATTCCAAATTCCGCACTTAATGCAATCTGCATTTTAAAGCTCTTAGCGCTGCATAACAGCTCAGATATTCAAATATAATATGCTTAATTAAACACGCGGGCAATAATTATGCCGTTTGCCTAATCGAATGAGTTGAAATTTGTGTTACGGCGCGGCTTTGCGCAAACCTTTCGCCATCCGCAAAGGGTACACTTGATTACTCACGCACTCCTTTTGTTTCCTGCAAAGAACACGCTGCCGGGCTTCGGCGCGGGTTATATTGCACAGCATGATTGTGCCGCGCGGCGGGGAAACAATTTTCGCCGTCAAAAAATAATCTCTGTGGTATACTGGGGGCGAAAATTGGTTCGCCAGAGCAGCGAGAAGAATATTTTTGAGCGCACCGCAAAAATAGAACCCTTTACTAACTTGCTGCGCTCAAAAATGTTCTGAAGCGTCAGGCGGCACATTGCTGGGCGATATAATTTGCGCCGAAGCCCTCCTGCAACTCTCATGGAACAGCCACTCAAAGTGCGGGCTATATCTACGTCCGAGACTCTGCAACCCTTGCCGGATAGCTAAGCGAAGAACGGATAAAGATAACGGCTTGCTATTTAGAATGATGACAAAAAAATGTCATCATTCCGGAAAAAATGAAAATGTCTGCTTATTACTCAAAGATGCAGCAATACTACTCATTTTGAGCAGGGGTGTGAACAGTAACCCGCAATCTAACCTCACCGTTAAAATTTTGCGTGCGCGCTACTTCCCCGGTAGCCGCCCATTCGCAGGCGCGTACAAACATAATACGCAAAGGCTTGGCAGACCATGCTGCTAAAGTATTTTCGCCAAGCCCATGCCCCGTATAAAAAGGCCATACATGCCCCAAACTTAAATTAAACGTGCGTCCTTTTCCGTAATTCCCGGTAATTGCAACAGGCTCCTGCCGCCCCGTTCCCGCCGCCCCGTGACGCGAAATTACCTGCGGGTTCGAATACGCGCTTGCCAAAACCTCAAACGGTACGTTATGCGGGTTTTCCATTGTGCAAAAAACCTCATCCTTCGTATCAAAATCCGGCAGCCCCCGCATTATCGGGTGGTTGTGGTTTTCAACGCTGATACGGAAACTGCCGTAATCGCCGTGCGTTGTTTTTTCCCGCCAAAGAAAACCCGCCATACGCTCAAAACCCGGCCAAGCCGACATACCAACCTCTTTCCAATAACACGGGTGGTCGCCGTGCATCAGTATAAAACCCGCGCCGCCCGATACGGCTTTTTCTAAAATCTCCTGCTCGCTTGGGATATTAAAACGGTAATTTCCGCAGTTAAATATAAACGCATCCGCATGGGAATATATTTTTTCGGCGAAATAATCATCCCACGTTATATCTCCCAACCCCGGCTCGTCATAAACCGTTAAAATGTCGAAGGCGTTCGTTTCCGCCAACAATTTTTTGGCGGCAGAGGCAACGCGGTATACGTCATGCCCGCCGAAATGCACGTCGCCCAACAGATAATGCAACCTTATTTTCATAATAACCTCCACGCCGCAAAAGCGCGGCACAAATCGAAATAAAAACATACCGTTTTCACATTATTTCCCTCATATCTATCCAAGTGTCGAATTTATCCCTGTATTTTTCCGCAATTTCAATTATCGCAAGAACCTCCAACGTTTCCTCCGGCGCAACCGGGGAAATCCCTGTTTTAAAAAATTCCAAAATAGCACGCATCAAGTTTTCGTAAAAATTGTTTTCGTCGCTCGGCAAACGGCGGCCGTTTTCGCCGTCGCTTACCAGAAAATTAAACTCAGCCCAAGGCTGGGGCGACTGTACAAAACTCGCTAACCTTCCGTCCATATAATCCAGCAGCAGGTTTGTTACCATTAAGCCAACCGAGAAGCATTTAACGCGTTTTACGCCAACGCCCATAACCGCGATAATAGGCTCTAACTGATGCACCGCGTAATTTGCAAGGCTGTGCGGACCGGCCGTTGACATAAAGCGCGTGTTACGGTTAGGCTCGGCAGCGTAATCAATTATACTTTGGCAATACCTCTGCGCGGACGCGGAAAATACCGGCGTATTGTGCGCCGAGGCGATTTTGAAAAACTCCATTGCGGTTTTTACGTCCTTGGCAAAGGTTTTATCCACAAAAACCGGCTTGCCGCTCTTTAGCGCTTGCGGGCATACAAAGTCGTGAAAGCGCGAATCGTCCGCCGCAATTACCATCAAAGCGTCCGATTCGTCAATTACTTCGCTCATGCTCCGCGCCGGTTTTATTTGCCTCTCTTCGCACCACTGCCTTGTGGTAACGCCGCCGGGTTTATCCGTTACCGCATACGCGGAGCAAATATCAATATCGTACCCGAACTTTAAAGCTGCACTGCGCAAAAACCCCGGATAATAATTTGCGTGCCAATTGTCTAAATAATAATCAATAAACCCTATCCTCATATTAACCTCCACGCCGCAAAAGCGCGGCACAAACCGAAATAAAACAAAACGGTTTAAAACTTAATCTCCCATCTCCGCCAGCAGGGAAAACCATTTCCCGGCGGAGGTTAACCACGCTTCCTTATACGTTGCGTTATTCGCCTGCGGCCAATACGGAATATCTCTATTGCCTTTGGTTTGTACGCCAACGGGAATTTGCCCCGTCATAGTACCCGGCAGATACACGGCTTGCTCCGCGTACCTGTAACCTTCCCCGTATATTAGTGACTGCCCGAACGGATTTTTGCCCACAACCCAATAAAGCTGTTCGGCGGCAATGCCGGAAAGCTCGCGGTCGTTTAAAATTCCGGCGCATATTGCCGCAGCTTTGCCCATTGACAGGTGCACCGCGCTGTTGCCCCTAAAAGAAAACCAAACAGGAAAAATTTTAAAATAATGCTCGGCGTCTATCGCAGCGCCCTGCTTTAACTGCTCTATGTAATCCTTCTGCGCGTTTTCTCCCGCGAACAAATGCTGGCGGTTAAAGCTTTCCTTATCATTTACTTCGTCTAACCGGTACAGCCCTGCGGGAAGCATTCCGTAAGGCGCGGTAAAAGCCGCCGCCTGCTTTAAATAGTTTCCGTAGCGCTTAACGGCTTCAAGCCATTTTGCGGCGCTTGGGTGATTCGGCAGCGCAATAAGCAAAGTTTTCAGCGCCTGCATATATAACTGCTCCCTGCTTTGATGGTTAGCGTGCTGAATCACTTTTTTATCCGTATTGCGGTAAAAAAAGCCTTCAATTTTTGCTTCCCCAACAGGATTTACGCACTGACATTCAAGCACATAGTTGATGGCGTTTACGGCTTCGGCGGCATACCGTTCTTCGCCGGTTAAAACATACATTTCGCCCGCCGCCCACGCTAACGCCGCCATTTCCTGCGATTCGGACGTAGGGTAGGAGTGTTCCCAATAAAAAGGCAACCCCCCGAAACCGTCCTTTCGAAATTTTTCAATGGCGAAATCAAAATCTTCCGCCGCAACGGATTTTAATTTTTCACACAGCATTTTATCAGGCAAAATTCGCGCGGCGTAACTTTCGCATACCGCGTACAGAAAATTATCGAAGGAATTATTTTGCGCGCGCGCAGGCCGGTCGTCATAGCTGCCGATAAAGCCGTCGCTCCAGTGTACAATACCCGCGCTGGAAGCGCGGTATCCGCCGCCGAAACGGCACTTTAAAATAAAATCCAAACCCCATTCGGCTTCTTCAATTAACCTTTTATATAAAAGGGTATCCTGCCCTTTAACCTTGCTTGCAAGTTCCAAAAGCGAATAGAGTACATCCCCGGTTTGCAGGGTTTGCTGCGACATATCCCCCGCGTCGTGCCAGCCGCCGTTAAACGCAAGCGCTGCGCCGTTATGCTCCGCCAAAATATCCCCGTGGCAAGAGCCGTGCTTTTCGGAAACGGGACAGCCGCAGCGTTCGCAGAAAATAAAATTAAGTACCTTCCATACGCTGTTTGTCCATATGTCCTCGCCAACGGAAAACGGCTGTGTGCTAACTTTGCCGCAGTGCAAAGTATATTCGCCTTCCCGCTCAAAATCCGTAAAATCCAGCAGATTAAAATCGCCAAGCCGTGATTTTACCGGCTTAACCGAATTTTCATATACCTTTTTATTTTCCGCGTCCCAGAGGCTGAACGCCGCCGCGTTTTCATCATCACTGCGCATTATCGCGGTTTTGCCGCCCTTTGAAAAATAACCCGTCATGGAATACACAATAGTGTTATTGCCGGGCAGCCAGCCTTCGTCAATTTCAGGCTCCGCCACTTCTTGAAGCGTTATTTCACCAATATCGAAACGCAGATATTCCCCCGTCGCCCTGTCTTTGCCAAACGCGGCGCTTTCAAAACCTATGCGTGTAATGCAATCCCTCGGTAAATTCGGAATTTCCAAAAAACACTCGTTCCACTGACGGTTAATTAAATTTACCTCGTGGTATCCCTCTCTGTTGTATGCGTCGGGAATTTTTTCAGCGCCGTCGTTGGCGTAAATTAAAGCGATGTTTACGGTACGCGCACCGGGACAATCCGGGCGAAGCCAAAAATGCACGCGGTTATATTCCGTCCAATCCTCATTTTTTACGTTAAATACCGCTACGCCGTGCCCAAACGGCACATAGTCGCCATCCGGCTGAGATTCAGGCCAATTGGGCATTACGGTTGGAAGTTGCAGACGCAAAGCGGTATGCCCTAAAGGCGTAACCTCGCCGTCATGCGCGGCTGTTCCTATACCCTCCGCCGTCCAGCCGCTGATATCTTGCATATCGCATAAAACCCTCTGCTTTAACACCTGCTTGGTAAGCCCTGTTTGCTCTAACGAATTTTCCCGTTCAAGCGGCAGCGGGCTGTGCAAATACCCGCTTTCAATTAATTTTGCGTTCATATCCTCGTTAGTTTTGAAAACCATAAGATGCCCCTCCTTTGATTTTTATAGGCAACTCTAAATTCGCTCTTTTATTTTCGCGGCGGCGGCGGAATCTATTAAAAACTCGCAGTTGGGGTGTAATTGCAGCACGGAAGCCGGAACATCCTCCGTTACCGGGCCGTAAAGCATTTTCTCCACCATTTCCGCCTTGGATTCGCCCTTGGCAATTAAAACAATTTTGCGCGAATGCATAATGGTACGTATGCCCAGCGTAAGCCCGCCCAAAGGATAATCCTCGGCAACGCCCGTTTCCCTGCGAACCCTCGCCTCAAAAATTTCATCCATGGGCGAAACCCATGTTTCCGAAGCAAACGCGGTTCCGGGCTGGTTTATGCCTATATGCCCGTTCGCTCCAAGCCCTAAAATTTGCAAGTCAATGCCGCCTTTTGCTTCCAAAGCCTTTTGAAAATCGCGGCACTCGCGTTCAAAATCGTCCGACATTGTTGGCGGCATAATAAAGCGCTCATCCGGTATTTGCAAAGCGTCCGCAAGTTGGTCGCGAATCATCGTATAACAACAGCCCGCGTAAGAGCGCGGCAGGTTGGTAAGTTCGTCAACATTAAAGAGAATTACCTGCGAGGTATCGAAAGGGTATCTCTTGTAAATATCGCAAATAATTTGGTAGGTGTTTGCGGGTGTAAAACCCGTGGAAAGCCCGATAACGCAGCGCGGGCTGTGTAAAATCTGCCCGATAATCCGCCAAGCCATTAAGCGGTCAAATTCCGCTTCGTTTTCAGCAACAGTAATGTTAAGCATAGCAAAAAGCCTCCTCGTGTAATATTATAAGTTCATTGCAACAGTACATGCGCCTATAAGCCCTATATGTTTTGGGTCAAGCCTGGTTAGAACCACGCCGTTTGTAACATAACGCATAGTGCCGGGGTTTAAGTTTTCCTTAATCAGCGGCAGAAGAAAACCGTCCGCAACTACACCGCCGCCCAGCACAACGGTATCCGGGTCGCTTACGCGCACTAAATTCATAATTAAGTTTGCCAAAACCCGCGCCGCCTGCGCCGCTAAAAACGCGCATAATTCGTCTGTTTGCGCGAGCCGGAAAATATCACGCGCATCAACCTTTCCCTCTTTGGGAATATTAAGCGCCGTATTCGCAAACCGCTTTGCGTATAAACGCGCGCAATTATCCAAACCTTTACCGGATGCCAAAGCTTCCGCGCAATCCATGCGCCCGCATACGCACTGTATCCCGGCTTCAATGCCCGAATGGGTATGCCCCACTTCGCCCGCGTTGTAATGCCCGCCTACTAATATTTTTCCGCCGGATACGGTTCCCGCCGCAATGCCCGTGCCAACGTTAATGTAAATAAAATTATCGGAGTTTTTGCCGAAACCGAAACGCTGTTCCGCTTTTGCGGCGCTTCGAACGTCGTTATCTATATAACAGGCAATGCCGTAGCGTTGGCTTAAAATTTCCGCAATGGGAACAGCGTCTTTGCGCTCGGTATCCATTTCAAACCATATGCCCCGGCTGCTATCAGCTCTGCCCACAACGCCCAGCCCCATTGCCAAAGGTTTGCGCCGCCCTTTCGCAAAATAATCGTCCAAGGATTGGGTGATAAAACTTAAGGCTTCGCGCTGATTCATATATCCCGAATCGTATTTTTCCTCGTAGCGCACGCGGCCGGAAGAATCCGCCTCGCCAAGCAGCAGTTTTGTGCCGCCAAAATCCAAACCTAAATAAAAATCGGCTTCCATAAAGATTCTCCTTTATGTTATAATGTGTTGGAAAATAAATTAATTTAATCACGGAGGTACTATGAACAGGCAGGATTACACAGAGCTTTTGGCGGATATAAAAAATGAACTTGCCATGCCCGGCGGAAATTTTGAGGCTTTATTCGGAAACGGCGAGGATATAAAAAAACAGGCGGAACTTATTGCCGCCGTAGCTTTAACAGCCGTTGACCGTTTTTATTCCCGACTTACCCGCAACGAATTTGAGCTTCGTTTTCAGGACGAAGGGCATACTAATTAAGGCAATTTCCAAGGTATGTTCACAGCCCCTTACCGCAGGATTCTCGCACCACTAACTTAGGTTCATGCACAATAACGGTCTTATCATCATTTTGGCCGTTTATTTTTTTAATAAGGTTTACAATGGCTAACTGCCCCAAATAGTCATTCTGCTGATTAAGCGAGGTAAACCTTGGAACAGTATAAGCGCCGAAGAAAAATTCGTCGCAGCTAACCAAAGCCATATCTTCCGGAACGGCAACCCCCGCGTCCGTCATAGCCCGCAGAGCGCCAAAGGCAACCATATCGTTAATGGCAATCAGCGCGGTTGGGCGCTCGGCTTTAAGCTGATTTTGCATAGCCTTATAACCGTCGTTAACATAATAATCCGAAAAATGAACATAACTTGGGTTATACGGCAAACCCGCCTGCTTTAACGCGTCCTTATACGCGTTAAAGCGTTCACTTGTTACGCGCACGCCCGGCTCCCCGCCTATAAACCCTATTTTTTGATGCCCAAGCGAGCGCAGATGCTCGGTTAGTATTTCAATTCCCTTTGCCAAGCCGCGCTGAATAAAAAGGCAGTCTATCCCCTTAATTTCCTGCCCGATAATTACCACCGGCAGAGATTTGCAAAGTTCGTTTACAGACTGCTTGTATTCTTTCGATATATCGTCTTTATCGAGCTGCCCGCCGGTAATAATAACGCCGTCCAGCCGTTTTTCTACGCACATTTGAAAATAGTCGCATTCGTCGAATGTTTTGGAAAACGAATGCGAAAAACTGCCGTACAGCGTGTTATATAACAGCACCGAATAGTCATGTTCCAGCGCGTAGCGTTCAATTTCTATAAATAAAGCCGAAAAATACGGGTTTGTAATATCGGGCAAAATAACGCCAATGGTTTTGCTTTTGCTTAAACTCAAACCCCTTGCCATTGCGTTCGGAGAATAATGATTTTTGTTAATTACAGCCCGTACCAATTCCTTGGTTTGTTCGGTTACAAGCGGCGAGTTGTTTAAAACCCTTGAAACGGTAGTAATAGAAACTCCCGCTTGCTCCGCAATTTGGTAAATGGTTGCTTTCTTATCCATAAACACTACTCCTTCGTATAATTCGCGCTGTAACAGTATTTACGCTCCCCAATTCTAAAAAAGCCGCTTGCGGGAACCGCGCACGCTTTGCTTAAACATATGTAATAATAGCACATTGCAATTTGCTTGGCGATAACAATTGGGTGCAAGCGGCAATCCAGGTGTGGAAACTTAAACTCTGTTTTTTTATTTTACGCGTTACATTAACCGGAGTTATGCATCACAAAGCTTTACTGATTATTGTATTCTTGCATTTGCCGTTCAACCTCTGTTATGTAGCTTTCAATGCCCGCGTTTGTAAGAGCTTGGCGGTACTTTTCAACCGCTTGCGCGGGGTCTCCCGCTTTGCCGAATTGAATTGCAGGCAGCCAAGTGCTTCCCGCTTCGTTTATGGCGGCTATCTGCGGGTCGATATTACTTGTATCAAGAATAAACGAACCCCAAGGATTCATTTTCGACCAAGGCTTAATTTTGGCAACAACCGCGTCAACATCCCCTTGCAGAGGGTTAAATTCCGCAAGCTCAAGAGCGTCGTTTCTGGTACTCCACATATTCCAGGAATAAGAATCTGTTTCCTGGTTGTAGCCCTCCGGGCGCACTCTGTATCCCTCTTCGTCAATTGTCCAATGAACGCCTTTAACGCCGTACTGCGTTAAGTGATAAATATCTGGGTCGTACTGGAATAAATCGTACATCATCAGTGCGCGTTCCGGGTTTTGCGCGTTGGCGGAAATTGAACACGAATCCTGCGTCATAACGTCGCTTATCGCAAACCCGCGCTTCTCGTCGAAGAAGAACGCGTCGATATCAATATCGAAGCCTTCGTTATTAATTCTGCCGAACAAACTAAAATAATTCGATACGTTGCAGTTGAAAAGCCCGCTTTTACCGGCAAGGAAGAAATCCTCGGTTTGTACGGTCGCAGACATAACATCCTCCGGCCAAAAGCCTTTATCGCCCCATTCTTTCATTAAATTCGCGAATTCCAAAAACTTTTCGTCAAATACCGGTGAAGCGACAGACCAGCAATCGTCATAGCTTACATTCGCCGTTGGGCAGGACATACCAACGGAACCGGGGCCTAAAACAAAATCGGTATTCTGCCTTAACCACATACTGTATAACTCGTTGGAATTAACGCCGCCGCCAACGTTATAAGGGATGCAGTCCGCTTTATTCGCGATAATCCCTTCGCAGTATTTGGCTAACGTTTCCATGGAATCAACTTTTTCAATGCCGAATTCCTTTGCCCAATCCGCGCGGTAAGCAAATACCGGCGTTGAAAGCTGCCATTTTCTGTGTTCGGGAAGGGCGACAATTTCACCTTTATAAGTACAGCCAGCCCATTCCGCCTCGGTTGTATCCGCGTAAATCTGCGGAGCGTAATACGGAATCATCTCTTTCATATCCATAAACGCGTCTTTTTCCGCGTGTCCCCAAAGGTTAAGCCAGGTGGAGGTGGTGAAAATTAAATCATACGGGGTTCCCGATACCAACTCCATTTGATATTTTGTTTCGTAGTTGTTCCATTCAATCCATGTTACCTCTAATTCCGCGTTCATTCGTTCTTTCAGAATTTTGTTAAGTTCCGCATAAACTACTTTATCCGCGCCGCCTGCGGGCGGGTCCCCTAACATAAGCATTTTAACCGTAACAAACTTAGATGTGTCGGGTTTTCCGTTTACAATTGGAGTATTCCCGCTTACGCCCGTATACTCCGCCTCAGCGCCGCTTGCCGTTTGGCCGCTTGCGTTTTGCGCGTTTGCGGCCGGAGCGGTGCCGTTTCCTTCGGAAGAATTCGCCGCGCTTGGCTTACCGCAAGCAGATAAGCACATACATGCGATAACAACAAGCAAAACCAGCGTTCTGACCTTGTGCCATTTCTTTTTCATTGTAATTACCTCTTTCGTATTTTTTATTTTTTGTTGCGTAGTGCCGTACTCATAATTATTGTTGCTTAACCTTTAACCGCGCCGACGGTTATGCCCGATACAAAATACTTTTGAACAAACGGATATGCCATAATAATCGGCGTGGTTGCAAGCACCGCTGTTGCCATTTTTATTGTTTCGGTAGGCAAATTCTGAATTTCAATATTTTGCCCCGCCAAAGAGTTTTTCAAATAACTCGCGGTGTTAATTAAATTATACAAAACCAATTGCAGAGGGCGGTAGCGCACGCTCGTATCCAAAAAAAGCATGGCGTTATACCATTCATTCCAATATCCCAAGCCGATAAAAAGGCCGATTGTTGCAAGAGCGGGCTTAGACATTGGCAGAATCATTTTTATAAACGTGGTAAACGGCGAAGCCCCGTCAATTTCCGCCGCTTCGCTAACCTCGTGCGGAATACTGCCTTTAATGAAATTTTTCATCATAAAAATATTCCATGCGCTTAGAAGCGGCGGCAGTAAAATGGCAAGGTACGAATTTTTCAATTGCAGATACCTTGTAATTAACAGATAAAACGATACCAAACCGCCGGAAAATAAGGTGGTGAAGTATAAAAACAGCGAAACCGCGTTGCGGCGGCTAAAATCCGGCCTTTGCAGAGCGTACGCCGTCATAGCCGTTAAAAAAAGCCCTATCGCGGTACCGGTTGCGGTTAATAAAACCGTAACGATAAACGAACCGAAAATAACATCGCTTTTTACAAAAATAGCCTCATACGCCATCAGTGAAAAATTCCTCGGAAACAGACTGTAACCCTGCAAAACCAATGTTTTTTCCTCTTCGAAGGAAGCCGCCGCCATCATTATAAACGGGAGCAGGCAACTGACGGCAAACAGCGATATGAAGACATACCCCACCACATGGATAATCCTCCCGGACAAATCCTCTTTTGTTTTCCTTGGCTTGTATTTTACTCTTGAAGTTTTTTCCATGATTTTCTCCTTCTTCCCGTATTAAAACAGCGCATAGTCCGGCTCGAATTTTTTTACAATGGTGTTAGTTGTAAGAACCAATACAAGCCCGAAAATTGACTGCACAAAGGATACCGCGGCGGCGGTGCTGAAGTTCGCGTTGCTTACCATTGCGCGGAAAATGAACGTTTCCAAAACATCGGTGGTATCAAGCAGAAGCACATTACTGCCGCCAATCATGTTGTAGAACAAATCGAAATTACCCCGAAGTATTCCGCCTATGGAAAGCAGGAACAAAATAATTACGGTTGGCCGCAGGCAAGGCAGCGTAATATAAAGTATTTTTTGCCACGAATTAACGCCGTCCACCTTAGCCGCCTCGAACATTTCGGCATCCATACCCATAAGAGCCGCAAAATACACAATGGAGCCGTACCCCGCGCCCTTCCATAAATTAATGATTACAAGTATTACCGGCCAAATTGCCGGGTCGGAGTAAAAGTTTTTACTTTCGCCGCCAAGATTTTGAATAATGGTGTTAAATATTCCGTTCGTGGAATTAAACAGCGCGAACCCAAAAACCCCAACAAGTACGTAAGAAATGAAGTTTGGCAAAATCATAAAGGATTGGGCGAACTTTCTGAAATACTTGTTCTTTAGTTCATTAAACAGCAGCGCAATTAAAATTTGCATTGTGGTGCTGGTTAAAATAAACGCGATGTTGTACAAAACGGTGTTTCGAACCAACATTCCAAGCTTGCCGGACATAAAAATAAACTTCAAGTTGTTAAACCCTACAAATTCGCTTCCGAAAATGCCTTTGTTGTAATTAAAATTTACAAACGCCACATAAATACCCGGCATGGGTAAATATGCAAAAATAAGAAAAAAAACAAGAGCCGGGATGCACATAAGTAAAAATGGCCTGTCTTTTTTCCATGAACGCTTCCACTTATAAAACTTAGATTGATTCATGTTTCACGCTCCCTTCGCGCAGCGCCCAATACTAAAGGTGATTGATAAAATAAAGCCGTAAATACATACCCCTTGCAAAGGAATTTTTTTATTTTCACCGTTTTGAAAAGAATGAAAGGGCTTTCATAAAATGATTATACAAGCCGGTTATCCTCATGTCAATAGTTTTTTTACAATTTTTTTAGCTGTTGCCTGTTTTTCAAAAATGATTTTACACGTTATTTTCAGACAATTGCTAAGCATAACTCTTTGGTGTCCGCGGGTTCGCCCTGCGGCGGTTACTCGTTGCCATGTGTGTATTCAGCTTTCGCTGACGGGCGCAAAAAAAGCAACCGCCGGTGTAACAGCGATTGCCTCTTTGCAAGTATAATTGTTTTATTGCTTCGTGTTCCCGACAATATTTACATCCTTGCCCATTTCAGCCATTTTTGCGGTAAACCATTTCATGGAATCGTCCATTTCCTTCGATAATTCTTCGGGCGTCATTTTTAGATGCCGCAGAGAATTTGCGTCGCGGATTCTTCTGATTTCAAGCATAGCCTCACTTTCTATCATTGCTCGTCAACCTCCTCTAAAAGCATTGTCGGTGACATAATGCCGATTTCCCTGTATTGATTTACAGCGTTTACAATCTTGACTTTATTGATGGTTTTGTAATTCACAAGGTGTTTGAAATTCCATGAGACGATTAGATCGCAGTTATAGACAACGGCGAAAGCGATGTGCAAACAATCATCAAAGCTTTTCTCCCGAAGAACACCGCCGTTAATGTATTCGTTGGCAAGCGCGTCAACTTCATTAGTTTTTTTAAGAACATGAAACTGCACTTACCCCAGCATTTGAAGCAGCTTGCTTCGTTTTGGTTCGACGCATTTGCCGATTTCATCCGTAACAACAGGCGATAAGAAAATTTCGTGTTTCTCCATGATAAAATCTTGCCACAGCTTATTTGTGTCGGCCATTCTATCAGGCGTGTCTTCCGCTAAGAGATGGCTTATAACAGAAGTATCAAGATACAGTTTTAACTTTCTCAATCGCAACATCTCCCTCACGCATACTGCTGTGTTAGCTTTTGCCGTTTTCTTTCCCGGTAATCCCGCTCATACTCCCGCCGCTTCGCCTTGCGTTCGTCCTCCGCGATTTCCTCCGGAGAAAGCTCAATCGGCGGAGCGTCAAACTTGCCGATAAAGTTGAGATAAACGTCTACGTCCTGTACGCGATCTCCGTTCAGTTTTTCGGCTTCCCCCACAATAACCTTATCCACAAACTCGTTTATCATTGCTCCTGTCAGTTCCGTGAAGTCTGTGTACTTTTGTATCAGACCGATAAACTTGTCGGCCCTCATACTGTCAGCGTTAAAGCTATCCAGTTCCGCCTGTAACCGCGCTATGGACTGCTCCAATGCTGCCTGTTCGGTTTCGTATTCATCTGACAGCAGTTCAAAGCGTTTGTCGCTCAGCTTACCGTTTACATTGTCCTCGTAAATGCGGCGGATCAATGCGTTCAGTTCCGCTACGCGTTTCTGCTCTTTCGCGAGTCGCTTTTTGTGCGATTTCGCCGACTCGTCTTGTTGGATGGCTGACGCTTCCCGCACCTGCTTGATAAAATCGGTTTCGTTGGATTTCGCGTATGCACTCGCCGCCTTAATCGCCTCCAGTATCACAGCCCGCACAGCTTTTGTCCCGATATGATGCTGTGTGCATTTTTTCATAAACTTTTGTTGTGCGTTAGTATGCGAGGAGCACACGTAAAAATCAGCGGGTGACCGCAAGTACACCTTGCCGGTGTTGGGGTTTTGTGAGGCTGGTTTCCCGCCCGCTTTCCTGTGGTTGTACATCTTCGCGCCGCAGTCGGCGCAGAACAGTTTGCCAGTCAGCGGGTTAGCCGGGCCCTGATCGGAGCGGCGTACCGTCTTGCGGCAACGCTGGGCGGTTTCCCACGTTTCACGGTCTACGATTTCGGGATGCGTCCCCTCAAAAATCACCCATTTATCTCGCGGGTTTTTTGTATGGTCTTTGTCTTTATACGACTTTTTTCCGTACCGGAAGTTGACGGTCGCGCCGCAATACTCCAGCTTGGAAATGATTTGGATAACGGTATTTGTACTCCAGATATGCTTGTTCTGCTCGCTGCAACAGGCTTCGTTGCCCTTGCCGTTCCGCTGCTGCGCCGCGCAGTATCCGGGGCGCGTGATGCGTTCTTCCGTCAACATTCTCGCAATCGTACCCGGCCCGTGCCCCTCAATCGTAAGCGCGAAAATCCGCCGTATCACTTGCGCCGTTTCTTCGTCAATTATCCAG
>JAISVZ010000145.1 GCA_031271295.1 Clostridiales bacterium | reverse complement strand
ATAGGGAGCTTTTCCTTTTCCGAAAACATTTTTTTAATTTAAAAAGAGAAGAATTCCTCAATGTATGTGGACTTTCTTCTCTTTGTTTTTTTAGTGTCAGAAAAATTCATAAATGAAAATCAGCTATCTTGGCGGCGAACTACACGTAAAACAAATAAATTTACGGTTGCGTTAAGTATAATCAAAAAAATAGAAAACAATTTTGAGCGCTCTTCTCAAAATTGCTTCCACCTAAATAGCGAGAAGAATAATCTTGCGCCGAAACGCCCGTAACCACGCCGGATATCAAGGAAAAAGTGCGAGTAACAAATGATATCACTGTATTAAATGATGACACTCCAATGTCTTTATGTGCCGAATCAACAAAAAGCATAAAACTATGTGCCCCGTATGTAAAAACAGAAGTTTTTTCTGATTTGCTCAATAACAAACAAAAAACGGTCCCCGCCGACTTGATTACAAAAATAAACTTGCGCAATTATCATAATAATTCATCGGATTTGGAAGCTATACAAAGAACATTGGAAAATGGCGGCTGTGTTTACAATTGTTCTAACTTACATGCAAAGGTTTATATTTTTGACGAAACAAAGTGCATCATTACATCATCAAATCTTACCGTGTCCGGTTTGAAGCGAAATGCGGAGTGCGGTATATTTACAGATGAAAGTGCCGCTGTCGATTCAGCTTTGACATTCTATAATTATATAAAATCCCGTGATGACGTTGGCAGAATTACTGAACGAGAGATTAAAAAAATTTCCGATTTGTTAAGCAGAATACCGCCAATTCCGCGTATATCGTATCCGAAGCTGGATCTGCCTGTATCGACGGATACGAACGTCACCGCAATATCCTCAGGTTTATCCGGCTGGAAACGGGATGTTTTTCTATCTCTTGGCCAATTTGAAGAATTATTTACATCAAATGAGATTAGCCTAATGGCGGCTCAGTTAAAAGAAAAATATCCTCACAACAATCACAGGGAAGCAAAAATTAGGCAGATTTTGCAACAGCTTAGAGATTTGGGGCTTGTTGAATTCTCGTCCCCGGGGATATATAGAAAGCTGTGGATTTAAGTAAGGGAGCAGTAAAAATCAAAATGTTTACGGAGGTTTTCGCCATGCCATTGGCAGATAAAACAAACAACATACGTACAGCCGCAATTATTGCGCTAATCGGTAACGCTGTACTTGCGGCGCTTAAAATTGCGGCCGGAATATTTTCGCAAAGCGGTGCGCTTTTAAGCGACGGAATAGATTCGTCCGCCGACGTTTTAATAAGCGTAATAACTCTTGCCGTTGTGCGCATAATCTCCAAACCCGCCGACGCCGAGCATCCGTGGGGGCACGGCAGGGCGGAAACCATTGCAACGGCGTTTTTGTCGTTTATTCTGTTTTTTATGGGAGGGCAGCTTGTAATAGGCTGCGTATCCCAAATAGTTTCCGGCGAGGTGGCGGAGGTTCCGTCGTTTATTGCGGTTATTATTACCCTCGTTTCCATAGCGGGCAAAATTTTGCTTGCTCTGTGCCAGTATATACTTGGCAAACGCGCGGATTCGGCAATGATTAAAGCCAACGCCAAAAACATGGCGGGCGACGTTCTAATTTCCGGCGGCGTTTTGGCAGGGCTTGTAATTTCAAACCTTACCGGTTCCGGTTACGCGGATATTATTATCGGCGGGGTTATCGGAATATGGATTATTAAAACAGCGCTGGGGATTTTTCTTGAGGCAAACCTTGAGCTTATGGACGGCAACCCAAACACCGAGCCGTACCATGTAATAATAGACGCGGTAAATTCCGTTGCGGGCGCGTCTAACCCGCACCGTGCCAGAATGCGGTCTGTGGCGGGTTTTTGGGATATTGATTTTGATATAGACGTAAACCCGGACTGCTCCATTTCCGAAGCGCACGATATCGCTTCGAAGGTAGAGAGCGAAATAAAAAAGCGGCTGGAAAACGTGCTGGATATAATGATACACGTTGAGCCGCATGGCGATACAAATGACGAAATATTCGGTTTGTCGGAAGATATGATGCGAAACGGAAAAACGGAGTAGGGGGAGAGGATTTGCCCAAACACCGCAAAAGGAAACAAGCAGATGCGCAACGGTTTTATATCGGGCACGTTTCTGGATTTGCCCAAACGCCGCAAAAGGAAACAAGCAGATGCGTAGAGGCTTTATTTAAGCCCCGTTTCCTCGTTTAAGCCAAGCATTATGTTCATATTTTGAACCGCCGCGCCGGACGCGCCTTTGCCCAAGTTATCCAACCTTGATACGGCAAGAATACGTTCGTCCCCGCCGAAGATTAATATTTCCAAGTTGTTTGTGTTATTGCAGGCTGTGGCGTTTAAAAAACCAAGCTCGAAGTTTTCCTGCGAGTTAAACGGCAGTACCTTTACAAATTTTTGCCCGCCGTAATAATCCGAAAAGAATGAACACAATTCGCGGGCGTTTTGTTTTTTGCCGAATAGATGCGGGTAAAGCGGTATGGCAACCGTCATACCTCTGTAAAAGTTTGCGATAACGGGCGTAAATATCGGAGGGTTTGAAAGCCCGGAGTGTTTTTGCATTTCCGGCAAATGCTTGTGGTTTAATTCCAGCGCGTAAAAGCAGGGGCTGCTTAGAATTTCGCCGTCTCCCGCTTCAAACTCGTCTATCCACTTTTTGCCGCGTCCGCTGTAACCTGTTATTGAATTGCATGTGACGGGATAAGTTGCCGCAACAATTCCTTGTAAAACAAGCGGATACATTAAAGCCACAAAACCCGTGGCGAAACAGCCCGGATTCGTAACTTTTTTTGCCGTTTTTATTTCATTTCTGCGCTCTTTGCTAAGTTCCGGTATTCCGTATACCCAGCCATCGGAAGTGCGGTGCGCAGTGCTTGCGTCAATTAAACGCGTGTTGGGGTTTTCAAGGAAGGATACCGCCTCGCGGGAGGCGTCGTCCGGAAGGCACAGAAACACTATATCGGCGGTATTTATCAGCCGCGCGCGCTCCGCGTTGTCCTTCCGTTTGCTTTCATCCATTTTTAAAAGCTCAATATCTGTGCGCCCCTCAAGGCGCTTATTTATTTCAAGCCCTGTTGTGCCGTATTGCCCGTCTACGTAAACCTTGTACATTCGTAATTCTCCTTTGGTTAGCTTTTTATAATTTATTTATAGTAAATAAGATTTTCCCATTGCCACTCTGTCGTAAAAGCCGTGCCACTGGTTGGTTTTTTCGCTGTAATAAGCCGCGTCCTTACCTTCTTCTATAAGCCGTTTAATATACCTTTCCCGTTCGCCGATTTCCGCGTTATACCTGCGGATACGCAAATCGTCCGCGCCTGATGTAAACGTTCCTTTTTTAAGTTCGGCAACAAGTTCCGCTTCCGTAGAAACATCGTTCTCCAAAATATTGTGATATATTCCCGCCGTGCTTTTGTGGTGCGAATCGGAGTTTGCAACTGTCTTTATATTCAGTGTTTGCGCAAGGGATAGAATCCTTTCGTAATCGCACGCGCCTATGTTTGTGGAATGTATCTCCACCGCGTCGGGGATATGTGTAAAAACCGCGTCGGGCACGGTGTTTTTGAACCGGTACGGGTGGCAGTATATTATGTATCCGTTTTTTTCACGCACAAACGCGTGCAAATCCTCATAATCCCAAAAGCGGGCTTGCAGTTCGTCGTCCTGTATGCCCAGCACCACAAAATCCTCGTTAAGCTTTCTTGTCCGCACCTCTATGCCGGGGAAAATTTTAAACGGCGCGTACTCTTTGTTAAGCAGCGCGATATGCGATATATCGCACAAAACATCGTGGTCGGTAATGGTTAACGCGTCAAGGCCGTAGCTTATTGCCGCTTCTATTTGTTCGCGCTCACCGGACGAGGCGCAGCCGGAGTGCTCGCTCGTGTGTAAATGCAAGTCTATTTTCATTTTTGCCCCCTGATGATTGGATTTTTATTTTCTGTAAGTAATGAATACTTTGCGCACTGAAAAAGAAGCGGATACCCGCTTCTTTTTAGGCGCGACCTAACTCGAACTGTAAATTTTTAATAATTTCAATCGGCAAACCGGTTATATTTCGGATTACTTCGGTAGCAATTCCTTCATTAATAGCTTTTTTAGCCAGTTCTGTATCACGGTTTTCGACGGCTTTTTCCACAGCTTTTTCTACGGCCTTCTCCACAGCTTTCTCCACAGTTTCTTCCACATAATCAGCTAACATGTCGCTCATTTTAAGCACCTCCAATATTTTTTTTCGTCCTATATCATCCAAATATTTCTCAGCAAAAGCATATGCCGCCGCAATGCACGCGTCTCGCTTTTTATCATCATTTATCGTTTGCGCTAACTTTATTGAATTAACAGCCAGTTCATCTCTTGGGGTGGTGTCCTTCACTCTCATTAACGGCAGAAAAATTAAGTTAACCATATCCAAATCCGATAGTTCTGCGCCGTTTTTTATTTTCCTGTCGAGTTGTTCATAGATAAAGTTCCCGTCATAAGCAATCATCATAACTTTATCGGGATTAAATGTTAATGAGCCTATATTCAGTTCGGTATCTGCTTTTTTAACGTCTGATGTGTAAATTACTACCGTTTGGATTTTGCGTCCGTCCCGCTCATATAAATTGATATCGTAAGCGGCAAACCTCATTAAGTCTTTTTTATTATAAGTCGCCTGAAACTCAAAATGCAAGTATGAATTATCCTCCAAAAGGAAAACAATATCCATGCCGGAAGACTTAACCGTAACCTCAGGTAGTTCAATATTGATCAGTTCCTTAATTCTTGCCGTTTTTATTCCGTAAAAGTCGAGAGTTGCGTCTTTGAATAAATTGCTTGTGTGTTTCTGAATTAAATCCTTTGCTTGCTTTGAAATTTTTGTTTCCATTTACTCAACTTCCTTATCCTTTAATTGCACGGGCAGACGCACCGCTGAGAGAAATATCAGCAGGTAATTTGTTATCAATTGATATTATAGACGAATATCTTTAGGATAGCAACTGTATATATGCAAGAATTGGAGATGCATTGTAGCTAATGTAACTTATAGAAAGGTGCAGCCGTTAAATGCATATGTTTTTTTATTGATAGCAGCTTTTGCATCTTTGAATAATAAGCTATCTAATTTCATTTTTTCGTAAACAGCAATTTGGCTGTTCGCTGCGGAGAAATAAACGTTGAAAACTACCCGTGCTTTGTGCTGCTGTCCGGCAAGGGGAGGTTGTAGAGGGACTTCGGCGCAAATTATATCGCACAGCAATGTGCCACCTGACGCTTCAGAACATTTTTGAGCGCACCAAGTTTGTAGGGGGTTCTATTTTTGCGGTGCGCTCAAAAATATTCTTCTCGCTGCTCTGGGGAACCAATTTTCGCCAATTAGTTGTTCGCGGAGATTATGTATTGCGGCGGCGAAAATCGTTTCCCCGCCGCGTGGCACAATCATGCTGTGCAATATAATTTACGCCGAAGCCCCGCCAGCATGTTATTTGCAGGAAACAGTGGGATTGCGAAAAGTACAGCATGTTCTTTGCAGGCGGCAGGTGTGTGCGGAAGATACAGCGTGCTCTTAACATGCAGCAGAGTTGTGCAAAAGCCCCGCACCTTCGCAAGTGGAATCAGCGCAAAATAGCAAACGCTTCATTATTTACCAGCGTATTTGCGCGGCAGTATTTTCCGCTTGGGTAAATCAAACAGAAATATTCACAGCAGAATGAATACGAATGATGACATTTTTTTGTCACTATTTATTCGGTTCGAATATTTTGATGCGCTTTATATTTGGTTTCGTTATTTGCGCCGCTATGCGCTTGCCTCGTACGGCATATTTATGCCCCACGGAATATTCGGCAACGTAGAAATTCCGCACACACCCTGCCGCCTGCAAAGAACATGCCGAAGTCCCTCTACAACCTCCCCTTGCCGGACAGCCAACAAAAGTGCGGGTAATATACCAATCCCGACCCTCAGCATTACGGTAAAATATTTCGGATGCGTATTGACGGAGCAAACGAAGACAACGAAGATAACTACTCGGCGGAATATATAACATCCATCTAATATTAATCATGGGTAAAATAATATTAGCATGTATGAAAAATTTTGTGTAAAATAAATATGAAAGCGGCGAAATTTCCGAACGGTATCCTCCCCCAATCATGCCGCAGGAAAAAATAGTCGCTTTTTTCTTTAATATACGTGCGCGGCGCGAGAAGAACAACCCTCGAAAGCACTTGGCAAATCTACGCGTGCCTTTGTACATAAATTAGCGCTTCGTTTGCTTGCAAAATACTCCATTTTTAAATACAATAATCATAGCCTTGTATGGGAGTTGATTATTATAAATACTACAGCTTGCACTTTGCTTAAAAGAATTGCAGTCCGGCTTATAATTTTTGCGCTTTTTCTGTTTCTAATGTTTTACATTGCGCCGAGGGTTTACGGTTTTTTTGCCCCGTTTATTTTGGCTTTTCTTATTGCAATAATGCTAAATCCGTTTGTATCGTTTCTTGAACGTAAAATTCGCATAAAAAGGAATGTTATTTCCTTTGTAACCGTGGTTTTAATGTTCGCAGTTGTAGTTTCCCTGCTGTATTGGTTTGTTCAAACGCTTATTGGCGAGGTTGTAAGTCTTACCGGAAATATTCCCGCGTTAACGGAATATTTTGTTTTGTCCTACCAAAGAATATTGCAAAGGTTCGATTGGCTTACAGAGTACCTTCCGGGGAATATGGAGGACGCTTTGGCTAATTTTACCGGCCCCCTTTCGCAATGGCTTTCGGAGCGTTTTGCCGGAAACGCTGACGGGTTTCTTACCAATACGAAGGATGTTACCATAGGTATAGGCAACGTTGTTTTTTCCTCAATGGTTTTTATTGTTGCCGCGTATTTTCTTACGGTGGATTATCCGAAAATCGGCGTGTATTTTTCGCGCTTCAGCGATTCGCCCGTATATAAGCGCTTTGTTATTTTAAAAAATTCCGCAAAGGCGGCTTTCGCGGGTTATGTTAAAGCGCAGATTCTGCTATCGTCTATCGCGTTTGTGGTGATGTTTTTCGCCCTGACAATTTACCGGCAGGATTACGCGTTTCTTATTGCTCTTATTCTTGCGCTGATAGATTTTCTGCCGTTTTTGGGTTCTTCCGTTGTGCTTGTGCCGTGGGCGATTGTGTGCGTTTTAAGCGGCGACGCGGTAAAGGCGGTTTTTCTTTTAAGCCTGTGCTTTGTGTTTTTCTTAATACGAAGGTTGGCGGAGCCTAAAATTATGAGCAGCCAAACCGGTCTTTCGCCGTTTCTTGCGCTTCTTTCCACATTTGTGGGGCTTAAAATGGCGGGTGTTGCTGGTATTATTTTAGCTCCTGTTATAACCGTGGTTTTAATAAGCGTTATAAAAAGCGGAATTTTCGACAATGCCAAAAAGGATTTTCAGGAGTTTTTTACGCTTATTTCAAAAGCGCTTCAGCGAGAATAGTTTCTTACGCAAGTTCGCTCCGCTCGCTATGCTATTACAACGCCGTTGCGCAGGTGAAAATCTGCGCGTATACAGGCGCATACATCCAAAGGCCGGCTGCGCGGAAAAAGCGCCGCGCCGCTCGCCCATTATCCTAAGGAGGATTTATACATGGCTGATATTCGCTTTACAGAAACAATACTGCGTGACGCCACGCAGTCGCTTATAGCGACAAGAATGCCGTTTGAAAAGTTCGAACCGGTACTGCACGACTTGGACAACGCAAATTACTACTCGCTTGAGTGCTGGGGCGGGGCAACGTTCGATTCCTGCCTGCGCTACCTTAACGAGGACCCTTGGGAGAGGCTTCGCAAAATAAAGGCGGTTTGCAAAAAAACCAAGCTTCAAATGCTTTTGCGCGGTCAAAACCTTGTGGCGTACAAGCATTTTCCGGACGATGTTGTTAGGGCGTTTATTTCACGCGCGGTAGCAAACGGAATTGATGTTATCCGAATTTTCGACGCGTTAAACGATTTGCGAAACCTTCAAACCGCTATAGACGAAACGCTGAAAAACAAGGCGGAAGCGCAGGTTGCGGTATCCTATACCGTAAGCCCGATACACAATATCGAATACTTTATTAACCTTGCGGGCGAAATGGAAAATATGGGCGCGTCGTCGCTTTGCATAAAGGATATGGCGGGGATTTTAAACCCGGTGGACGCGTATAACCTTGTGCGCGGAATAAAGGAAAAAACCAATTTGCGCCTGCATGTGCACACCCACTGTACAACCGGCATGGGGTATATGACATACCTTAAAGCAATTGAAGCGGGCGCGGATGTTATTGATACCGCGATATCCTGTTTTTCCGGGGGTACAAGCCAGCCCGCAACGGAAACAATGGGGCATTTGGTAAAATACATGGGTAAGGATTCGGGCGTAAATTTCGGCGCTCTTAAAAAAATTAACGATTATTTTAAGGAAGTTCAGGAAGAATACATTAAAAGCGGTTTACTCGACCCGTATGTTTTAAGTACGGACGCGGAAGCGCTTGAATATCAAATTCCGGGCGGAATGCTTTCCAACCTTGTATCACAGCTTAAGGCGCAAAACGCGATAGACAGGTTGGAGGAAGTTTTGCACGAAACGCCGAGAGTAAGGGAAGAGATGGGGTATCCGCCGCTGGTAACGCCGCTTTCGCAAATGGTGGGCGTTCAGGCTGTAAACAACATCCTTTCGGGGGAAAGATATAAAAATATTTCTAAGGAAATAAAGGCGTACATCAAAGGCGAATACGGCAAAGCGCCCGGTCAGATAGACTATGAGCTTTCCTCAAAGGTTTTGGAGGGCAGCGAACCGTTTGCCGGACGCCCGGCGGATTTACTGCTTGACGGTATGAAGCAGGGCAGGGCGGATACCGAAGGTATTGCCCGCAGCGAGGATGATGTATTAAGTTATATTCTCTTTCCGCAGGTTGCGCTAAAATACTTCGGTATGCGCGGGCAAAAGGAGGAAAACAAGGTACGTTACATTATTCAAAGAATTTAATTATTTCAGAAAGGAAAGATGGAAAGATATGATACTACAATCTGTGCTTGATTTTTCAAGCGTACCGGAATCCCTTCAGTATGCGCTGCTTGGAATGGCTATAGTGTTTTTCGTTTTAATCGCTCTATTAATAATGATGAAGGTTTTGCGCGTGGTAATAGACACTTTGGTAAAGCCGGAATCCTCTGAGGAAAAAAATGACGCCGCGCATATTGCTTCGCTAATTGCCGCAGCTACTTCCGCAGCACCGCCCGCAGCCGCTCCCGCCTATGCCGGAGAGGTTAAATTAAACACCGTGGACGATAAAACGGCGGCACTTTTGCTTGCAATTATCGCGCAGGAAACGGAAATTGCCCTTACCGAATTAAAGGTTAAATCCATTCGGGATAAAAGTGCGCATGTTACGGCGGGAAGTTTTGAACTTAATAAGAAATACGCTTATAAAATCGGAAAGGAGTTTTCGGAGGTTATGAAATATAATATTACGATTAATGAAAAAGTATATGAGGTGGAAGTGGAGCAGGGAGCTGCCGAAATTGTTAATGTTGCGGCGGCATCGGCTTCTCCTGCGGCAGTTGCCGCGCCGTTATCCCCTGCGCCGGCTCCCGCTGTTTCGGCTCCGGCGGCTCCTGCCGTATCCGCACCGGCGGTTTCTTCCGCGGGCGGCACAACCATAAGTTCTCCTTTGCCGGGTTCTGTGCTTTCAATTCCGGTAAAAGTGGGCGATGCGGTTAAAGCCGGGCAGATTGTGGCGCTTATTGAGGCAATGAAAATGGAAAACGAAATACCCGCACCGGCGGACGGCACCGTTTCTCAAATTTTAGTTACGCAGGGCGCTTCGATAAACACCGGAGACGCGCTTATCGTGCTGGCGTAAGGGGGGCTTTTGATGAATATCGGTGAAACAATGCAAACCCTGTTTGAATCCACGGGTTTTGTGGGGCTTTCTATGCACTGGGAAAACGCGGTTATGATAGTTGTTTCGTGCGTTCTTTTATACCTTGCCATAGTAAAAGGGTTTGAACCTCTTTTGCTTTTGCCAATAGCGTTCGGAATGCTGCTTACAAACTTGCCGTTCAGCGGGCTTATGCATATGGAGCTGTTCCAGGGCGACCCGGCAAAGCTTGATTACGCAAACATCTTGCATAACGGCGGCTTGTTTGATGTTTTGTACTTGGGCGTAAAACTCGGAATTTACCCGTGCCTTATATTTTTAGGCGTCGGCGCTATGACGGATTTTGGTCCTCTGCTTGCCCGCCCGTCTTCGCTGCTTCTTGGCGCGGCGGCACAGCTTGGAATATACTTGGCTCTGCTTATAGCCAGAGTTTTAGGGTTCGACTGGGCGGAGGCGGCGTCCATAGGAATTATCGGCGGCGCGGACGGTCCAACCGCAATATTTTTAACAACAAAATTAGCGCCGCATCTTTTGGGCGCGGTAGCTGTTGCGGCGTATTCGTATATGGCGCTTATACCGCTTATTCAGCCGCCTATAATGAAACTTATGACCACGAAAAAGGAACGCGAGGTTGTTATGAAGCAGGATAAACCGGCTTCCAGAGAACTGCGCATAATTTTCCCCATTGCCGTTACAATTTTCGTTACGCTGGTACTGCCTTCGGTTGCGCCGCTTATCGGTTGCCTTATGTTCGGCAACCTCTTAAAGGAATGCGGAGTTGTGGACAGGTTGAGCGATACCGCGCAAAACGCGATGATGAACATTGTTACAATATTCCTTTCGTTAACGGTTGGCGGAACGTCCGTAGGTTTTTTGGCGGATCCTGTTACCGGCGCGAATATCGGCTTCCTTTCGCTTGACACTATAAAGATAATTGTTTTGGGCCTTCTTGCGTTTTCGTTCTCAACCGTGGGCGGAGTATTTTTCGGCAAGGTTATGTACTGGGTTACAGGCGGCAAGGTTAACCCGCTTATAGGTTCCGCGGGCGTTTCGGCTGTGCCTATGGCGGCGCGCGTTTCTCAAAACGAGGGCCGCAAGTATAACCCCACAAACTTTCTGCTTATGCACGCCATGGGGCCGAATGTGGCGGGCGTTATAGGTTCCGCAGTTGCCGCAGGGTTTTTGCTGGCGGTATTCGGATAAAAATATGTGAAAAAATAAGAAAAGCGGGCGGTTGGCATGATGCAAAATTGGTATGCCGGCCGCCCGCTTTAATTTACTGTACTATAATAATTTCTTCAGCCTGGGTGCAGGCTTGTAAATCTTTCCGTGTTTTCTCAAACCAGCTATAAAAGGTACTATCCGTTACAATCGTAAGCGCTTCCATCTGCGAACGCATGGAAAGGCTGCGGTCAGATTTGTACTTTCGTACTTCAGATAAGGTATCTTTTATTTTTTGCCGAACGCAATAAGCGCATTGTCTATGCCGGGCGCTTTTACCCAAAGCGTAAGATGAATTGAAACGGATTTCTCATATTGCCTGAAATATTCCTGATAGATACACTCCGTGATATGCGGAACGTAGATAGCATACAGCTTAAGAATATTCAGCATCGCGTAGTATAACGCGTATTGGGCGCTTCTTCGTTCTTCGTTGCCGTGAATATCCGGCCGGTACAGACGTTCCTTTACAAGTTCAATATAGTTGTCGCAAAAATCCTTCCAGAAAAGCTCGTCAACCGCGTGCCTCGCGGAGCCAATTTCATATTCGCTCAGCAAATTCGCGGCAACCGCGGAGGTTTCGTTAACGCGCTCCATTATCCACCTGTCAACGGGCAAAAGCTCCTGCATTGCGGCAGGTTTAAAATCCCGCAGGTGCGGCATTGCGGCAGGCTCAAAATCCCGCAGTTGCGATAATGCGGCAGGCTCAGAATCCCGCAGGTGCGGCATTGCGGCAGCTCAAAATCCCGCAGGTGCGAAATTGCGAACTTGGCGGCGTTCCACAGCTTGGTGATAAAGCGTTTTGGAATAGAAAGCTCATCCGGCGAAAAGTAGGTATCTGTTCCAAGGCGTGCGCCCGCAGTCCAATACCGCAGAACGTCGGCGGAATGGGCGGCTATTAAGTGTTTGGGGTCAACTTCGTTATTGCTTTTGGATTTACTTATCTTCTCGCCGGTTTTGGTTAGTATAAAGCCGCATATCATCAGGTCCCTCCACGGTATGCCGCCGGTGTGGTACAAGCTACGTACAATTGTATAAAATGTCCAAGTGCGAATTATTTCGTGCGCGTGCGTGCGCATACTCATAGGCGTAAGTTTAAGCCCAAGCCGCTCGTTTATTTGCGGCGTAACGCTTGACGTTGCCCAAGTATCGAAAACCGCGCTCTCCGGTACAAATTCCGCACAGCCGCACTCGCAAACGCCGTTATATGCGGTTTCAAGCGGATTAACGGGAAGCTGATCCTTTTCTGCGAAAACCGCGTTCCCGCAAGCCTTGCAATACCAAACCGGGAAAGGCACTCCAAAATAGCGCTGGCGGGATATGCACCAATCCCATTTCAAGTTTTCAACCCAAGCGATATAACGGTTTTTCATATTTGCGGGGTACCAGTTTATTTCATCTGCCGCTTTTAAAAATTTCTCCCGTTCGCTCAAAATATCAATATACCATTGCCGCGAGGGTATAATTTCAACCGGAGTTGCGCAGCGTTCATGCGTTCCAACAGTGTGCGTTATTGTTTCGGATTTGATTAATAACCCCCGTTCGTCAAGCAGACGCGTTATTTCTTTGCGCGCATCAAGAATTGTCATACCGCCGATGTAGGCAATATCGCTTGCAATATTACCGTTTGGCATAATAACCCTGCGGTACGGCAGATTGTACTCGGCATACCACTGCGCGTCGGTACTGTCGCCAAAGGTGGCGCACATAACAACGCCGGTGCCCTTGCCGATGCCAACTTTTTCGTCTGTCAGAATTGGGATTTCGTAATTATACAGGGGAACCACAGCCGATTTTCCTACATATTCCCGGTACCTTTTATCGTTCGGATTTACAAAAAGGCATACGCAGCCGTACAGTAATTCCGGGCGGGTTGTGGCAACTTCAAGCGGATAGCCGTCAACAAAAAACGGAATATAGCTGAATGCGGTTTTTGATTCAACGGTATTAAGTTCCGCTTGAGCTATCGAGGTTTGGCACTCATGGCACCAAAGAACCGGAGATTCCTTCGTGTACGCTTTTCCCATTTCAACAAGTTCTAAAAATAAATTTTGCGAAATTTTCATTACAGCCGGGCTGATAGTTTGATATTCCAACGACCAATCAACCGAGAACCCAAGGGATTTCCAAAAAGTCTTAAATTCGTCCTCATATTTTTCGGTAGAGTTCATGCATTTTTTTATAAACTCACTGCGCGGCAGCGAATTTGCGCGGATACCTTCCTCGCGCTCAACAAGGCGTTCCGTTGGCAGCCCGTTATCGTCAAAACCGAAAGGATAAAATACATTCTGCCCTTGCATCCGGCGAAAACGAGCGTTAATTTCCGCTTGCGTATACGAGAATAAATGCCCGATATGCAAGTTTCCGTTTACAGTTGGCGGCGGCGTATCAATGGAGTATATTTCCCCTTCGGCGTTTTCGTTAAACCGGTAAATTTGTTCCTTTTCCCAAAAATCCTGCACTTGTTTTTCAATTTGTGTAAAATCATAGCGTTTTTCCACATTAAACCCTCCAAATTTAAGTTTAACCGAATACAATAAAAAACCCCAAACAGTATTAAGCTACTGCTTGGGGCGAACATTTATTGCGCGTGGTACCACCCAAATTCAGAGAATTACTCTCTGCGCTCTGACGGTACGGGGCGGCACTACGCCATCCGATACCGCTTTCCTTATTACGGCGGAAACTCCGTTGAAGCCTACTTGGACAATATTTTCCGTTCGGTTCACAGCTCAGAGGCTACCTTCCACACTTTCCTAACGGGCGCTTGCACCAACCGCTCCCTCTCTTTGCTTTGGAAAGAATGTACTCCTCCTCGTCAATGCCTTTATTGTATTCAATTTGAAAACATAATACCATTTTCTGCTTTTAACTGCAAGTGTTATTTTTTGATCCATACTATCCATATTTTCAGCAGTGTGTGAAAAGTAACTACCGCTTGAAATACGTAAAATTATTTGGCATAATAAATGCAGTAATCTAAGTTTTGAAGCTAACACAAAATAAAAGCCAAAGATGGGAGATACCAATGAAAACCGAAAAAAAAATTACGCGTTTGCCGGACATTCCATATCAATACCGCCATGCCTCCGTACCCGGAGGCGGTTTTGTTACCGGTTTTGTTTTCCACCCGAAAAAGGCGGGAATTTTATACACCAGAACGGATATCGGCGGTGTATACAGGTACAATTTTGAGCAAAAAACATGGGAATGCTTAACCGACCATGTAACAGCGCTTGGCAACTGGGAAAACTACCCGCTTTCAATTGCCGTTGACGAGCAAAACCCAAACAGGCTGTATATCGTCTCCGGGTCTTGGAAGGAAAATTATTTTTGCCGCTCCGAAGATAGGGGAGAAACTTTTTCGTATTTTCCCTTTCCCGGTTCTGTTCACGGTAACGCGCCGGGCAGAAGCACCGGGGAGCGCCTTGCCGTTGATAGGTTAAACGAAAATATTTTATACATGGGAACCATGCGCGACGGGCTTTTTATTTCGGAAAACCGCGGCGAAGCTTGGAGGAAACTGCCCGTTAAAGCGGCGGGAAGGAACGAGGAAACAAATATAACCTTTGTTTGGCTGTATCCGGAAGAGGAAAGAGGCGAACGCACACTTAAAATGGTGGTTGCAACAAGCGGGCAAAACAATTCGCCGGACGGCAAAACACGCGGCGAAAGTCTGTATTATTCAAACGACGGCGGCGAAAGCTTTCATATTATGCCAGGTCAGCCGGAGCCTCCCGCTGAAGGGTTTTATCCGGGCTTTGTTGGTCAGCGCTGCACTTTTTCGGGCGGCAAGTTTTTTGTAACAATGGCGTCCCGTATCAGTCCGTCAAAGGGTTTTGAAGGTTACGGTTGCGACAGCGGCGGCAGGCAAACGGGGCGTATTTTGCGCTACCACTGGCCGAAAGATGCGCTTTGCCCGGTATTTAGCAAGGATATTACGCCGCAAAATTTAGCCGACTGCGGCTTTAGCGGAATCTGCGCGGATTCAAACCATCCGGGGCGTATTGTGGCAACTACGGTTAATTCTTATAAGGACGCGGTTTTTTTATCCGATGATTACGGGGAAAACTGGCGCGTAATTTTGCGCGGGCTGGAAACGGGGTACATAAATTTTACCGTTTCGTATATGAAGCCGGAATATAACGGCGGCGGCAGCCTTATTCACTGGCTTTCCGATATAAAAATTGATCCGCTAAACAGCAGCCGCGTTTTGTTTAACACCGGTACGGGTATTTTTATGAGCGAAAATTTAATGGATGCCGCAAACGGCAAAACCTCCGAATGGGAACCGTCTTGCGCGGGGCTTGAGGAAACCGTACACCTTGGCGTTTCAAGCCCGCCCGCGGGTGATGTGCATTTGCTGGATGTGATAGGCGATTTGGGCGGCTTCGCTTTTGCCGACCTTACCAAAGCGCCGGAAAATTCGTTTGCCGATGAAAACGGAAACCGCTACATCACATGCCAATGCGCGGATTTTCCGGAGAGTAATCCGCAGTTTGTGGCGGTAACCGCAAGAGGCAATTGGACAGGAAAAACCACGGGCGGGCTTATTGTAACTCAAAATCAGGGCGCGTCCTGGGAAAGGCTGAACGACCCTACGGGGCTTTCCCCGCAAGTTGACGAACTTATTGCGAAAATTCGCCGTCCCAACACAAATTCGGGGTGGTGCGCGGTATCCGCGGATGGCAAAACAATAATTTGGTGTGTTGCGGAGCATAAAATTTTGCCGTCAAACGCGGCGGTTCGCACCGACAACGGTGGAAAGACATGGGAAAAGGTGCGGATTATAAATAAAACGATTGAGGCAAAAACGTTAAAAGTATTGGCGGACAGAATAAACCCGGATATATTTTACGGGTTTGGCAACGATTCATCGTTTTATGTGAGCACGGACGGCGGGCGCTGTTTTTATCCCATAAATAGGCCGGATAATTTTATACCGTTAGAGCTTGGCGGGATAGACGGAAATACTCCGGCGGAGATACGGGCGGAATCCGGCAAAAATGTGGTTTGGATTGCCGCGGGTTACGGCGGGCTTTGGCGAATAGATTACAGTGAGCAGCCGCAAAACCCGGCCTTTGAGCGAATTACGCCGGAGGGATGCGCCGTTTTCAGGCAGGGTATGGGCATGGCTGCGCCGGGGAGCGAGTTTAAAACGCTGTATATTAACGGAATTATTAACGGCGAATACGGATTCTGGCGCTCGGCGGACGAGGGTAAGAGCTTTGCCCGTATAAATACGGATAAACAAATGTACGGAAGTATAACAAGCATCACCGGCGACCCGCGCGTGTTCGGCAGAATATATGTTGCGTCCGGGGCAAGGGGAGTGCTTTGGGGAGAGGAAAGATAGGGGATTAACCGCACTATAAAAGCCCGCTGTATGGCGATTGATGCAGTGGGCTTTTTAGAAATTTTGCTGTGCAGTTTTCTTTTTTAGCCCTCAAACAAAGATTTTACAGGGGGCAATTCAATGTCAACTGGAACGGGTTTTCCTATTTCGTCAATTAAATTCAGCAACTCTTCGCATACGGAAATCGCTTTTTCAACAGCTCTCTTGCTTGACTTTATTGAACCGGCATATCTTATTGTGGTTGACCATCTATCCAAATCCTCGGCGATTGATTCGATTAGCTTACGCGCCTTATCATTACGCAGATCCTCCAAATACATTTCTGTTCTATGGTCGGGCGTGTAATCATTCCCTTCCTGCAATATTATGTATTTTATGAGTTTTTCCGCGCATTGCGAGCAATGATATGCAACAATATCCAAAATAACATCATCGTTGTTTCCGTGTTCCAAATTTAGTTTAGCTATTTTTAAATCGCCTTTAGCTCTATCAAGCAGTGAGATTTTTGCCTTTGGCATATACTATTACTCCATTCTTTAACACTTCATACTCCACCGAACCCCTCGGCGGGTCGGTTAAATCGTCTTTATCCATAATCAGTATATCGGCGGGTTTACCCAGTTTCCGAAAAGCCTTATATATTTTCCGAGAAAGCTCTTCGTTTGAACTGTCTTCAACCACAAAAACCAAATCAAGGTCGCTGTATAAATCGCAATACAACGTTAAACTGCTTCCAAAAAGCACTATGCCGAGAACTTCATCAGGGATAGGGCGGGATAATAACTCTTTTACAGCCGAAAGCTGCAAAGGATTTACTAAACTCAACGGTACTTTTAGCGTTGGATTAAATTCATAGTGCATTTATCCGCACCCTTTCCATGGAAACGCATACACCCGATAGTGCCTTAAGAAAAAACCGCTGAAAAATTGTTTGCAAGCTTTGCGGCATTTTCGAATTCTGCCGGAGCAGAGAAAAAATTCAATTCAGCTTCTGCGCTCTAAAAATTTCGTTTACCTCGTCGTAGAGCTTGTGCGTGCCAACATCGTAGCATTCGCCGTTCATTACGTACACAAAAACGCTCTTGCGTTTGTAAAGCCACTGCACAAAATAACCCGGAGCGTCCGGCAAATTTCCTTCGGCTAAATAATCCGCAAACATACGCACAGTATCCTTTGTGTATATGTAAGCCGCGTACACGCCAAGGTCCGACGGCGGGGTTTTCGGTTTTTCAATTAATTCAAGAATTTTTCCGTCCGTGTCCGTTACGGCAACCGCAAGCTGCTTAAGAGCTTCCGTATCGGCTACTTTTTTCGCGCATACGCAGTCGCCATGTTTTTCCCGGTAAAAATCAAAATATTCCGCAAGCGAAAAAGTAAACAGGTTATCCCCGGCAATAATCAAAAGCTCCTCGTCTATTTTTTCCTGATTTATAACAAATGAAATATCGCCTATCGCGCCAAGGCGGTTATTTTCGTCCGTTGTGCCGTCGTCTATTATTTTAAGCGCCTTCGGGCATACATAGGTTTTTGCCCACTCTTCGAAATGCGCGGCAAATTTGTGGTTTGTTACCACATAAACCGTGTCTATCGTGTCTATCTTTTCAATTTCGCTCATAATGTATTCAATAATGGGTTTGCCTGCCACCGGCAAAAGCGGTTTTGGTCTGTCCTTAGTAAGCGGATAGAGCCGTGTGGCGTACCCCGCCGCGAGTATAATTGCCTTCATATGTTTTCTCTCCGTTCCGCCGCTTTGCGGCTTATTTTATTTTGTCCGCAACGTTCGAAAAAATAAACGGCGGTTTTGCTGTAAACTCTTTGCCGTTTAAATATGCAAGTTTTCCGTCGGTTGCAAAACTAAGCTTAAACGCGTGTAAAAGCTGGCTTTGAAGCGCTGCGCCGAAATAATCCTCGGCTTTGGCGTTTGCTGCGGCGTTTCCGTATTTTTTATCGCCCAGAACCGGATACCCGGCGCTTTGTAAATGCAGGCGTATTTGATGCGACCTGCCGGTAATAAGCTCCGCTTCTATAAGTGAAAACCCGTCTTTGGAATGCAGCGGCTTAAAACGCGTAATAATTTCCTTTTCGCGAAAATTTTGATTTAAAGCGTGTTTTTGCGAAAAAGTTGGGTTTTGCGGTAAAGCGGATTCTTGATTTAGACCGGGTTCATGCGATAAAGCGGATTTTTGATTTAAACCGGATTCAGACGGTAAAGCGGATTTTTGCAATTCATCGGGGTTTTTAATAAACCCGGTGTTCGATTCCCCATCCTTTACGAAATAATCCCTAAGCGTAACCTCTTCGCGCATGGTGCCATAAACCGCCGCGTGATATATTTTTTTTATTTTCCCTTCGGCAAGCGCATTATTAAGTTCCCGCACCGCCACAAGGTTTTTGCCGCACAGCACAAGCCCGGACGTGTTTCTGTCCAGACGGTTTGCTATTGCGCAAGTGCTTGCCAATGGGTTTTCATCATGCGCCACGTTTTGCTTTGACATGTCATTTTTATTTTGCGCAATGTTTTGCTTTGAAATGCCATCTTTATTTAGCGCCACGTTTTGCTTTGACATTTCGTTTTCATTTAACAGATAAGCCTTAACCCTGCCGATAAGCGAATCCGCTTTTTTGCCGAACCCAGCCGCCGGTTGCGAAAGCAGCCCAGGCGGTTTGTTCAATATCAAAATATTTTCGTCTTCATAAACAATATCAAGCCTACCGGTACCAGCCGCAGGCGCATCCGGCACGTTTTTTTCCGAGGAGCGAAATTTTTCGATAGTTTCTTCCGCAAGATAAAGCCGCAGAATGTCCCTATCCTTCAAAATTTCGTTTCCGCAGGCTTTAGCGCCGTTAAGAGTTATATTTTTTTTGCGCAGCATTTTGTAAACAAACGCCTTGCCTGCTTTTGGCATGTATTTCAGCAAAAATTTATCCAGCCTGCCGCCGGATACCTCCGCGTTAATTTTTATTTCACGCATTATGAATCCATCCCAAATATGAGTTCATGAACTGGTTTAAGTTGCCGTCCATAACTGCCGTTACATTACCCGTTTCCGTATTGGTACGGTGATCTTTTACCATATTGTACGGGTGGAATACGTAAGAGCGTATCTGGCTGCCCCACGCAATGTCCTTAACGTCGCCGCGGATATCCTGCATTTTTGCCATCTGCTCCTGCTGTTTTATTTCGTACAATTTCGATTTTAGCATTTTCATAGCCGTTGAGCGGTTTTTGTGCTGCGACCTTTCGTTTTGGCACTGAACAACAACCCCCGTCGGAATATGCGTAATCCTTATAGCCGATTCGGTTTTGTTAACGTGCTGCCCGCCCGCCCCGCTGGAACGGTAGGTATCCACCTTTAAATCCTCCTCGTCTATTTCAAAATCAATATCGTCGTCTATTTCCGGCATTACGTCGCAGGACGCAAAGGACGTGTGCCTTCTGCCGGAAGAATCGAACGGCGAAATACGCACAAGACGGTGAACGCCTTTTTCGCTCTTAAGGTACCCGAACGCGTTTTCCCCGGTTATTTGCAAAGTTACGGATTTAATGCCCGCTTCATCGCCGTCTAAAATGTCCAGTATTTCTACCTTATAGTCGCTCTTTTCCGCCCATTTCGTGTACATTCGCAGAAGCATCAGCGCCCAATCGCAGCTTTCGGTTCCGCCCGCGCCTGAATGGAGGGTTAAAATGGCGTTGTTTTTGTCAAATTCGCCGTCCAAAAGCGCTCTAATCCTGTAATTCTCGTAGTTTTCCACAAAAGTTTCGGATAATTTTTTGGATTCGGCGTAAATGGATTCGTCCTGTTCCTCTAACCCCAATTCAATGAGGGTTATTAAATCCTCATATTCGTTGTAAAGCCTGTCGTAATCGGATATTTTGGTTTTCAGAACCTTTATTTCCTGTAAAACCTTCTGCCCGGTTTCCATGTCAAGCCAAAAATCCTGCGCGGCGGTTTGCTCCGTAAGTTTTTCTTCTTTTAACCTCGCCCCTGCGACGTCAAAGTGAAGCCCCCATTTCTGTAATTTTCTTTTCGTATTGCCTGATTTCCTGCTTTAATTGCTCAAGCTCTAACATTTTTTTCACTTCTTTCTTTTATTTTATATTTTTTAAACTGCCAAATATCGCAAATTTTATTGTGCCTTACAGTCGTAGACATCGGCATGTAAATATCCATATTTGCTCCTCCGTTTGGTAATTGCCACGTAAAAAACTAACCGCAACCTTCTTATAAATTATATTTTGTAAAATTGAAATACAACTCCCAAAAATCCCGTACCGGCGGAGCCAATAATTCTTGCCCGCACATATCAATATACTCCTGCCGCGTAACCCACTTAGCGTCAACAACTTCGTCGG